>JAVEWA010000054.1:0-17410 GCA_034004785.1 Polyangia bacterium
CTGTGGGGTCGGTTTCTGCCCACGAAATGCCTACGCCGATCCGACGCCCCTCGTAACCCCGCGTATCCTTTGATACGGGCTGGACACGCCACCAGACGAGCGATCACGGAAAATGGCGCGTAACGTTTACGGTTTCTCGATTCTCCCGATGGGTTCAAATCCCGTTGGGGTCACGAGTAGGGGCTCCGGAGCTTCTCCGGAGCCCTTTTTTACGCTATGTTGCCTGGCAACCCAAGCCCTATCCGGAGGCGCCATGATCACAGGAAAGGTCGAGAACCTGATCCGAAAGCACGACATCGAGACCGTGGACATCAAGTACTCGGATCTGGTGGGCAACTGGTACCACGTGGGTTTCCCGCTCGCGCGGTTGGAGTCCGTGCTGGAGCAGGGAGTGCCCTTTGACGGCTCCAGCGTGCCAGGCATGCGCTCGGTGGAGTCCGGTGACATGGCGCTGGTTCCAGACCTCGACACGGCGATCCTGGATCCCTTCACGCGCCATCCTACCCTGCGGGTGCTGGCCTACATCTGCGATGCCGAGACCAGGGAGGGGGTAGCCAAGGACCCGCGCAGCCTGGCCAAGCGGGCCCAGGCCCACCTCGTCTCCACCGGCGTGGCGGACGAATCCTGGTGGATCCCCGAGTTCGAGTTCTACCTGTTCAACGAGGCCGAGATCCACAACGGAAAGTTCAGCGCCGGCTTCAAGTTCACCTCCGCCGAAAACAAGGAGGACCTCCCCTTCGGCTACCAAGACAAGGACGGCACCGCGGTGTCGAACCGAAAGGGCTACCACATCGATACGCCCTTCGATAAATACGCCGACGTGCGACAGGAGATGGTGCAGCTCATCGAGGAAGTGGGCTGTCCGGTCCGCTATCACCACCACGAGGGCGGGCTCTCCAGCCAGCAGGAGATCGAGACCGAGCTCGTGGAGTTCAGCCTCATCGTGGACCGGATGATGTACATCAAGGACATCATCCACAACACGGCGCTTCGAAACGGGCTCACCGCCACCTTCATGCCCAAGCCGCTATACGAGGAGCCCGGCAGCGGCATGCACTTCCACATCCAGCTCAGGAAGGGTGGCAAGAACGTCTTCTGGAAGAAGGGTGGATACGCGGACCTCTCGGACGAGGCGCTCTTCTTCATCGGCGGGATCCTCGCCCACGGGCGCAGCCTGGCCGCCCTCACTAACCCGAGCACCAACTCCTACAAGCGGCTCCTGCCCGGCTTCGAGGCCCCGGTCAAGCTCTTCTTCGGCCTGGCGAACCGCAGCGCCGCCATCCGGATCCCGCGCTATGTCAACACCCCAGAGACCAAGCGCTTCGAGTACCGGACCGGCGACGGCACATGTAACTACTATTTCGCCATGAGCGCCCTGCTCATGGCGGGCCTCGACGGCATCAAGAGAGGCATCCGCCCTACCCCGGAGAACGGCTACGGGCCCTTCGACGACAACGTCTTCGCCTGGTCCGAAAAGGAGCGCGCCCGGCTCCAGTCCATCCCCGGCAGCCTCGACGAGGCCCTCGTGGCCCTCGAGGAGGATCACCAGTACCTCCTCGAAGGCGGCGTCTTCAACGAGGAGCTAATCAAGAGCTGGATCGAGGAGAAGACCAAGGAGGTCGTGGCCGTCCGCAACCGCCCCCATCCCTTCGAGATGAACCTGTACTACGCGTTATAGCCCAGGCTTGAGAATCACCCAGGCCAGCGCCGCCCCGCCCGCTCCGAGCAGCGCCCCGAGGATCAGGAACAACCACCAGGGAGCCGCGCGGCCGCGGGGCCCTGGGCTACTTGCGACAGCCCCCGGGCTCTTCCCGTCCAGGGAGGCAGGCGGTCCCCCGGCGTCGGCGTCGGGCTCGGGCTCGGGCAGCGCGCGGCCCTTGCCGGGCAGGGGGCGCGTGGGACGCAGGCTGGGCTCCCTGCTGGGCAGATTTGCTTCGCCATCCGAATACCGCATCGCCTCCAGGATCTGGAGCACCTCCATGGCGTCGGGGCGCTGGGCCGGGCGTCTGGAGAGCATGCGGCGGAGAAGCTGACCAAGGGGCGTGGCGAGGAGGTCCGGCGGAAAGGACACCGGGCCCGAAAGGGCCTTCTGCATGATCTGCGCCGCCGAGCCGCTTCCATAGGGCGGCGACCCGGTCAGCATCTCGAACATGGTGGCGCCGAGGGCGTAGATGTCCGAAAGGGGCGTGTGCTTCTCTCCGAGCATGGTCTCGGGGGGCAAGTAGGGAGGCGTGCCCAGGACGTATCCCGAGGCGGTCATGGACTGGTCCACCTGTCTCCGGGCGATGCCGAAGTCCACCAGCTTCACCCCCGCTCTGCCGTCCGCCCGCTGAAACCGCACGATGTTGTCCGGCTTCAGATCCCGGTGCAGGATCCCGTTGGCGTGGAGCTCCACCAGGGCGGAGACCACCGGCAGGATCAGGGCGCGAACCTCCCCCGGCTCGAGATACCCGAGTGGTTTCGACGCCAGGTAGTCGGCGAGATCCTTGCCATCGATGAAGGCCATCACCAGGCAGCAACGGGCGCTGCTCCCCTCCCCAAAGGTCTCGAAGTCGAAGATCTCCACTATCGCCGGGTGCGAGACCTCGGAGAGCGCCACGGCCTCCCTGCGATAGCGCTCTATGAGCTCCTCGCCTGGATCCACCATGAGCTTCACCGCCACCTGACGCCCCAAGGTGAGCTGCTCGGCGCGGTAAACCGAGCCCATTCCCCCCGTCGCCAGGGGCGCCAGCAGCCGGTAGCGGCCCGCCACGACCAGCCCCACCAGCGGATCGGCTGGCGCGGCCCCGGGCGCGGCCCCGGGCGCGGCCCCGGGCGCGGCAACGCCCGTGGGTTGCCCACCAGCACCTCGCGCGGCCTCGGAAACCAGAGCCGACTCTTCGCCCTCTCCTCCTTTGAGAAGCTTGACTGTCGGATCGTGACCAAGGTTCTCGGACGACTCCATAGGAGCTCCATGGGCTGCAAACGGACCAGACGATAGACTCACGGGGAGCCCAGCGCAAGGCCTGAGCGGACCGCCTCCAGGGCAGCCGTCACGGTTCGATGCTTCTTCCGAGCCCTTGGCGGGTTATACTAGGGCATGCTCGGTCGCTGTCACTCTCCCCCTTCTCTCTCGGCGTCGATGTTCCTTTGGCGACCGGCCGTCGTTCTATCTGCGACCATGCTCGCGATCTGGGCCGTGGTTCTTGGAGCCTCCTGCGGCGCTCCCGAGGACCTTGACGGAGACGCAGGGGAAAGGGACGCCCATGCCGACGCCGGCCCCACCGCGCCCCGCTTTCCGCCCTGCGATCCAAGCGCCAGATTGCAGACCATCACCTTCGTGCACGTAAACGACATGCACGGCACCTTTCATCCCGACGGCGACGACAGCCCGCCAGGAAGGCTGCGGGGCTACTTCGAAAAGGTGCGCCAGGAGAACCCCTTCACCCTCTTCACCAACGCAGGCGACGACCACGAGAAGGGTTGGCTGGCCGAGCAGCGGTCAGAGGGCCAAGCCACGGTGGAGCTGGTCAGGGCCATGGGCTTCGATGTGCGCATGCTCGGAAACCACGACTTCGCCTGGGGCCCGGCGGGGGTCTTGGCTCACTCGCAGGATCCCCACTCCATCGTGCTGGCGAGCAACGTCCGCTGGATCGGCCCGGAGCCAGAGTCCTTCGGCGCCGTGCACTTCGGGACCATCGAGGTGGGCTGTCTGAAGGTGGGCTTCTTCGGGCTGCTGTCGAAGCCCTGGGACGAGCGGAACGAGCAGTACACCGGGCCATACCTCCCGGGCTACGACGACACGCGCTACGACTTCGTGAGCATTGCGGATTCCATCGTGTCGAAGCGGAGAGACGAGGTGGACCTGCTCGTGATGGTCAGCCACCTAGGCCTGGAGCTGGACGAACACTTGGCCCAGTGCGTGTACGGCATCGACCTGATCCTCTCGGGCCACAGCCACGACGTCCTCCACTCTCCGGTCAACTCGAACGGCGCCCTCATCGTCCAGGCCGGGGCCTATGCCAGGCAGGCCTTCCGGCTGGACCTAGACATGGATCTCGTGACCGGAAGGCGGGTGGCCCGGAGGTTCGCCCTCGTAGACAACCTGCCGGGCGAGCTGCGGGCTGCCCCGCAGGTGGAGGCCAAGGTTCGGGAGCTCATGGGGCGCTGGGCGCCCGACGCCAATCTCCCGGTGACCTTCGTCGCCCATGCCCGGTCAGAGCTCGGGGTGGCGGAGCTGGCCTCGCAGGCGGCCGTCCGGGTGCACGCCGCCGACGCCGCGCTGGTGGACTCCTGGGAGGTCTGGACCGGGTTCGAGCCAGGCCCCTTGAGCCCTCAGCAGATCCTAGACGCCTTCAAGATCGAGCGAGCCCCCTCGGGAACGCCTGGCTTCTCCAGCTTCTACCTCGTGTCCATAAGCGGCATGGATCTCGGGCACCTGGCAGCGGATCTGGGCCCCTCGCGCTGGGCCCTCTCGACAGTGGAAGGCCTCTCCCCGGAGGGGACCTACCAGCTCGTGCTCCAGAAGCACGTGGCCTTCCACCCGAGGGACTACCTCCCGGGCGGGGTTACCCTCCTCGGAGCCCCGCTACCCCTCGAGGAGGTGTGGGCCACGGTCCACTCCTTTGCCCTCGGGAGGAGCACGGAGTGCATGCACCTGGACACGGACGATCCGCTGCCCCGCTGCCCCTGACCCCATCTCTCAGAGCCATCTCGAGGGACCATCTCGCAGTTCATCACCCAGGCCATCGGGACCATGGACGCACACTTCAAGCCGTGCCATAATTTCGCCCCGAACCACGAACCACCTGGGTGAGGAATCCATGAAACGCATCATCACGATCGCTCTCACATCCCTGCTTGCCCTGGGCGCCTGCGACAAGGGCTCATCCCCAAAGGGCTCGGAAGAGAAGTGCAAGGCCGCTCGGGGAGAGGCCGCCACCAAGTGGGAGGAGGCAGAGGCTGCCTGGGGCCGCATCCACGCCTCCTGGACCGAAAAGGAGCTCACCTCGAAGGTCGAGAAGGCCCTGAAGGAGAAGATCGGCGCTGGCGAGGAAGGCCCCGCAAAGGTGGCCAAGGAGATGGTCACCTTCAAGGACTACCTGAGCTTCAAGATCGAGAACTCCAGTAAGGCAAAGTCCCTCGCAAAGAGGGCGGCCAGCGCGCTGAAGGAGAAGCCAGAGAAGGCCCTCAAGGTGGCGGGCAGGGCCCAAAGGGCCTCGAGAGACAAGAGCGTGACCCAGCACAACCAGGCGGCCTGGTTCACCAACCCCGCGGTGGCGGAGATCGACGAGGCTCAGGACAAGGTAGTCGGTCTGGCCACCGAGGCCCTGAACCTGACCGAGAAGGCCGAAGAAGCCTGCAAGAAGTAGGCGTCCCCGCCACGGACGCGGCTTCACGGCATCCGCAGGGTCCGCGGCGTCTCCGCCCCTGCCCTCTCCCCTCGGATCCTGGCCGGCTCAGATCCCTGCCAGCAGCAGGTAGGACCAGTTTCCGGCGAGGGCGGCTCCCAGCACCAGCCAGAGCCAAGGGGCCCTGGCCACGGGCCCATTCGCCCGTCGAAGGACCAGTCTCCTTGCGGCCGAGACCCGCAGGGCGAGCAGCCCTGCGCTTACAAACAGCAGGGCAAAGAAGAGCGGATTGAACAGCAGGGCGCCTAGGGGATCTCCATCGACGAGGCGCAGGGCGCCGCGTCCCGCGCCGCAGGTGGGACAGGGCAGCGTTGTGAGCCACCGGAAGAGACAGGGAGGACCCTCCATGCCAGCCAGGCGCCCGATCAGCGCGCCGACCCCGACGAGCGCCACCCAGGCAACAGAGAGGGCGACGGCCCAAGCGGGCACACCGGGCCAGCGGGAGGCCGGCTCCAGGGCCAGCTCCCAGCCTCCGAAAACCCTCATGGAGGTGGCCCGGGATTCATCCGGCCCGCCTCCGGGCTGCTCGAGCGCGTTCACCGTCATCCTCTCGAGGTCCCGGCCGCGTCCCGGTCAGTTGCCCATGGACGCGCCAGCGCCGATCACCGCAACCACGACCACCAGGTAGATGACAATGGCCACTGCCGCCAGGATGGTGCCCACCATGCCGCAGATGCGGCCCGCGTTGGTCAGGCCGTAGCCGCTCGGGTCCATGGTGCCGGCCTTCATCTCCCTTAGGTCGTTGTTCCCCATGACCCAGGCGATGATCCCGCAGATGACGCAGATGACCAGACCGAGGATCCCGAGAGTCAGCACGGCGTTCCCGCGGTGGGGCTTCATCCCCGGGGGCGGGTAGTAACCAGCAGGGGGCCCGTATCCAGGGGGCGGCTGGTAGGCGCCGGGCGGCGCGTATGGGCTCTGGGGCGCCTGCTGCCCTCCGGGCGCGTATGGGCTCTGGGGCGCCTGCTGCCCTCCGGGCGCGTAAGGGTTGTTCGGCATGGCTGGTATCTCCCGCACAAAGGTTGATGTAACCAGGGCATAGTATTGGCAATCTGCTGCGCTGTGAAGCCCGAGATGACCTTTTCACGACCCCTTCATGACCTTGTCACGACCCTGTCGTGATTTCCGAGGCAACATCCTGCCGGCCTGATAGAAATGACTCCATCGGGCAAGGGCAGTGAGCCCCTACTGCGAGCTCCCCCCTGCTCAGTGGCTGGAGCCGAGAACCGAGCTAGGACACAAAATGCGCGAGTATCCGCAGGTCAGGCAACTGGAGGACGAAGGCCCGCGCCGCTGGTTCGGAGATCAGGATCTGGAGCTCATCGTCTGGTACGGAAGAGACGCACCTTCGACCATCGTCGGTTTTCAGCTCTGCTACGACAAACGCCAGGATGAGCACGCCCTGACCTGGAGGCTTGGTGGCTCCGTGAGTCATCACCGGGTGGACACCGGGGATGGTCTCCCCAAGGCCAACAGGACCCCCATCCTGGTGGCGGACGGCCCCTTGCCCCTCATGAGGCTGACGGACAGGTTTCGCGAGGCCAGCGCGGCGATCGATCCCGCGATCCGCGCCTTCGTCCTCGGGCGCCTCGGCGAGCTGGATCCAAAGGACATCCGGTGACAGGAGAGCATCGAAATGCGCATTGCACGCTTCCTCGACGAATCAGGCAAAGAGCTGCTCGGCCGGCTCCTCCCGGATGGACGAGCCTCGCTCCTCGAGGGTGAGATCCCGGGTGAGCTGGGCGACACGGGCAGGGTCGTCATGGTGGGGCCGCTCAGGCGCCCGCTCCTGCCGACGGCGATCCTCGGCATCGGGCTCAACTACCGCGACCATGCCAAGGAGACGGGACAGCCCCTGCCCGAACGGCCCGTGCTGTTCATGAAGAACCCGGGCGCGGCCTGGCATCCCGAGGAGCCAATCCTCCTCCGCCCGGAGTTCGTGGAGCGGCCAGAGGTGGACTTCGAGGGCGAGCTGGCGGTGGTGATCGGCTCAGCGGCCCGCGACGCTCCAGAGGAGCGGGCCCTCGAGCATGTCTTCGGCTACATGGTCGGCAACGACGTCTCCGCCCGGAGGGTCCAGAAGCAGACCGGCGGAGGCCAGTGGGTGCGCGGCAAGAGCTTCGACACCTTCTGTCCCCTGGGGCCCGTTCTGGTAACCGCGGACGAGGTCCCGGACCCCCAGGCGCTGCGCATCACCACCCGGCTGAACGGCCAGGTCATGCAGGACTCCAGCACCTCCGAGATGATCTTCACTGTGGCGCAGCTCATAGCCGACCTCTCCCAGGGCACCACGCTCCTGCCCGGAACCGTGATCATGACCGGCACCCCTGCCGGGGTGGGCTTCGCGAGGGATCCCCGCGTGTTCCTCAAGCCCGGCGACCTGGTGGAGATCGAGATCGCGGGCCTCGGCACCCTGCGCAACCCGGTCCAGGCCGCGACCTGAGCCGCAGGGCTCTCCGCAGCCCCTTGCCGGGCGCTCAAGCCTGCTCAGCAGGGCTAGTTGCCCGCCGCCATGGGCCGTGCTACCCAGAATCAACGTGACCCGCTGCTCATCCTCCCTCAGCCCTTTCCTCACCCTGGCCTCGGCCATGACGATCTGCGCCATGGCGGCCTCTGCCGCGCCCTCCGCTCAGTTCGGCTCCGGGGCGTCTCCACCCGCGTCCGAGCTAACCTTCATCGTCACCGCGGACACACACCTCGGCGCCAAGGGCATGGAGGCCGCCAACCGGAGGATCGTGGATCAGATGAACCGCCTGCCGGGCAAGCCTTGGCCTTCGCCCCTCGGGGGCCGGGTGGCCTCCCCTAGGGGGGTGCTCATCGCTGGCGATCTGACCGACAACGGCACGGCCACCGAGTGGCGCCTCTTCGCCTCTCTCTACGGGCTGACGGGCAGGGACGGCCTGCTCCGCTTCCCGGTCTTCGAGGGCACCGGCAACCACGACAGGCGGCTCCGGGGGCTGCCAATCGTGCCCGCCATGGTGGCCCGGCGGCACGGGAGCCTCCTGTACGCCTTTACCTGGGAGGGAGTGCGCTTTTTGAACCTGGATCTCTACCCGAGCCGCCACGCCATCACGTTCATGCAGAAGGACCTTCGGAAGCTGCCGGACACGACGCCGCTAGTGATCTACTTCCACTACAACCTGGTCGGCCCCTACTCCAACTGGTGGTCCGACAGGGAGAAGAAGGCCTTCGCCACCGCCCTTACGGGGAGAAACCTGCTCGCCATGTTCCACGGCCACTACCACGCCGACGGCCACTACCGCTGGGAAGGGCACCAGGTGTACAATGTTGGCTCCCCGCGCCACTCCATCAACACCTTCTGCGCGGTGCGTGTCACCGAGACCACGATGGACGTGGGCGCATGGGACTGGGACAAGGGCCGCTTCAGCTGGTGGCACCGCACCAAGCGCGCGCCCGTCACGAGCCGCCCCGCGGGCGCTCCAGGGCCTTGACTCCCACACAACCCGAACGGCCGAAGAGAAGATGATACGAACCGGCGCTAGATCAGCCCGACGCGAGCGTTCACCTCGGTGATGAGGCTATCGATCTCATCGACCTGGCCGTGGATCCTGGTCCAGTAGTCGCGGTCGTACCACTGGTTCTGGATCTCCTCGTAGGTCCTGCCCTGCTGCTCCACCCAGGTGTAGTACTTCAGGTTGTGGATGCGCTTCCTGTCCCAATGTCCGAGCTCCTCCATGAACTCCAGCCCGGAGCCGAGCAGGTAGCGGTGGTAGTCGGCCGCGGCGTCCTGGGAGGTGTACTCGCCGCTGGCCTCGCGCAGCTCCTCGAGGCGGCTGCCATAGAGCTCCATGGAGTCCGTGAGCACCGTGAGCACCACGTCCTCTGGCCCCATCTCGTACCACTTGGCCATCTTGATGGCCGACAGGACGTTGGCGATGCCCGAGATGCCCAGCAGGTCGAGACGCTTGGTGAGCTCCTCGGGCACGCCCTGCTCCTCCAGGTACTGCCGGCCCACTGGCTCGTTGAACAGGCGCACCAGGGACATGCAGGCCTCGTCGTCGATGGCCATGACCAGGTCCGTCTCAGCCAGGTTGTGGATCCAGGGTACGTGCTTGTCGCCGATGCCCTCGATGCGGTGCCCGCCAAAGCCGTTCTGAAGGAGCGTGGGGCACTGAAGGGCCTCGCTGGCTCCCACCTTGCATCTCGGGAAGAGCTTCTTGAGGTAGTCGCCGCAGGCGATGGTTCCGGCCGATCCAGTGGTCACCACCACGCCCCTGAACTGGCCTCGGGATCCGAGCTCCTTCTCGAGCACCTCCTCCATGGCCTTGCCCGTGATCTCGTAGTGCCACAGGTGGTTCCCCAGCTCGTCGAACTGGTTGAAGATCACGATGTCGTCGCGGGTGCGCCGAAGCTCCCCGCACTTGTCGAAGATCTCCTTCACGTTGGACTCGCATCCAGGTGTGGCGATGATCTCGCCCGCCACTGTCTTGAGCCACTGGAAGCGCTCCGCGCTCATCTCCTCCGGCAAGATGGCGATGCTCTCGCAGGCCAGGAGGGTGGAGTTGTAGGCCCCGCCCCGACAGTAGTTGCCCGTGGAGGGCCACACCGCCTTCTGGTAGGTCGGGTCGAACTGCCCGGTAACCAACCTGGGGGCCAGGCAGCCGTAGGTCGCGCCCACCTTGTGGGCCCCGGTGGGGAACCACTTGCCGACGAGGGCTAGGATCCTAGCCGGCACGCCGGTGAGCGCAGAGGGCAGCTCCACGTAGTTCACGCCCCCAAACCCGCCGCCCTTGGGCTTGGGCTCGTTCTTCCAGGTGATCCTGAGGAGGTTCAGGGGGTTCACGTCCCACAGCCCCACGTCCTTCAGCTTGTCCTTGAGGCCCGCCGGGATGTTCTCGGGCTCCCGCATCCAGGCGAAGGTGGGCAGGACGATGTTCTTCTCACGCAGCCTCGTCACGGTGCGGGCGAGCTGCTCGGCGTGGATTGTCAGGTCGATCATGGGGCTCCTCGAGAGTTGTTTGAGCTGGCGCCACTCGCGCTTCCGAACCTCAGGGGCCGGGCTCAATCCCAGGCTCCTGCCGGCCGCGCATCGGGCCGGGACGCAAGCGCTGCGCCCGAGGGAGGGACGTTACGCGCAACCGACTGCCGAATCAAGTCAAGAGGGCGACCCTTCCAGTCTCCCCACCCGGCCGCAGACGTGCTACTCGTCGCTTCGGCCAGTTCTGGCATCATGGAGCGTCATGTTGGCCCCACTCCCTACCGCCTGCCGATTCGCGGCACTCCTCGCTGCAGCCTGCCTCGTCGCGGCGGCGGCGGGCTGCCTCGGGCCTCCACGCTGGAAGCGGCCCTCCCACGGGGAGGTGCTGACTGCGGGCGTGGAGATCCTGGCCGAGGACGGCTCCTTCCGCCTGCGAGGCGGCGAGAGGTTCCTGGCGCCTTTCCATACGAAGGACTGCGTCGCATGGGCCGCCTTCGACAACTGGAAGCTCGCCCTGAAGTGGGGAGGCAAGCGAGTGCGAGTGAAGGTCCCCGGCCTGTCCGAGCCCCTCCACGGGATCTTCTCACTCTGCGAGGTCCACCCAAAGAAGGCTGGACCAGCGGGGGACTCCTACCGGATCGAGATCCCACCCAGCTCGATTCCGCTGACCGCTGGCGAGCGCCCCATCGTGCTGGTGAAGGAGACCGCCTACGGGCTCCGCTTCAAAGACGGCTTTCACCGCTTCGACTCCTGGCAGCTCTGGCTCTGGCGCCGCCCCTTCCCTTCCACGAAGTGAGTGTTTGGCCCGCGGCGCCGGCCTGGAACAGGTCTTCCCACCCGGGCCGGTGCTTGTCCCTACATGCAGACCCGCTGCTGCTGACCCCGATAGAGGACCTCGCGGCACTTGAGCGAGCCCGCGCCCTTGCGCAGGCGGCGCTCGACGCGCGGGCGGGCTCTCCGCCTGCCGCGGCGCCCGGGCTCGGCCGCCATGGGAGCGCCAGATTCGCCAGATCCCTCACCCGCCTGCTGAGTGCCTGTGCAGTCCCGATCCTCGATGCAGGGCTTGCGGCAGGCGCCCTCGTGGCAGAGAAGCCCAGGCTCGCAAAAGACGCCGCTCTCCGGGTCGCACCGCTTGCCAGCGCCGACGTTTCGGACCTCCCTGCAAGTGAACTTGATGCAGGCGAGGCCTGCGGCGCAGCCGACGTCCAGGTTGTGGTGGCAGGGCCGGTTCTTCTTGGCGCCCTGGCGGCAGTACCGCTGGTCGGGAGGCTTGCGCTGCGTAGCCCGCTCCTCGCGTTCCTCACCCACGTAGAGGGCGCCGTCGCAAACCAGGCCCTTGGGGCAGTCGTCGTCCTTTGCGCAAGCCCTCGTGCACTTGCCGTTGTGACAGAGGAGCCCGCGCCCGCAGAAAGGCCCCTCGGGCTTGCAGGGCTTGCCCTCGGCCTCCACCGCGGGCAGGCAGAGGGAGAAGAGCCGGACGCGATCCTTCTCCACCACCGTGTCCACCGTTATCGGAAGGCAGCGGTGGGCGACCTCCAGGCAGTCCCCGTCCTTGGCGCACTCCGTGAGGCACTTGCCCTGGAAGCACCGCAGGCCCTCCTGGCATCCAGCGAGAGGCGCCTCGCAGGGCTCGCCTTTCTCTACCGATGCCCGGCGGCAGAACCTCTCCACCGTGCCGACCTTCTGGTAGCGACCCGAGCAGCGCTCTCCCTTCGGGCAGGCCGAGTCTTCCTTGCACTCCTTGGCGCACTGGCCCCTGGAGCCGCCCAGCTTCCGGGGGATGCAGACCCTGCCCTCCTCGCAGGGGCGCTCCTGGTCGCAGAGCCCCCTGTCCTTGCGCGGCGGCCTGATGGCGTCGCAGGAGCCCTGCGAGGCGGAGATGCCAGCCCCCAGCGTCAGGCAGAGCAGGGCCGCGACGTGGCATCGAGACGTCCTTCCCTGGCGCTTGCCGCGAGCACTCATGGCTTCATCCCCTGACAATGCTCCCTCTTCGCCGCTCTGGCCTCCTTGAGCCTGGAGGCCGCGAGGTCGAGCTCCTTGCAGCCCTCCTCGGCCTTGCCGGACTTCAGGAGCAAGAGCCCCAGCCGCAGGCGCAGATCGTGACGCTTGGGGTCCAGCTTCATCGCACGCTGGAGATGCCCCTGGGCCTTCTCTGGCCGTCCTTCCTTCTCGCTGACCGTGGCGAGGAGCGCCCGGACGTCGGCTCCGTCCCGGATCTTGCGGGCGCGCTCCAGGTAGCCATGGGCCTTCTTGAGATCGTCGAAACGCACGAGCGGCTCTGCCCGACCGAGAAGCTGCTCGCGGACCTTCGGCATGGGGAGGCGGCGCAGGGCCTGCTCGAACCATCGATCCAGCTCCGGGACGCTTCGGTGAAGCTGCTCGTCGCTGAAGTCCACGTCCGTGGCGCGGACGCCGACGGGAGTCCGGGCGATAAGCCCGGCGTATGGGTCCACGAAGAGGCCGCCCTTGCGGGCTGCTTCAGCTCGAGAGACGAGGGCCTCGTCGAAGCTCTCCGGCGGCGGAGGCTTCACGCTCTTTCGCTTCTGCTCCACGAGGTGCTGGTAGTAGAGGAAACCCCCGATACCGGCCCCTATGCAAAGCACGAGCGCCACGACGATCTTGACGATCCGCCCCCGGCGGCGCCGCTTGACGAAGGCCAGCTCGATGGCCTGGGTGGGCACCCTGGCCTCAGAGTGGGCCCGGATCTGGGCGAGGGCTGCCGCCTGGGCCTGCCGCTCCCGAGAGGCCTCCTCGGCGGACATGCGAGCCGCATCCCGCTCCTCCACGATGGCCTTGAGCTGCTCGGTGCGCGAAAGCGACTCGCCTGGCTCGGGTAGATCGGCCATGGCCTCTGCCACCGAGCCCACCGAGATATCGACCTGGGAGGGGTCCTCACGATCCGCCGAGCTGAGGGAGAGCCCCACCGGTGCGGGGGCCGGGGCCGTGGCCGCCCCGCCCGACAGCGAGCGGTGAACCTGGATGGAGAGGGCCAGATCCCTGATCGCGGCCGCGCGGGCTGGATCCACGTCTGCGTCCTCGTCGTCCCTCTCGCCGTCAGGTTCGTCGGCGGGCCGGACACCCGGCGGAAGGCTCCCCTCCTCCCGCTCCGGCAAGGGCGCCGGTGAGCCCGGGCCGGGAAGAGGGAGAGCCGCCTCGCCGAGGAGCGCCGAGAGGGCGGCCTCGACCGCCTCGAGATCCCCTTGGGGCGCGACGCGATCCAGGCCGCCCGGAGCCTCGAGGGGCTCGCCATCCCCCACCAGGCCGAGGATCCGGCAAGTGGCCGGGAGCACGCCCCGCAGGCTCTTGGCCTGCTGGGCATCTCCGCGAGGAGCGGGCAGTATTACCACGGCTGGCCGCCTGGAGCCGGCGGCGATGCGCGCCTCTCCCGGGTGGAGCGCCGTCACCCACTCGATCTCGTCGGCGCCCATGGCGGCCTTGAGACCCTCGCACACCTGCGCCAACTCCACCACCAGCACCACCTGAGGCCTCTTGGAAGCTGTGCTCATCTTCTCGACCCCGTTCCACTCCCGGCTGAAAGCTGATTCTCAGGTTAGCAGGTCTGGGTGAGGAAGTGTACCTCATCCGGAGGTCGATCGACCGAAGACGCCCATCGAGGGCCACGCCTGTTGGCAAAGCAGGCTCTATTGCCTCCCTGAAAGCCAGGCTCTGTTGCCTCCCTCGAGGAAATGTAATATGTACGCCCCGAGGGTGATGGAAGTGCCTCACAATCGCAAGGATCTCGCCCGCCTGCCAAGCTCACGAGACCCTCATGTTCGTTCGCCTGGGGAGGCCGGCCCCCTTGGGGGATTTGGCCCACGTGCCAAAGCGGGTCCCCCTGCCCTGGCCGCCTGGCGCTGTCCCAGGGGCGAGACCGATCCACCAGCACCAAAGGCTGCCCAATGAATGAGCCCGTGGCCTCCAAGGCCCTACAGGTGAACCTGCAGCGAACGGCGGCGTCGGTCGTCATACCCGACGACCAGCAGCTCCTCCTTCGCATCGTCGAGCCGATCTACGGCATCCACCAGGACGTGGAGAAGCTGCTGCACGAGATAAACCACCCCTATGTCGGCTGGCCAGAGACGCTCTCCCAGCTCGGCTTCCGCGCCCTCGACTCCTTCGACTACTTCAACCGGGACGATCGCGGGGCAGAGGCCATCGGAGTCTTCAACTCCCTCTTCGCGAAGTCCGTGAACGAGGCGCGGCCCCACGCTCTCCGCGAGGACGCGCTGAGGCACTGGCTCAGCTACCTGGAGCAGGTAGTGGAGCTCTCCGGCATCCACCTCTCGAGGAACCTCCCGCCCCTCGCGGCCGGGCTCTCCTCCATCGCCTCGATCCTGGCCGAGGAGGCGGAGCTGTCCGTCGCCATCTCCCCGCGCCTGAAGCGGTTCTGCAGGGTCCTCAGGCAGAGCGAGGTCTCCGGGCCCGAGGGCGAGAAGGCCATGGATCTCGCCATGAGCCTGCTCCAGCTATCGCTGAAGAAGGTTTACGAGCTCTGGCTGCGCCTCGACGACCCCCTTGCGTGGTTCGAGAAGCACGAGGTCTCCTCCCGGGCGGCGATGGACATCATCTCTCACCGGGCCCTGAGAGGCTTCCTCGAAACTCTAGCGAGCTGCCCGGAGGGAGACGAGCGGGCCCAGGTGCTGCTCTCCCTCCCCGACAACTCCCACGTCGAGAGGGCCTACATAGACGCCACCTCGGCCATGACGGCCAAGGACGTCACGTCCTGGAAGACAGATCTCGCCCGGTCGGAGTGGCTGTTCATGATCCTGAGCACGAACGCGCTCGCCGCGGTGCACGACACCGCCTTGCGCTACGTGGTCAACTCCACCTCCAAGGTGCTCAGGGAGGCTGAATCCGAGGAGGCCGAGCGCTTCCTCCGTCAGATCTTCGGGCTCTTCCGGCAGGAGCGCTTCCACTCGAACGTGGCGATGCTGGACGCCATCCGCGCCATCGGGCTCGACGTGCTCCGGATCGGCTGCGCCCTGCTGTCGAGGACCCTGTACGACGAGCTGATAGATCTGCCCTTCAACGAGCCCGAGATCCGGGGCGTGAACGACGACTGGCAGGTGCAGGTGAACCCCGCGCACCTCGCCAACATCCGCACCTATCTCGCCATCATCGAGCCGGATCCGGTCGGGGGGCGAAAGCTCATCACCGCCCTGGTGGCGCAGCTCCGCCTGGGCGGCGTATTCCTCGCGGACACGGATCTCTTCCAGAAGGACATCTCTTCCCTCCTGAACTGCAACATCGGGCCCGTTTACGCGCGCACTAAGCAGCTCTTGCGGGTCTTCCCAGTGTTCTTCAACGAGATCGGAGCCGAAGGCGAGCTGCGCAGCGTCTCGACCAGGATCGACGAGATCAACTCCCGCCGGGACCCCCTCTGCCATTTCCTCCGCAAGCAGTGCCACGTGGAGAGCAACCCGCGCCTCGTGCACATGACGAGAGCCATCGGCAAGTACTGGGCCACGGGGGACAAGTCGGCCTTGCAGAACCTCGTGCCTTCCTCGCTCTACGAGGCCCTGGACTCGCCATTCCCTGAGCAGGAGGCGATCCGCGCAATCCTCGTCGAGCTGGGCGCCGGAGAGGACCCACTCGCGGAGCCAGGCTACGCCGAGCTGCTCTCCAGGCTGGACCAGGAGTCCACCGAGCTCGGGCAGGAGAAGGTCCGACTGCTCTTCAAGCTCCACGGCCTGCTCGCCGCGAAGTACTGCTCCTCGCCCATCGACGTGATCGCACAGCTCAAGTCCTCGCAGCGCCTCTCCCAGGTGTGCCCCCCTGAGGAGATCGAAGCGCTGCAGGCGGATCTGGAGAAGGGCGACTTCCGGGACGCCCTCGTGAGGGTCCTCACCCAGCTGGATCGCCTGAAGGAGCTCATCCTCTCCCCCGAGAAGTTCGAAGCCATCGAAGACATCTACTACAAGCGCCACATCGCCGTCGGCATCCCCAGCATGTACGGCCGCTACATGGAGACCAAGTTCGACGCCATGGGCCTGACCTTCCGCCTCGAGGCCCTGGCGAACACCCTCTTCGAGAAGCTCTTCGACAGCGAGAACCTGAACTTCATCACCAAGCGGGGCCTGATCCTGGCCACGGAGTGGCTGAACCTGCTCATCCGCGCCCTCAGGATAGACGGTTTCAGGACGACCGGGCTGGAGGCGCCGATCTCGATGCTCGAGCGCGCGAACAGCGCGAGCGGCATCTCCGTGGATCAGTACATCAACATCTTCCAGTTCATCTCCGTGAGCATCAAGAACCACATCCGCGCGAACTACCTCGACACCTACCAGCCGCTCTTCGAGCGCATCGCGTCGAGCAAGCTCGGGCGCTCGGGCAGCGAGCACGTCGAGGAGCTCAAGCGGTCCGAGACCAACATCCGCGAGCTCCTCTCCCAGAGCTTCGCGCTCCAGCAGCTAGACGGGCTCGTCAGCAGGATCCTGGGGGTGCTCTCCTACGAGAAGGAGATGCTCGATCTCCCGACGATCAACCTGCTGATGACCTACAACGTGGACCGCTGCTTCGCCCCCATCAGGACCTCGCAGACCCCCCACGACGACATCATCTACCTCGGGAACAAGGGGTACCACCTCAAGCGCCTCGCCAACCTCCACTACCAGGTCCCCTTCGGGTTCGTGATGACCACCGAGGTGTTCCGGTGCCTCGACGCCATCCTGGGCTTCGAGGAGCTGCTGCGGGACATGGAGTCGCGGACTTTCCGCCTCATCCAGAGGATGGGGGGCTTGACCGGCAAGAGGTTCGGCGATCCCTCCAACCCGCTGCTCCTCTCCGTCCGCTCCGGGGCCGCCATCAGCATGCCGGGCATGATGGACACCTTCCTGAACGTGGGCCTGAACCCGGAGATCACCGAAGGCCTCTTCGCGAAGACGGGCGCCTCCTGGTTCGCCTGGGACTGCTACCGGCGGTTCATGCAGTGCTGGGGCATGAGCTTCGGCATGAGCCGGGATCTGTTCGACGATCTGATGCGCAAGACCAAGGAGATGCACGGGATCGAGAAGAAGGCCCAGCTTGCCCCCGACGCCATGAAGGAGCTGGCCATGCGCTACCGCGACGCCATCAGGGAGGC
>JAVEWA010000684.1:0-3665 GCA_034004785.1 Polyangia bacterium
CGCATGGCGTCCATTGCGAAGGCCAGCCGGCCGACTTCGTCGGCCTCCGCGCCCGTGACGACTGGACGCTGGAGATCTCCACGCGCCATCTCTCCAGCTCGTAGCTCCAGGTCCCTGAGCGGAGCGGAGAGGTCCGCGGCGATCAGCACGACTATCCCCGCGCAAAGCAGGAAGAGCACCAGGAAGAACACAGCCAGCACCGAGACCCCTGAACCAGGGAGGTTCGCCGCACGCTGCTGATCTGGGTAGAGCACTGCCACCGAGCCGAGGTCCCTACCGCCCGACCGCATCCTCAGGAAGGCGCCGACCAGGTCGAGGTCGGGGTGGCGAAGCACACCCTGCTCCAGCCGCCGCATACGGGTGCGCGCCAGGAAAGGGAGCGCAGGGGAGTCGGCGCCGGGAGAGGCGAAGCGCTCGGGCGGACCAGTTGGCGGCAGATACCAGTAGATCTCCTCCCCTGCACCAGCGAGCTGATCCAGCAGTCCGCTCACGTCCGAGGGGCGCAGGGGCCCGCGAAGCTTGTCCTGAGTGCGCAGCCGTTCGAGCAGGCCCTCTGCCTTGAGCTTGGACTGTTTCTGCACGAAGGAGACCGCCAGGTTCCTGACCTGCACGAAGCTCCAGAAGATGGACACGGCGCATGACATGAAGAGGACCAGCCCGAACCCGGCGAACATCTTGAGCCGGAGTGACAGCGGGCTTCGAACCGCTGAGACGTCGAGGCGGTGCTTCATCGCAAGGTCGGAGAGGACGCCGCGGAGCGTGGCCCGATGCCAGAAAGCCTCGTACAGGGCCGCAGCCAGCGAGCCCAGCAAGGTGGCGCCCATCATGAGCAGGGCGGAGCTTTTGTCTATTCCGAAGAGCCAGACGCCCTCCAGGTAGAGCAGGACCGCGGCGATGGTGAAGGCCAGCACCTTGGTGGCGGCGAGGGTGTATGGCAGCAGCTGAACAGCTCGGAAGACTCCCGCGGCCACCTCGACATCGACGAGACGGTCTCCAGCGGCCGCGAGGGAGCCGAGGTAGCGCCGCACGGGGCGAAGCAGTCGGCGGAGCAGGAGCAGCCACACTCCGGTGAGCAGCAGCACGGTGACGGGAAAGAAGGACAGCGTCGCCTGTCTCTGCGGTGGATCGAGCGGGATGAAGAAGTGAACGAAGACGACGACCGACAGTATCCCTGCTGCTCCGGTGCAGATGCCAGTGCAGGCGAGATCCCGCCCGAGGGTCTCGCGCCGCCAGCGCGCCGCTCCTTCGACGGGATCCGCCGTGGCGGCGAGCGGGCGGAGCAGGCCTCCGAGCGCTATCGGGCGCCAGACCTCGACAATGGCCGCCGCCGATGTCACAGAGACCACCAGGGCGAGGAGCGACGAAGGATCAGCGACGCCGAATGGGATCAGCAGCGCGGCGACAGTGGAGGCGGCGGCGAGGATGAGGACCAGACGCAGCCCTGATTGCAGCTCGATGCTCTTCCTCAGGGAGTGCAGGGCTGAGAAGGTCTCTCTCGAGGCTTCATGGGCGAGACGTTCGGCCTCTCCAAGAGAGGACATGAAGCGCAGAGTGATGAGCGCGAAGACGACCAGCACCGTAAGTAGGCCGCCAGCGGAGAGGCCTATGGCAACGTGCCCGGCCTCCTTGGGTACGCCGGCCAAGAACCATGCTGCCGCGGCTGCCCCGCCCAGCTCGGCGGCAACCAGGATTAGACTGAGCAGGAGGGCTCGGCGGTTCACTGTCCCATCACCCCGTCAGAATACGCCTGAGTCTAGCGTATTCGTCCGACAGGTAGAACCGATAGAGCGCCTGGTAGCACTGAACGTGCTCACGGTGGGTTCCGGGGATTACGCCGTCGAGATCCAGGATCTTGAGTCCGGCCCTCAGATCTCCGCACAGGAGCAAGCCCAGGCGGAAGGAGGTCTCCGCGCTCGCCACGAGCCAGCGCTCCCACCGCCCGGAGTGGGACGGTTCCTCCTCGACGAATCGCTCCCTGGACAACCTGAGCAGGCGGCGCATGGCCGCTGCCAGATCGGCCTCTCCGAAGTACTGGCGAAGGAGAGAGAGAGCCTCCGAGCGGACCTTCCCGAGGACAATCGCGGGCGGCTCGGGCAGGGTGCCGGGATCGAGCACCTGAGCCACGGCCAGGTGAAGGGCGCGCAGGTCCTCAGGGCCGTCCACCGCGGTGCATAGCAGGTGCTCGGGGCGCATGAAGGTGAGCTTGCGCCCGAGCATGAAGAGCATGATGGATTCGTCCTCGAAGGAGAGACCCTCCTTGCCGACCGCGAGGGCCGATGCGAAACGGCCAGCTACGGAGAGGTTGACGTGTACCAGGCGGGCGTCGCGCTGTGGGGTGAGGTAGAGCTGAGGCGCAGGCACTCCAACCGCCCGCGCCACCATGGGTGCGAGCTCTGCGAGGCGGGGAGCCTTCGGCTGGTTCTCCACCCGCTCACCGCGTGCGAGCCCATAGCGCCCTGCCGGGTGAGCGTGCCACGTGATCACCTCCGGCCCGAGGAGAGCCATGAGCCCCGTCAGAGCGCGGTCCAACCCTGGTGAAGCGACGCTCGTCACCCAGTCTTCGTCTCCGATGGGGGAGAATACGGCTGGCACGGGCTCACGGGCGTTGCTTCTGGAGATTACGGAGGGATCCTCGTCGCCGAGGCGGGCGAGGACCTTTGCCAGGCGGTAGGCTCTCCCCTCATCACCTGTCTTGGACGTCTCCTCGAGGCGGGCCCGAAGGAGCTCGCGGTCCAGGTCATCCTCCTCCGCGCAGGCAGGGGCCTCCACCGCCTCGAACCGATCGAACAGGAGGGCTGCGCGGTGAAGGGGCGGGGGGGACCCAGGCAGCACTCGAGCGCCGTGGCGCCCAACCCGGCCCGAGGACACGAGCATCCAGGTCACCGCTGCGACGATCACCGCCGCCAGGGCCACCGCGCCAATGGAGATCCACAGGGCGTGAGACATTATCCGGGTCGCCTGTCTCCTCGAGCCTGGGTTTGGTCACGGGGAACGAAGCTGTATTCGTCTTCCCCTTCCGACCGGCGTCCTCGTGGCATCCATCGGGGCTCGGCCCAGGTGGGTCGAAGATTACCACGTCCAGCCGGTCCCGCCAACGTCTGCGCCGGATCTTCCTGTGCGTTGGCCCTGTTCCGGGGCGCCTGCGCGGACAAACTCATCTCGGGCCTGTTGAACCCCCTCGAGGGGGATGGTAGTCTGCGAGCCGCAACACGCAGGGTAAGCCCCGGAGGCAACATGCTCAACGCGCCCTCGAAGAGCGGCTCGAAGCTCCTTCCCGAGAACGCATACCGGAAACTCGCACCGGGTGAGATCTACAAGCCCATCGTGCCAGCGGGCGACCGCCGGGCCGAGGTGACCCCCTGGTCTGTGGCCATGGGGCTCGTCATGGTCTTGGTGTTCTCCGCCGCCTGCGTGTACATGGCCCTCCGCGCCGGGAACGCCATCGAGGCGGCCATCCCAATAGCCATCCTGGCGATCTTCTTCGGCAAGATGAAGGGAACCAGGAGCACCATCCTCGAGAACGTCATGGTGCAGAGCATCGGCCAGGCCTCTGGCGTGGTGGCGGCGGGGGCGACCTTCGTCATTCCGGCCCTGTACATCAACAAGCCATACCTCGGGGGGCTGGAGGTCCAGTGGTGGCACATCCTGCTGGCCTGCTCGGTGGG
>JAVEWA010000055.1:0-17379 GCA_034004785.1 Polyangia bacterium
TCCTGATGGTCGATGGGCGGGAGCGCTCTGACATCCCGAGCCCTCGGGCGAGCTCGGCTCGTGGGGAAGCGCGGGCCAGCTCTCCTAGTTTCCGCTGGCGCAGCGGGCGGAGCCCGCAGCGGGCGGCTCCTCCTCCGCTTCCTCGGCCCTGTCCGCGGGCTGAAGCGCCTCGGGATCCTTGACCGCCAGCTCCACCGCGGCCACGAGATCCGTGCTCCGCACGGGCTTGTACACCAGGCCGTGCACGAGCCCCACGCGCAGGGCGCGCAGCGCGGGCCCCGACTGCTCGCGATCCACGAGCATGAGCCGCAGGACCGCCGGGCAGCGCTGAGACACCTGGCTGAGGAGGGTCGGGGGAGCGCTGGCCTCCTGGGGCCAGTCCACGATCAGGACGTCCACCGGCAGGGTCACCAGGAGCAACCGAGCCTCATTGAGTGAGTCCGTGGCCAGTACCCGGTACCCCACCGCCCTGAGCATCCCCGTGAGGACGCGCGCCTCCACCGGATCGGCGTGATAGAGCAGGATGCTGGCATGTTGCATTCTAGCGCTCGCTTTCTGTGCCGCTTCCAGGCCGCGCCGCACTGGTCACTGGTGGTCGGCGCGTCGTGCTTGGTCACCATTGCAACTCCCGAGCCAGAAGCACCGTAGAAGAGAACGCGCGAGGGTAGAGATGGATCCTCGACTTGCAAATGCGTGTGGAATCAGGCCATGAGGCTCCCTCTCCACTCGCGCCTCCACCCAGAGAAGGTCTCCAAGCCCGCGGCTCCGAGAAGCCCACCCGGGCAGGATCAGGGCAACCGGGTCGCGGTGTAAGTTGCCTAACGCAACTTTTGCGGAGCAGAAAGTTGACGTGGCCCCTGGTACACAGCTTTCAAAGGTGAGAATTTCTTCCTGAGGCCACTCACTGTGGGGCCACGCGCCCCCTCGACACACACCGCGGCACTCACCTCGCGCCAACAGAGTCAAAATGAAAGTGGCGGCCCCGGTGAGCTCCAACCCAAGTCTGTTGCCAATTCGAGCGTAGCCCTTGGGAGTCACGATCCATGGCAGGTTGCAGGCTATCCAGGTGCGGCCAGGCGCCGGCCCGACCTGGAGAGAGATGAGGTATGATTGGCCATGCACCAGGAAACCGAGATTGCCCCACCCCGGCGCCGACCCGGCAGCCTGCTCCTCGGCGCCGCTGCCTTGGTTGTCCTCGTAGCCGGGCTTCGGGCTGCGGCGCCCATCCTGGTGCCCCTCCTGCTGGCTGGCTTCGTGGCGGTGCTCTGCTTGCCACTGCTCACCTGGCTAAAGCGCCGCAGGGTACCCGCGGTGCTGGCCGTGGTGCTGGTCATCGCAGCGGCAGTACTGGGAGTAGCAGGCCTTGCTCTCCTGCTCGGCTCCTCGGTGAGCGACTTCAGCGCCCGGATCCCGTTCTACCAGGCCCGCTTCAAAGTGCTCCACGGCGATATCCAAGGCTGGCTCCAAGGCATGGGGATTAGCCTCTCCCTCGACCGCCTCTACGCTGCCACGAACCCGGCTGCCCTCATGGGATTCGTTTCAAGGGCCCTAGGCGCCCTTGCCTCGGCCCTCTCGAACCTCTTCCTCGTGCTCCTCGTGGTGCTCTACATCCTCGGTGAGGCGGCCAGCCTCCAGGAGAAGCTAACCCAAGCCCTGGCCTCACGTCCCAGCGCCCATCCAGGGGCCACGGCAGCGCGCCTGGCGCAGCTCGCCGACATGGTGGACAAGGTCCAGCGCTACCTCGCGTGGAAGACCTTGATAAGCCTGGGAACCGGCCTTGCCTTGGGCCTCTGGTGCTGGCTCCTCGGAGTGGACTTCGCCTTCCTGTGGGGCCTCGTGGCCTTCTTGCTCAACTATGTGCCCAACATCGGCTCGCTGCTCGCCGCCCTCCCCCCAGTGCTCCTCGCCTTGGTGCAGCTCGGCCCCGGCTCTGCCCTCGCAGTCGCTGCGGGGTACGTCGTGGCGAACACGGTCTTCGGCAACGTCATCGAGCCCCTCGTGTTGGGGCGCAAGCTCGGGCTCTCCAGCCTGGTGGTAATCCTCTCCCTCATCCTGTGGGGCTTCGTGTGGGGGCCCGTGGGCATGTTCCTCTCCGTGCCCTTGACCGTGATGGTTCGCATCGCCCTCGAAGCGAGCCCCTCCACCCGCTTCATCTCGATCCTGATGGGCCCTGCGCCAGCCAGGGAGCATGCACGCGGCAAAGCTCCGAACGGGCCTCCCTCGGACCCGGACCGTCCACCAGCACCGCCCACCACACCGGAGCCTGCCCCGTCCCCTGCCCCTCCAAGTGAACCACTCAGCAAGCCCTAGCCGGCACCAGCCCCTCGTTTGGCCACCAAGCTCTGATGCCGCTCCTATTCGAGAACTCGAGAAACTGAGCCCCAAACACCAACACAGTTTCCCCTCGGTGATCTTCTCGGGAAACCTCTCAGGGCAATAGCAGAGGGGTTCACCGAGCCGCCAAGGAGGCGTCGCCCGTCGAAAATGGACCAGACAGCGTGCTCCATGGGATCCTGCCCCTGCACCTGGGCACCTCGCCATTGCCCCTGATCCGTCGTCCCCGCCTCAACGCCTCCCGAGAGGACAAAGAGCCCCACCGAGGCTCCGAGGAGCACATCCGATGCGACCAATCCAGGCGATGCGAACGACGTCAACGGTACAGACGACACCGAAGACTTCCTGGACATGGCCCCCTCCTTTTCATCTGGTCTGTCACGCGGCCCGTCTCACGGTTCGCTCCTTCCCCCGCAATCGAGCTCCCCTGGTCAAGGACTTCATCGCGGTGTACGATCCGCGGCTGACATCACGAGAACCCGAGATAGCGATGTGCCTATCGCACGCCGACGCCGAAGCCAGAAAGGAGCTGTCCTGGATGAGCACCAGCACGAAACAGAACGCGCTCCTCACCGCCCTCGCGGTGAGCACCATCTGGATCCTCCTGGTGTCCGGCTGCGCCCCTCCCAGGGTAGTGGTCGCGCTCAAGGAGGAACGCATCAAGGTGGGGCTGTCCAGCGCCGCGGTCATCGCCCAGGCGGGCCCGCCCGTGATGTGGATCGCCAAGGACAGCGTCGAGACCATCTACTACCGCAACGGCAAGCAGGGGGTGTACATCTCCTTCCTCGACGACAAGGTCGTCGCCTATGACGACCGGGCCGAATGGCCCGAGGCGGCCTGGCGGGGTCTGGCCGAGGCCAAACGCTCGAAGACGGTGGGCACGGGGAGGATCCGCGTGGGGATGCCCGAGGCCAAGGTCCTGGAGATCCTGGGCAAGCCCGATGGGCTCACCGCGGAAAGCGGCGTCGAGACCTTCCACTGGGTGAGCAACAAGAGCTCGGACAGCGTGGTCGAGATGAAGGAGGGCAAGGTGGTGGGGTATCTCGACATGGAGACCAACAAGTTCACCCAGAACATCCCGAGTCACGACCGCAAGAACTCGACCACCGCCGGCAGGATCCGCGTCGGCATGACCAAGCAGGCCGTGCAGGACGGGATCGGAAAGCCTGACAGCGTATCGGCCAAGGAGGGGCTGGTGGTTCATCGCTACGACAGCAAGTCCTTCTGGGCAAACGACCTGGTCTACATGGTGGAGTACAAGGAGGATCGGGTTGTCGGGTTCTCCCAGAGCAACCTGACCCTTGCCAAGAAGGAGAGAAAGGCCAAGAGGGACGCGGAGCGCGCAGAGCAGGAGGCGAGCGAGGAGGACTCGGGGCCGAGTCGCGCCCGCAGGTTCTTCGGCTTCCTCTTCCACACGGCGGTGCAGGAGGCGCTTTCGAGGCGCGACCCCGGCCGGGGTGGACGGGTACGTACGAGGGACTGCAGCTGCCCGGAGCGGTTCTGCGGTCGTTTCAAGATCTCTGGGTGCACCGCACGGTGCCCGGGCAAGCTGGAGCCGGTCTGCAGGTGCCAGGCGGTGTGCACCGGCTCGAGCATGAAGGCCATCAACAAGTGCTACTGCCGCTGACGCCTTTACCTCCAGCGACGCCTTTGCCTCCAGCGACGCGCTGACTGCCTCTTCGCCTTCGATCCAAACTTACGCGAGCAGGGTTTCAAGATCCTGGGCTAAGATGTGGGGCACACCGAGGAGCGACACCGAATGGGCATCGAGGCGATCCTGTCCAAGCTTCCCAAGCCGCCGCCCGCGGGGCGAGGGATCTTCTGCAACCGCACCCTGAACCTGAGATCCATCCGGGCCATCGGCTACGACATGGACTACACCCTGGTGCACTACAACGTGCTCGAGTGGGAGCGCCGCGCCTACGAGCACCTGAGGCTGAAGACGGCCGCCCTCGGCTGGCCAGTCGGTGACCTGGTCTTCGATCCGGAGCTCGGAATAAGGGGCCTGGTCATAGACACCGAGCTGGGCAACCTCCTGAAGGCGAACCGCTTCGGCTACGTCAAGCGCGCCTTCCACGGCCAACGGCCCCTCGAGTTCGAAGAGCAGCGGGAGATCTACGCCCGCGAGGTGGTGGACCTGGGCGAGGCCCGCTGGGTCTTCTTGAACACCCTCTTCTCCCTTTCCGAGAGCTGCATGTACGCGCAGCTCGTCGAGCTGCACGACGCCAGGCGGCTCCCCGGGGTGCTCTCCTACCCGGATCTCTACAGGAGGGTGAAGGCCCACATGGACGAGGCCCACATGGAGGGTGCGCTCAAGGCGGAGATCCTCGCGAACCCCGAGCGCTTCATCGAGCTGGATCCCGAGCTGCCTGTGGCCCTGGAGGACCAGCGGGACGCGGGCAAGAAGCTGCTCCTCATCACCAACTCGGACTGGCCCTACACGGCGGCCATCATGTCCTACGCCCTTGATCGCTACCTGGGCGGCGGCCGGACCTGGCGGGATCTCTTCGACCTGGTCATAGTGTCGGCCCGAAAGCCCGAGTTCTTCTCCAGCCGGGATCCCATCTTCGAGGTGGTGGACGACTCGGGCCTCCTGCGCCCCCTGGCGGGCGGCATCCGCGGCCCAGGGGCCTACGTCGGCGGCAACGCCCAGCAGGTGGAGGACTTCCTCGGCGCCAGCGGAGCGGACATCCTCTTCGTTGGGGATCACGCCTACGGGGACGTTCACCAGTCCAAGCATCTCCGTAGGTGGCGAACTGCCCTGGTGGTGAGAGAGCTCGAGCAGGAGCTGGAGGCCCTCGAGGCCTTCGCCCCGCAGCAGGACGAGCTCCAGGCCTCGATGGCCGAGAAGGACCGGTTGGAGTTCCAGCTCGCGCAGGTGCGCGTGGCGCTGCGCCGTCTGGAGTCTGGCAGGAAAGCCCTGCACGAGGAGGCCTCGCCGGAGCCGCCCGGCAAGCGGGATCTGGACCGTGCCCAGGACTCGCTGCGGGCCCGCCTGGCAGCCCTGGACGAACGAATCTCTCCTCTGGCCAAGGCGTCATCCGAGCTCCAGAGCTCCCGCTGGGGCCTTCTGATGCGAACCGGGGCGGACAAGAGCCTCATGGCCCGTCACGTGGAGCGCCATGCGGACATCTACACCTCCCGCGTGTCCAACTTCCTGCACGTGACCCCCTTCGCATACCTGCCGTCCCCGCGGGGGAGCCTTCCCCACGATCCGCTCCCAGGCCTGGGGGCACCCAAAAAGGATACTGCCCCATGAGCTGCTTGCGCCAAGGGCGTCTGAACATCTGCCTGACAGGGGCCGCGGTCTGTTGCGCCGCTCTGATCTTGGCCTGCTCCTCGGAAGGGGGGAGCAACGTGAATGTCCACAACCCCCTTGAGAACCCGGAGGACGGACCCCCGGCGGGCTGGGCCGAGGGAGGCTGCGGCATCCCGGCCGAGGCAGCTCCCGGCGACGTGACCTCGCCAGATCACGTGGTGGGCGACGGCACACCCTCCGGATGTACGGCTCGGGCCTTTATCGACGCCGTGGCCGAGGGCGGGGTCATTGTCTTCGACTGCGGCCCCGATCCGGTGACCATCACCCTCGAGGAGCCAGCCAAGGTTTTCAACGACGCCAATCCGGATATCGTCATCGACGGCGCAGGCCTGGTTACCCTGAGCGGAGGAGGCACCACGCGCATCCTCTACATGAACACATGTGACGAGGCGCAACACTGGACGACGAGCCACTGCCAGAACCAGGACCACCCGAGGCTCACGGTGCAGAACCTCACCTTCGCCGACGGCGACTCCAGGAGCGAGACCGAGTACGACGGCGGCGGGGCCATCTGGGTCCGGGGTGGGCGCTTCAAGGTCGTGAACTGCCGCTTCTTCAACAACTACTGCGCCGAGGAGGGGCCCGACGTGGGGGGCGCCGCCATCCGGGTCTTCAGCCAATACGAGGGCAGGCCCGTTTACGTCGTGAACAGCACCTTCGGAGGAGCGGAGGGCTTCGGCAACGTCGGCGCCAACGGCGGCGGAATCAGCAGCATCGGCGTCTCCTGGACCCTGATCAACTGCCTCTTCTCCCACAACCGCGCGGTGGGCAACGGCGGCAACCCGGCCCAGTCAGGCACCCCCGGCGGAGGCAGCGGAGGAGCGATCTACAACGACGGCCAGACGATGACCCTGTCTCTATGCGGCTGCCTCATCGAGCACAACGAGGTAAACGCCTATGGCGCTGCCATCTTCTTCGTGTCCAACAACCACGATGGCACCCTCCGAATCCACGACTCGGTGATCCGGGACAACATCGGAGGCTCCTGGCATGTCCTGCCCGGCATCTCCATGCACGACGACACCACCGTGGACATCCAGAGCTCGACCATCGAGTAACCGCCCGACGCAACGAACGACACCGGGGCACAAAATACTACTTGACTTACATTGTCACACACGATAGTAACCCCTACATGAGTTACTTGACGATTCAAGAGGGCCACATGACACAGCCAGCCGCAACAATGCGCTTTATTTCAAAGAGTTGGCTTCTTGTCCCAAGCATCGCGCTCCTGATCGCGGGCTGCGCCCAAGGGGAAGATACCAGGTTCTCAGGCCGTCCCGAGGCAGCCCAGGCCCCGGTCCTCGGAGCGGCCGATGGCTTTGACTCGGCCGATGGCGACTGCCAGGTCGTGCTCCGCAAGGCCAGTCGCCCCGCGGCGCCGGGCGGCTTCGAGACCGTCTGCGTGGAGGGAGGCTGCTGGTTCCTGTGGGCGGTCGAGGTGGACGTCTCCAGGGAGGCCCTGGAGCGGGGCGCCGTGCCCAAGATCCTCTATCAGTCTGGCATCGATGCCACCTGGTGGTCGGTGGACGCCGAGCCCGGCTCGGACCTGAGCGCTGGGCATGGCCGCTTCCGCTTCAGGATCTTCGAGCACACCGTGAGCCCTGGGATGAGCCTCACCGCGCTGCAGAGGGCGCGGATCCAGCTCATCCCCTACCTGCTCATGCCGAATGGCGGCAGGCTCTTCGATCACAACCGGATCGTCGATCCTCTCAGGAGCTACGAGCTGGTGGAAGGCAACGGCTGGGCCCTCGGCGATGACCCGGCGGTCTGCGCCGGGTCCCCGGCCTCGGTGGAGCGCCGTGCGACCCTGCGCTTCTTGACCGGCTGGCAGCAGAGGCAGCACGGCGCCATCGTGGAGGGAGGCACCCTCCGGGTCGAGTATGACCCGGCCCGCCTGACCACCTGCAGGGCCTCATACACCTATGCGCCAGCCTGGGGCATCGAGGGCTTCGTGCGCTTCCAGCCCGGCGGTGAGCTCTACCAGGCCCCGGTGGTGGACTTCGAGACAGGCCCCTACGGCCAGGTCCTGGACCGGCCGCGCACCGGCAGCATGGAGGTCCCCGTTCCCAGGGGGGCCAGCCACGCCGAGATCTGGTTCCGCAACTGGAGCGGCATGAGCTACCCATGCGAGGCCTACGACAGCAACTTCGGTGATAACTACCTCTTCGGCGTCACCCCCTCCGCCAATGCCCCTCGAGAGGTGCTCTGGGCCGGGGACTGGGGCAACGGCCTCTCGAGGGAGTGTCTGCACCGCCCTGGCCTCGAGGATCCTCTCTCCCTGGACAGCTACCTCATGCAGAGAGCCTGCCTGGACATCTACGCCGACGTCTACGTCCCAGGCATGACGGATCAGGTGGAGGACCGCCAGACCTGGCTCCAGGCTCAGGTGGTCTATCGCCTGGATAGCGGCGAGGAGCAGAGGGCCTGGCTCGAGCCTGCGGGGCGCATCGGGAACAACTACCGCGTGCTCTGGTCCCTGCCCCGCCAGGAGCTCTCTTCCTCATCCTGGAGCGTTCTGGAGTACTCCTTCCTCTTCTCGACCGACGGTCTCACCTGGTACCGGATCGCCCAAGGAGCGGGCCCGGCTGGCGGCGCCCCGAGGCGCATCCTGAGAGCTTTCTGAGCCATTCCCCCACTGCCCGGCCAACACTACCCTAAGCCCCAAGGCGAGGTCACCGCGGAGACATCTAGAGCCTCGCCAGGATCTCCCTGCGGAGAGCCTCTACCTGCTCCCCGAAGCTGGCGGCATATTCGCAGTGCTCCAGAGCGGCCGAGGGGTCTCCGACTCGCAAGAAGCACCGGGCCAGGAGCCTGTGGGCGCCCCCCGAGCGCCAGTTCGTGGCCACCACCGCGGTAAGAGCGGCTATCGCATCGTCCACCTCCCCAACCGAGAGGTGCACGGCAGCCAGGGTCAGGCGGGCCTCCAGCAGGGTGGGGTCCTCTGCCAGGGCGCGCTGGATATGCTCCAGGGCTTCTTGCCTCTTCCCGATCTGCTGCTTCAGCATGCCGAGCTGATGCCAGGCGGGAGCGTATCCGGGCTGCTCCTGGAGCAGGGCCTTCAGCTCGCGCTCTGCCTCCTCGAAGCGCCCCTGCTGCCTGAAGACCCCTGCAAGCATGATTCGAGCTGAGAGGTCCTGCGACTTTACCGGGCTGGGCGATTCCAGACCAGAAGTCATCCCTTCTTCTTGCTGCCCTGTCCCCGAAGGCTCCTCGGCGCCCCGGCTCATAGCCAAGCCGCCCGACTCCCCGGGGAGCTGCTCGAGCACGCTGTCGAGAGCGCTCTCGGCAAACTCGGCGTCCTCCCTGACTCGAACCATCGGGATATCCGGGTCACCCAGAGGATCCTGCACGTCTGGCTCACCAGAGCCCGAGCTTGGCAGGATGCTGAAGTCCTCGCTGAGGGTCGCCACCTCCCCCCACTCGCCCCCAGCATCCGCCTGACCCGAACCCCTCTTGGTTGAAAAGCGGCTCCTGGCTTCCTTTGCCAATGGAGCCATGCCTGGACCGGCCGGCCGGCCGATTGGCAGGGCATCGGCGACGGTGTGCCCCTTGAGGAACGACCCGCTTCCCGGCTCCAGTGAGTCCTGAAGGGCCTGAACAGGATCCCATGTCTCCTGGATCGCAGAGCTGGCCTGTCCTCCGAGGAGCCCCTCTGGCCGCCGTGCGAGGGCAACTGTCGCCAACCTGCGCCTCGCCTTGAGCTCCTTGGCGATGGGGTCGTCCTTCCCCTGGGGGACCTCCGGCTCCTCGGGCAGCTCCAAGGCCCAGTCCGAGTAGAGGGGCTGAAGCTCGCCCATGGCCCAGGCAGTCGAGGGTGCGAGCCGCTGTCCTGCAAGGTACCTGGCCAGGACGTCGTGCAGATCCGAGGCCGAGGAGACCCGCGCAGATGGCTCTGGAGCGACTGCGGAACTGATCAGCTCCCAGAAGTGCTCTGGCAGGGCCTGGTGCCTGGGCACCACGCCCTCTCTCACGGCCCCGAGGGTGCTCGCCATGTCGGACCGCAAGAAGAGGGGCTCGCCAGTGGCGAGCTCGAAAAGGAGGGCTCCCAGGGAGAAGATGTCGGCGGCGGCCGACGGGGGCGCGCCACCGTGGACCTCGGGCGCCAGGTAGGCGTTTCCCATCCAGTCGGGCTCCGCCAGAGCGCGGCGCGCGAATGAGAAGGCCTCGGCCACCCCGAAATCGAGCACCTTGACGCCTCGCGCTCGAGGCAAAAGGACCTTCGATGGCCTCAGGCCGCCATGTATCACCCCGGTCCGGCCACTCGAGGGGTCCTTGAACCTGTGAGCGAAGTCCACGACGTCCGATACCGCCATCACGATGGCCGCGACGGTAGGCAGTGGCAGCTTCCGCCCACGGCGGCCGAGGCTCGCCAGAAGCTGCGCGAGGCTGACGCCTTCCACGTACTCGGTGGCCAGGAGATAGGCTCCACCTTCAACGGCGCACTCGAGCACTTTTACGATGCCCGCGTGGGACAGGGCCGCCCAGAGACGAGCGTTCGCGACGAAGCGGCGCACGAACTCGTCGTCGGCTGCTACCCGGTCGTGGACTCGCTTGAGGACCACCAGCTTCTGGAAGCCCTCGAGCCCCTGATAGCGAGCCACATAGACCGCCGCCATCGACCCACTGGTGAGCTCGTGGACGCAACGAAAGCGTCCGATCTGGAAGGGCTCGAAAGACATACGTAGGCCATCATACCAGAATTCGAATGGGAAGCGTCGTGTCAGAGGCCAGCTCGCTCTAGGCCCACCAGACGACCCCAGGATGGCGAGGGAGCCTGCCCTCCAAATCCATGCGTCCTCCCCCAACTGACTGTTTTGCCTTCGATCGTCAGTTGTAGTCGCTGCTTCCCAGGCGGATGTAGAAGCCGGAGCTCTGCCCTGGGGGGTGGATCGCGCTCACGTTGCAGGTCGTCACCCCGCCCGACACGGTCGTGGCGATGTCGGCGACGCGCCAGGTGTGGCCGCCGCAGGAAGAGCCGGAGGAGGTGAAGCCGCTCACCTGGTTCGGCGCCTGGCCGTAGGTGGCCACTCGATGGCCGTCACAGTAGATGTTCACCAGGGGACGGGCCTCAGCCCCGCCGCCGCTGTAGTAGTGCACCATGACCCGGAAGACGTCCCCTGAGTTCGGGTTGTCCACGTTGATGTTCTCGGGGATGCCTGGCGTAGAGATGTTGTCTATGTCCAGGCGCGGGTTGTGGCAGTAGCCCTTCGTGGTCCAGTAGGACCCCATGGGCCCGCCAGAGCAATTGGAGAGAAGGCTCTGCGAATAACCCCAGTCAGGCAGGGACGAGCTCGATCCCTTGCAGTTGGAGTAGTAGCAGTCGTAGGTGTAGTTGCACCAGCTCGAGTTGAGATCCTGGCGGAGCATGTGAAGGTCGATGTCGCGGCTCCCGGTCCCCTCCCAGCAGAGCTCGACGCGAACGCCCGGTCCCACCACGTGGATGATGAAGGTGCAGGTATAGACCCCGTTCGGCGTGTCCACTGTCATGGTGACCGTGTAGTCACCAGAGAGAGTGAACTCGATGATGGGCGTCGGGGTGTTCCCCCCGGTTACCGTGAAGCTGTCGCCGAGGACGTCGTCGCAAGGGCCTCCCTGCACGTCCCAGCTCCAGGAGTTCGCGATGCCCGTGTACCACTGGGTCCCGTCGAGCTGATACGAGGTGAAGGGTTGCCCGTCCGCGATGTCCCCGGGGCTCGGGCAGGAGATGGGCGGCGAGCAACAGAGGCCGTCGTCCACGCAGCCGTTGCAGTCGTTGTCCAGATTGTCGCAGATCTCCCCCGTGGGCCAGATGCCGCCCTGGCATGGGCCCCAATGACCGAACTCGGCGTTGCCCTGGCAGGTCTGGGTGCCATTTACGCAGGCCCCGACCGAGGCCCGGTTCGGGGGACCCAGGAAGCAAGGCTGGACCGCGCCAGGCGCGCAGGAGCAGTTCTCGTCCACCACGCCGTTGCAGTTGTCATCCAGGCCGTTGTTGCAGATCTCCGTCGCCAGACAGCCGGGCGCCAGGGGAGTGTCGCACGGGAAGCTCATGTTGGACGGGCAGGCATCGGTCCCAGCGGCGCCATCCAGGAGGTAGGCGTTGCCCGCGTCCTGAGCGCGGGCGTCAGACAGCACGAAGGCGTCCCAGCCTGGCCCTCCGTCCAGTCGCACCGCCGCGTCTATCCCGCCGTTGTGGTTCGTGTTTGCGTTGCTGTTGTTGCCGGGATTCTCGGTAAAAGTGGGACCGCAGGCAGGGGTTCCTGCGAGCAGCAGCGCCATCCCAAGAGCAGCGAGGCAACCACGAAGTGGCCAATGGTTGGTCTGGCACATGTTTCACTCCTTCGGCAATCCTGGCGGCCACGTTTGGGGCGCGGCCGGACTTCGGTGAAATACCCTGACGAGCATACCAGAAGCCGCTCGATATGTGGAGCGATCCCACAATATCACCGCGAAGGCAGGGCCAGGGAGGGCTCAGAGCCCGACTGATTGCAGGACGATCTGAAGCCCGACGAGGAGGCGCCCGGAGATCCGCCTCGCGGGCCGCGCGCTGGGACTGGCGTACCGGCCATTGTCGAGGTGTGAGCGTTCCAGGGCGGCTGGACCCTCGGGGTCAATCTCCGCCGAGACGATCGGGTGCCTGTTTGGGACCTCGAGCCAGTGCCAGCGCCCTTCCCCGTCCCAGGCCCGCTCCTCCCTGGAACCATCCGCGAAACGGAGCGTCACGGACACTGGCAAACGCAGCTCACCCTTTCGCACGAGGAGCACTCGGTTGAGGTACTTGGCGCCCTGTCCCATGAGAGCGGCGCGAGCGTCCCTCCGCTCCTTTGCGTCTGGGTGCTCGAAGCGGCCGCGGAGCCCCTCGAGGGAGAGCGCACGCACCGCGTCCACGGCGTAGTCGAGGACCCCATCGGTGGTTATGGCCTGGTGAAAGAACCTCCGCAGAGCTGGCTCTTTGACATGCTCATCGAGAACGCCGAAGAAGTCCGCGCTCGAAGGATGCTTGAACAGGTACCTCGTCACATAGTCCTTCAGGAGGACGAGCATCCGCGGCCGGCCGATGCGCCCCTCCAGAGTGCGGAGGGCGAGGGAGGCCTTTCCATAGACATTGGCGAAGTAGGAATGCCGGGAGCAGAACTCGGGAACGCGGCGGCTCGCCGCATCGCGCCCGGGCATGCCCCGGAACCAGATCCGGCTGAGCGCGAAGTAGCCGAGACGGAATGGCCCCACCTCGAAGGCAGAGCGATCGGCGCCGTGGATGTCGTCCATCAAGAGGCCTGCCACGTAGGTCGTCAGCCCCTCGTCGAGCCAAGGCGCCTCGACCTCGTTGGAGGCCAACATGCCCTGGAAGTACTGGTGCGTGAGCTCGTGGACGGTGGTGCCTAGAGCCTCGAGGCGCTCCAGAAATGGAAAGTGCTCGGCCGAGCTGGTGAAAAACGTCGGGTACTCCATGCCTCCGGCGGCCATCGCCTCGGCGGGAACCAGGACCGCGGTGAGCAGGGGGTACGGGTAGGGCGCGAACCAGCGCCCGAGCCGATCGAGGGCCTTTCGCATGTGCTCGAGGTGCCTCCCGACGGCGGCCTCGCTCTCCCCGGTGTGGACCACCTCCAACACGATCCTGCCCAGGTGGCCTCTCTTTCGTTTCAAGCCAGGCGCCGCCACCCACGCGAAGTCGTGGACAGGGGCCGCCATGTAGCTGAAGCGCCGCCATCCCCCCGCGAGCTTCTTCTCGCCGCTGCGAAGGCCGGTGGCAGCCACATCGAACCTCTCTGGCACCTCCAGGGTGACGTCGTAGCTCCCGAAATCGGCGTAGAACTCGCCGTTCGGGTGGAAAGGCTCGCAGTGCCAAGCCCCATCCGGCTCCCGGCGGCCCAGCTTTGGGAACCACTGGCCGACAAGGTGGAAATCCCCTGCGTAGCCCGTCCGGAGGCGCACCTTGGGGAGCCGCGCTTCGAAGTCCATGGTCACTAGGGCCGTCTGCTGCGAGGCGATTGCACTTACCGGCTGCACCTTCATCACGGTGCCATCGTCCTCCAGGGACACCTCCTTCGCCCCGACCCCGTCCACCTTCACGTCCCGCACCTCGATCCAGCCCCAGCCGCCTGCTCTGCCTCCCCCGTCTCTCTGGCCGCTTCGCCACGATTCTCCGAGGATCCGGGTGCCAGTGTGAGCGAAGGCGTTCAGGTAGAGGTGAAAGGGAAGCCTCTCGGCGGCCTGCTGGCTCGGGTTCCGCCACCTCAACTCCAGCGAGCCCGACAGCTTGTGCTCCTTGGGATCGAGCCTCGCCGCTATCTTGTACTCGACTGGAAGGGCCGAGCCGGCCGTCGAGCCCGGGACAGCGGGAAGAGGAGGAGGAGAAGGCTGGCCGAGGGACGAGGACATCACCGAGCTCCCCGGGTCGAGATCGAACCTGGAGCCATCGCCACCGCCACGGGCCACGAGTGCCACGAAACAGGCGAGCAACCCTCCCAGAAGCAGGAGCTCCTTCACCTCTCGTCTCCTACTATTTGGGGAAAGCCAGGATCGCGCAGCATGAGCGCCATGGTAGCACAGCCACCCCGATGCGGGCCTGCTCATGCGGAGGGGGCTCTAGTCTCGGGCGAGCTCAGTTGTCCCCGAACAGGCCGCGCAGGGCGTTGTTCTTGACGTCGGAGTCGGGTTTCATGGCGGGCGCCTCCATGGGAGTGCGAGGGGGCGGCCTCCTGATAGCCATGGGATCCCTTGGACGTGGCCCCTCGGCCGATCCCGCGGCGGCGGCCCGCTCCTTCTTCAGGGCCTCGAGCTGAGCCCTGAGCCGGCTCACCTCGGCGTCGGTCTGGGCGTTGGCGATCGCGCCCTGCAGCCGCTTCTCCTGCTCCGTGAGTCGCGCAACAAGGGAGCGGCGATCCGCCTCGGCCCTCGCCTCCAGCTCCTTCATCCGCTGCCGCTCCGCTGCCGCTCGCTCTCGATCCTGCCCGGGCAGGTACACTGCGAATAGATAGGCACCGCCCCCTCCGAGCAAGAGCAGGACCCCGAGGAGCGCCACAACCACCGCCCTGCGGCTCCTGGCCGAGCCGGGGCCCTCGAGGTGCCCGAGCCGCATGCGCTCCACCTCGAGCCGCGCCTCCGCCTCGACCCTCGCAGCGGCCTCGGCCTGGGCAAGCCGAATGGCCGCCTCCCGCTCCTCAATGCGCCTGGCCTCCTCGGCGGCCCTGGCTGCCTCGGCCACGGCCATGGCCCGCCTCTCCTCCTCCATGAGGGCCTGCTTTGCGGCCTCGGCCTGGGCCAGCCGCTCCGCTTCGAGCCTTGCCAGCCTGGCTTCCTCTTCTTTCTTCTGGCGATCCTCCTCGATGGCCTTCAGGTTCCTGAGGGAAGTCAGCACCGAGTTCTCGTTGCGCTCCATCTTTCCGAGCTCCTTCTGCGGGCCTTGGCAGAAGATTTTGAGTGGGCCCGCTCGATTCCCTCTTCTCGATTAGCAACAGGGATGCCAGATACAAGGCTCATCGTCCCTATCCCGAGGGTACAGCAGCGCACACCTAAAACACACATTATTACAAATCATTGCAGACAATGAACCCCCTGGGCTTCTCTTTCTGGCCAGCCCGCGATCACGCGAGTTTACATCACGTGCATCACGATGAATTTATCAGTTCACAATTTGTGTGCATCAGCGAAGGTTTGTCTCGTCCTCGGGACCATCGGTGGACTCTGGGCCCACCGTGGTCACGGACAAGACCTCTGTCGGCTCCTTGACGTTCTTGAACCTGAAGACTCCCTGGGAGGCGAAGCGCAGCCTGGGGAGCGGGAGCCGGCCGCTGCCGGCTCTCTGAAAGGCCTCCTTGGCTCGAGCGTGGGTGGATGGAACCGTCAGGATCTCCCCTTCCCCGGCCGCCGCGCAGAGCCGAGCGCCCAGGTTCATCCAGTAGCCAAGGGCGGTGTAGTACATGTGCCGCTCGGTGCCCATGTTGCCGACCGCGACCTCGCCGGTGGCCACTCCAACACCAACGCCCGGCGCAGGCCAGCCCCGTTCCACCCATTGACGGCGAAGGTCCTCCTGGGCTGCCTGCATCTCCACTGCGGAGCAGAGGGCTGCCAGAGCGTGGTCGGGACGCGCCAAGGGTGCGCCGAAGAGCGCCACCACCTGATCCCCGACGAACTGCCCTATCGTGCCGTCGGCGCCCTCCACGGCGTCCTGCATCGCCGAGAACCACTCGTTCATCATCGCCTGAAGCGTTGGCAAGGGGAGGGTTTGGGACAGGTGGGTGAAGCCCCTCAGATCCACGTAAAGCATCGAGATCTCCCGACGCTGCATGGACAGGAGCTCCTCGGTCGGGCTGACGAGCAGCTGCTCTATCACCCTTGGAGAGACAAAACGCGAGAAGGTCGCCTCCAACCAACGGAGCCGGGTCACGTCCTGGACAGTGATCTGCACCCTCCCCTGCATGGGCGTCACCACGAAGCGGAGGATCAACTCACCCTGCGGCCTGGGCCCGCTCGGCTCCACTGGCAGACGGTCAGGTGGCAGCGCATCGACTCTTCGCTCCACCACGAGGATCTGATCAGCGGCCAGGGCAGCGGTGCAGAGCGCCCCGAGGGTGCCTTCTCCGAGGGCGCCGCTGTCCCAGTTGCCCAGCGGTTGACCGAGGGACTGCCGCCGCTCGCCAATGCCCAACAGCCGCGCCATGGGCGCGTTGACATAGCCCAAGCTGCGATCGGGGTTCACCAGCAGCACCATCTCCTCCAGGTTGGAAACCGTGGAGGCCCCGGTGGGGCGCTCCTGTACGAGCACTCCCGTGATAGTGGCCCGTAACCCGGCCTGGAGCTCGGCGAGCTCATCCTCGAGGGCCGCGATCCGTGCGCTGGCGGCGGCCAGGGCTGCCTCGAGATCCATCACGGCCTCCTCTTGGCTGCTCGGACCGAACGGAGGCTGAACTCCTCGAGCCATAGCCCCGCCTGCTCCTGAGCCTCGGTGAGCAGCCTGGCCGGGTCCTGCCTGGCCGCAGGGGGCTCGAACGGATACACCCGGATGGTCTTCCAGTCCACCGCCGCGAAGCGGCGTCCGTCAGGTGTGAAGGCAACGGCCGAGACGTCCCTGGAGTGCTCGAGCACCTGGACTAGACGCCCGGAACGCGCGTCCCACAGCCTGACCGAGTGATCCTTGCTCCCGGAGATCAGGACTGTTCCGTCTGGCGAGTAGGCCAGCGAGCCCGCGAGCTTCCGATGGCCCAACAGCCGCCGTGGCGGGTTTTTCGCCGCGAGATCCCATATCTCAAGCTCGGTCTCCCGTTCTGTCCTCTGCCTCGAGGCCGCGAGGCTGCGTCCGTCCGGCGAGAAAGCTACCCGGAAGGCGAAGCCCGCGGGCCCCGAGAGGGTTGCCAGCGGGAGATCCCCATCCAGACCGAAGACACGTATCTTCCCATCGAAGCTGGTGGAGGCGAACCTCGAGCTGTCAGGGGCGAAGCCGACCGAGTACACGTCGTCGCCATGCCCGGTGAAGACCCGGCGAAGGGTCCTTTCGGCCCGGTCCCAGAGCCTCACGGTCCGGTCGCTGCCGCCGGAGAGCAGCCAGCGTCCGTCCGGGGAGAACGCCAGGCTGTTCACGTCTCCACTATGTCCCTCGAGCACGGCCTCGAGCTTCCCTCCCCGGGCGTCCCAGAGCCTTATGCCGTGATCCCTCCCCCCGCACGCCAGGAGCTTGCCAGCCGGGCTGAAGGCAACGCAGAGCCCCGGCGTGGAGTGGCCATCGAGACTGTGCACCTCGCGCC
>JAVEWA010000685.1:0-3648 GCA_034004785.1 Polyangia bacterium
GCGATAGTGCTCTCCTACGCCTGAGGAGAACTCCCTTCTTGGCCCTCGGCCTCTCGTCATGGGCTTGCCTGCTGTGGTTGAGTGGTTGAGTGGTTGAGTGGTTGAGTGGTTGAGTGGTTGAGAGCCGCTTTTTCCAAGGCTGTGTCAGCGCCCTGGGATTCGGGCCCGGGGCAGGCTATGATCCCCTGGCCGAGGACGAGCCAGCCCTGGTGACGCAGGACCGATCCTGGATGAACCACTGGGGCCGGGGCTGGCGGCCGGCTGGCGGCCGGCTGGCGGCCGGCCATGGTATTAGTTTGCCAAGGGAGGTGACCATGAGTCGGAAGAACGATCGAGGGAGGCCCGGCCCGGGGCTCTGGTGGAGCCTCCTTCTGGCCTGCGTCGTCTGCGCGGGTTGTCCGGACGGCGAGAGCAGGCTCAGGCGGCCGCCCAAGGGCGGCAGCACCACTGGCGGCACCACCAACCCGACCTGCGAGGCCGGGACCTCGCCGGGGGACGTGCAGGAGCCGGTCTTCTGGAAGAACCTGCGGGGTGAGACGAGCTGGTACGCCTCGCCCATCGTGACGGATCTGGACGGCGACGGGTCGAACGAGCTCGTCGCCGCCTACTACTCGGTCTTCGTGTTCGACTCCGAGGGGAACGAGGTCGGCAAGATGGAGGGTGGAGAGGGCCGGGTCTATGCCCCGCACATCGTGGTGGACCTCGAGGGGGACAGCTACACCGAGATCGTGTATGGCAACGGCCACGAGGTCTATGCCTACGAGTGGCGGGATGGAGAGGCGGTGCTGAAGCCGGGCTGGCCAGTGAGCACCACGACGGGCGGCAACCCGCCAGAGGTCCGGGGGCTCGCGGGCGGAGATCTGAACGGCGACGGCAGCATCGAGATCGTGGCCACCACGACCCAGACCGTGCGCACCGAGGACGGGGGGGCCCAGGTGTTCGTGTGGAACGCCGACGGCTCGCTCTACCAGCCGAACGGGCTCAACTTCCCTGCCTGGCCACGCTACAACCACCTGAGCGGCCCGGGCAACGACGCCGACCGCAACGGCTACGGCCACCACGGCTACGGCTGCTACGGGCTGAACGTGGCCATCGGCAACATCGACGATGACCCCGAGCTGGAGATCCTGGCCACCTACGACAACCACCACATCCAGGCCTTCGATCACGACGGCGTGGCCCTCGACTCGGCGCCCTGGTTCACCAACCGCTCCAGCGACTATAGTGGCGAGCGCCTGACCTGGGGTCAGTTCATCCGCTGGGCCGATCCCCAGGTGGAGGAGGACCACTACCACTTGCATACCGGCGAGTGGCCCCACCCGTCCTGGGCCGAGTGGCTCCAGTGGACCCAGTCGCCGCCGAGCGTGGTGGATCTCGACGGCGACGGCATAAACGAGGTGCTCGGCGTGCCGAACGTGGAGCTGCACGAGCCCTACGAGACCCAGGCCTGGGCCATCATGGTGCTGGAGGGCGCCCACGGGGACGGCAGCCGCTCGGCCATGCGCAAGGCAGGATGGGAGACCCTGCCGAGGGGCGGCTGGCCAGTGGAGGTGGACGGCTGGTATCCGCCGGGGGGCGTGCCCGCCGCCGCCACGGTGGACCTGCAGGGAGACTCGAGGCCCGAGATCATCGTCTCCCTGAACGACTGGTTCATGTACGCCTTCGACGCCGAGGGAGGCGAGATCTGGCGCCACAACTACAGCCACGGCAAGAGCATCATGTTCTCATCCGAGCCCATCATCGCCGATCTCAACCAGGACGGCTCCCCAGAGGTGCTCTTCACGACCTACGGGGATCCGGACTCGAGCGACTCGGGCTACCTGGTGATCCTGGCGGCGGACGGGGAGCTCCTCTGGGACATCCCGCTGCCGAACCCCGGGCACAACGGCAACGGCAACGGCGCCCCGGCCGCCCCCGCGGTGGGCGACCTCGACGGCGACGGGGAGCTGGAGATCTTCGTGCAGACCTTTGATCACGGCATGGACGTCTTCAAGGTCCCGGGCTCGGGCACGAGCTGCATGCTCTGGCCCACCGCCCGGGGCGGGCCGCTCCGCATGGGGCAGCCGAGCAAGAACTGAGCACGCTGCGAGACCCCCGCTCGCCTCGTCCGGCGCCCTGGCTGCTAAGCGACTGGGTTTGGGGAGCCGCTTGCAAAGCGACTTGGTTTGGGGAGCTGCCTGCAAAGCGGCCGGGTTTGGGGAGCTGCCTGCAAAGCGGCCGGGTTTGGGGAGCTGCTTGGTTTCCCATCTCTTTGCAAATTTCAAGTTGTACTTGATATTTGCACGAACACCTTGTAACCTGTTGATTATTGGAGCGAACATTGTTCGTTCGAGACGAAGAACATGATCCCTCGCGCTTTGGCTGAACCGTTGAAAAGGCTCTTTGGGCAGTATCCGGTGGTCACGGTCACAGGACCGAGGCAGTCAGGCAAGACTACCCTGGTAAAGAGTGTCTTCGCGGATCTGCCGTACGTGAACCTCGAGGACCTCCAGACCCGCGAGCTCGCCGAGTCCGATCCCGTGGGCCTGCTCCGGGGGCTGCGGGGCGGCGCTGTGATCGACGAGATCCAGCGTGTGCCGAGCCTTCTGTCCCAGATCCAGGTCCTGGTGGACGAGGACGGCCGAGACGGGCTGTTCGTCTTGACCGGCAGCAGCCAGCTCCAGCTCATGGAGTCCTTGTCGCAGTCCCTGGCTGGTCGCACCGCGCTCCTCAAGCTCTTGCCCCTGTCCGTTGCCGAGCTGGACGAGGCGCAGATACGCCTCGGGGCGGACGAGCTGATGTTTCGGGGCTTCTACCCCCGCCTCCACGATCGCGGACTCGACCCGACGCAGCTCTACGGAGACTATCTGGAGACCTACATCGAGCGGGATCTTCGGAGCTTCGCCCAGGTTCGCAACCTCAGCCAGTTTCAGCGCTTCATCCGCCTGTGCGCGGGACGAGTGGGCCAGCTACTGAACGCGAGCAGCCTTGCAAACGACACCGGGGTGAGCAGCACTACCATCAAGCACTGGCTATCCCTTCTGGAGGCGAGCTTCCTGGTCTTTTTGCTCCAGCCCTTCTCGACGAATACGAGAAGGCGCCTCGTTAGGTCCCCGAAGCTCTACTTCTACGATGTCGGTCTCGCCTCTTATCTGCTCGGCGTGGAGGATGTCTCCCAGCTCGCTACCCACCCCCTTCGCGGAGGGATCTTCGAGAACCTGGTGGTGCTGGAGGTGCTCAAACACCGGATGCACAGAGGCCTCCGAGTCCAGGCCAGCTTCTTCCGCGACGCGACCGGGAACGAGGTCGACCTGCTGGTGGCGCTGGGACAGCAGCTCCTGCCCATCGAGATCAAGTCCAGCCGCACGGTGTCCACGGCCTTCTTCAAGGCCTTCGACGTGCTCGAGAAAACGATCCAAGGCGGCCTCGCGCGGCCCCTGGTCGTCTATGCCGGCGACCGGGAGGAGGAGCGCACCAGCGTGGATCTCACCCACATCCACGGACTCGGGGCCATGCTGCGCGGGCGCGGCCTGTAGCTGGTGGCGGGCGCGGCCTGTAGCTGGTGGCGGGCGCGGCCTGTAGCTGGTGGCGGGCGCGGCCTGTAGCTGGTGGCGGGCGCGGCCTGTAGCTGGTGGCGGGCGCGGCCTGTAGCTGGTGGCGGGCGCGGCC
>JAVEWA010000686.1:0-3642 GCA_034004785.1 Polyangia bacterium
TCAGGTCCGGGCATCTCGGAGACCCTGGGAAAGCTCGGTGACAGGCCCAGGTGTAACAGATCCTGCGCCGGGATCCAGCCGCCCCCATCCGACATGGGACGGAGCGTTACCGGGCATTGGGTCCCTTGCTCCGCGCCCTGCCAAGGGCTCGCTCGGGCCGGGAACAATCGAAGGACCAAATCGTGTAGGACAAAAACCTACGAGTGGCGCCTGGCGAAGGGGCGCCGCGAGGCTCTCCCAGGGCCGGGAAAAAGTCATAGGAACGCTTCATGTGGGACGGGTGCTCACATGAGCCGACATCCTATGATTTCTGTGGCTCGCGCTTGGCCCGTCCTTCGGGGCGGCCCATCTTGGCCTGGCGCCGCGCGATTGACCTAAATAGCGCTAAGAGACAAAACAAAGAGGCGTATGAAGATCTCGATAGCGAGCAGCGCGATTGGATCTGGAAGGCGGCGTCGGATGGGCGGCTCGCCCCCGTCCCGTGACGGTCGAGCGTGAGCCGAGATGGAGAGGAGGGCTAGTAGAACGGTGACCTTGGTTGTTGCTCAGTTGGCTCGGCTCGCGGGAGCACGCGAGCCGGGCGACTCGCATGCCGAGAGTGCAAACACGATGGAACTAAGGCTCACGGGGCCATATTAGCATGGTCTTGAACTGTAACTCGTCGCGGGCCGCGATCACGAACGTGCTTGGGAGCCTCGTCTCGATGACCAGGGCGTGGCGCAACCAGGAACTCCCCGGCGACAGGGACCAGTGACCGTTGTTCTGCATCATTAGCCAGGTGGCCATTGGAATGGGTCTGGATTGCGTCACTGGAAGAAAAGGCAAAAAAAGAAAAACAAAAAGGCTTGAGGGCGAAGCATGTAATAGCGTAGAAAGGAGTCACCTACCATCCCAGCTTGGACTTGAGATCGTCGAGCATGGAGCTGACCTGCTCGTCGCTCGCCTCGGCGGTGAGGTCCTCGAGCTCGAGCATGTCCTCCGGGATCCCGTCCAGGAAGCGGCTGGGGCTGCGCTCCACAAGGCGGCCGCGCACGCGCCTGGCCTTGGCTCTCGAGAGGAAGAGCTCGTCTTTGGCGCGGGTGATGCCCACGTAGAAGAGGCGCCGCTCCTCCGAGATGTCCCCAGTGCCCTGATCAGTCGCCTGGGGGTTCAGGGTGCGGTCGTGGGGCAGCAGGCCCTCTTCCAGGCCCACCAGGAACACCACCGGGAACTCGAGCCCCTTGGAGCCGTGGAGCGTGGACAGGGTGACCTTGTCCCCGGCGTCCTCCTCCACGTTCGGCTCCAGCTCGCCGAGGCCTATGTGCCCTAGGTGCTCGGCGAGGCTGGGCCGATCAGCCCGCTCGGCGTAGCGGGCCACGTCTTCGAGGAAGCCCTCCACGAAGCCCAGGCGGCGGGCGAGCACCTGGTCCGACTCGGAGCTCCGCTGGATCTCCTCGCGCATCCCCGTGGCCTCCACGAGGCTCTGGACCGCCTCTGGGAGGGCGCGACCCTTCGAGAGCCGGGGCCCGTGCTCGCTGACTATCCGGTGAAAGTCCCCCACGGCCCGCACCGCCCGGTCGTCGTCTCCTATGGCCTCCTCGGCATTCGAGAGCGCCTCCCAGAGGGGCTTGCCCCTCGCCTCGGCCCACTCCGAGAGTTTCTCCACCGTGCGGGTCCCGATGCCCCGGGGCGGGGTGTTTATCACGCGCCGGAGAGAGAGCTCGTCGAAGGGGTTCGAGCAGAGCTTCAGGTAGGCCACGAGGTCCTTGACCTCGCGGCGGTCGTAGAACGAGGTTCCGCCCACCAGGCGGTAGGGGATCTTGGCGAGGCGCAGCTCGCTCTCCAGCTCCTTGGCGAGGGAGTTGGAGCGGTAGAGCACCGCCAGGTCGCCAGGGCGGCGGCCGCCCTTGTCGAGCAGCTCCCGCATGCGGCGCGCCACCCAGATGGGCTCGCCCTCCCCGTCGGGGTGGATGGCGAGGCGCACCCGCGGGCCATCCTCCCTGACGGGCTTCATCTGCTTTGGGTGCCGGTCCGGGTTCGCCGCGATGACCCGGTTCGCGAGGTCGAGGACGCTCCGGACCGAGCGGTAGTTCCGCATGAGGTACACCACGCGGGCCCCGGGGAAGTCCTTTCCGAACTGCAGGATGTTTCGCACGTCGGCCCCGCGCCAGCCGTAGATGGACTGATCGTCGTCGCCCACCACGCAGACGTTCCGGTGCTCGCCGGTGAGGGCGAGGAGCAGCCGGAGCTGGGCCGGGTTCGTGTCCTGGTACTCGTCCACCATGAGATAGGCTAGCTGCGCGGTCCACCTCTCCCTGGCGGCGCGGCTCCCCTCGAGGAGGCGCACGGGCTCGCAGATGAGGTCGTCGAAGTCGTAGGCGCGGTAGGCGCGGAGCTGCTCGACGTAGCGGCCAAAGAGGAGCGCCGCCAGCTCGTCGTAGGGATCCTCCGAGGCTGGCTCCGCGCCCGGCTCGGCGAAGGCGTTCTTGAGGGCGCTGATGCGGGTGAGCACCGCGCCGAGGTCGAAGGCCTTGCCGAAGCGGGTCTGGCGGGTGAGCTCCCTCAAGGTGGCGAGCTGATCGCCGGTGTCGAAGATCGTGAAAGGCCGGCGCCTTCGGGCCCCGCGGGCCTCCTGCTTCAAGATCTCCAGGCCCAGGGCGTGAAAGGTGCAGAGGGTGACTCCCCGGGCGGGCTCCCCCACCATGCTCCTCAGGCGCAGGCGCATCTCCTCGGCGGCCTTGTTGGTGAAGGTGACGCCGAGAACGTTCTCGGGCGACACGCCCCGCTCCAGCAGGTAGGCGATGCGGTGGGTGATGACCCTGGTCTTGCCGCTCCCCGCCCCAGCCAGCACGAGGAGGGGCCCCTCGGTGATCTCGACCGCCTGGCGTTGCTCGGCGTTCAGCTTTTCTAGCCAGCGGGACATGGCGCTCCGACCCGGGCTGGGGCCGGGGGCTCTCTCGGTATCAGAAATCGCCGGGGGAGGGAAGGGGGGGGCGAAGCTACCGCGCCGGGAAGGTCACGCTTATGGTCTGGGTCCGGCCCGCCGCGATGACGATGGTATAGGTTCGCGTCTGGCGCTTGTCGGTCTTCAGGGTGACGACGTGTCTGCCTGGCTTGAGCGGGTGGCTCAGGAATGGGGTCCAGCCCGCGCGGCGACCGCCTATGATGACCTCGGCCTCCACGTTGCTCGTCACCGAGAGGCGGCCCATGTTGGGGCCCTCCTCCACGACCTCCTTGGGAGCGAAGCGGTGCTTCCACTCGGTGGTCTTGTCCCTGAGGATCTGGAGCTGCTTCGATTCGCGGCGGCCATCCTCGGTCTTGAGGACCACCACGTGGAGCCCTACGGGCAGATCGTGATCCTCCATGGGCGTCTTCCCGACCTTCTTGCCGTCTATCCAGACCTCTGATTCCGGCTCGCTCGCCACGTTCAGCCAACCCGAGGGGCCAGTCGGGGGCGGGTCCTTGGGGTCCGGGAAGCGGTGGGACACCTGGGTGGTGCGATCGGCCTCGATGAAGACTATGCGCTTGTAGGTCCTGCCGTCCGAGGTCTTGAGCTCCATGTTGTAGCTCCGCGCCTTGGCGCGGTAGCCCTGGAGCGGCGTCGTTCCGACGGCCCTGCCGTCCAAAAACACCTGGGACCAGGGCTCGCTCGTGACCGACAGG
>JAVEWA010000687.1:0-3636 GCA_034004785.1 Polyangia bacterium
TGAGCACCAAGACAAGCGAGCCCAAGCAGCCCAACGGCGAGCGATACGACTACGTGGCCCTCGCCCTGGCGTCCAACGAAGAGCTCGAGGACGTGATGCGCAAGGGCGTCCAGCCCGACCCCGCCAAGATCGCGGGCTGGGAGTTCAAGGGCTGGAACACCCTGGACCTCACGGGCATGATCGGGATCCGGAAGTTCAAGAAGGGCTTCTACCAGGTGGATCCAGCCTCGGATCCGAAGCAGGGGATCCAGGGCTACAACGTGCAGATCGTGTCGAACGGCCTGGGCGACCCCTGGTTCGACAAGATCAAGAAGGGCAACTCCATCAAGCACGGCTGGTACGACTGCGGCCCGGTGCGCCTCTCGGACGTGGACAACAAGTACCCCAACGGCCTCCTCATCAACTACGCCTGCGGCCGGAACCCTCCGGGCGATCCCTCCGCCCTGCTCAGGGACTACATAGTGAAGCCCTACGCCGACAACGATGACCTCATGCTCGGCAAGGCCTTCATCGCCATCCCGGGCACGCCCCTGCGGCTCTTCATGTCCTACTTCATCCTCGAGCGGCACAACGAGTCCACCCTGTAGGCCGCAATAACTCCGAGGCTCGCGACTAGGGGGATCGGCGGCGCGAGTCGGTTTCTTCGGCTCTGGGCTTTCGCAGCCGGGGCCATGGAGAGGCTCGAGAGCGTGAAGGCCGCGAGACAGGCCCATCAAGAGCATCTAGGTGTTGTGCGATTGGACATGGTATTCATCCGAGCATGCCCCAAACCCTGCGGATGCGAGCAGGGAGCTAGCGGCCGGGCCTCGTCGTGCTAAGATGGCCCCCTGCCGGCGCATGGACGCCGGATCACCACCGGAGGACCCATGCAGCTCTCGACATTCTTTCGCAGGCCTGGGAGGAGGGAGGCGCAAGTGGAGCCTCTCGCGCATCGCGCCCCGCTCCTCGCCGTTCTCCTGGGAGCGTCTCTGGCGATGCCGGGCTTGGCGGCCTGCTCGGACGACGATGGTCCCAAGGGCAAGGTCGAGATGCGCGATCACGTCAGGATCGTGTGGCTGCGCGGCACGCCCTACGAGATGGGGCTTCAGCACGCCGAGCTACTCAGAGAGGAGCTCGCCGAGGGCCGCCAGTACGTGGGGGACGATCCCCTCTTCTCCACCATGCTCGAGTACGCGCGGATCGTGGGTCTGGACCAGACCGCGGCCGAGCACTCCTTCGAGGGCATCGTGGAGGAGTGCCAGGGGCTGGCCGAGGGGACGGGCGGCGTCTGGAGCCTGGAAGACTGCCTCATCTTGAACTACGGCGACGTGGTGGTGGAGGTCCTCAAGATGGAGGGCATCGCTTGCAGCCAGTTCGTGGCGTCGGGGACCGCGACGGTGGACGGGGAGCTTCTGCACGGCCGGAACCTCGACTGGTGGGAGGTGGAGATCGTGGAGAAGTACCCCGTGGTCTTCGTGAGAGAGCCCAAGGACCGCGTGCCCTGGGTTTCGGTGGGGTTCCCGGCCAACATGAGCCCCTACACCGGCATGAACCAGGCCGGGATCGCCGTGGCGTCGAACGAGGTGAGCTCTCCCCTGGAGACCGAGGTCGAGAGGGAGGGGCGGAGCAACGTGCAGATGGTCAGGGAGGTGCTCGAGCGGGCCACGACCCTGGAGGAGGCCGAGGCCTACCTGCGGAGCCAGGACCGCGCCTCCGCCGAGATCCTCGTGGTCTCGGACGGCCCGGGAAAGAAGGCCGCCGCCTTCGAGATGACGGCTCACAGCTTCGAGGCCAGGTACCTGAGCGCCGACGGCGTGGTGTACGCCGCCAACCACTTCGTGCACGCGGACATGGAGGCGGCGCAGGAGCCGGAGGAACCCGGGACCTCGAGCTGGAACCGCTTCGAGCGGCTTCGTCAGCTCCTCGAGCCTGGCGAGCCCGGGACCTACCACGGCCAGCTCGATCCGGCCAAGGGCATCGAGATCCTGAGGGATCGCTACAACCCCACCACCGAAACCTATGAGGACGCCACGGAGTTGAACGGCCGCACCCTGGCCACGAACGGCACCATGCAGTCGGTGATCTTCCTGCCCGCAAAGGGGATCATGTGGCTGGCCGTGGGCGAGTTCCCCTCCACGCTCCTCAGCTTCATGGGGTTCAGCGTGGGCGAGCTGACCGGTGTGCAAGGTGCGCCGCTGCCCGATCCCGCCTCCTTTCCCGCCGTGACCTTGCCCTGATCCCCTCGCGGCAGGCGAGGCTCGGTCAGCGCTCTCGCCGCATGGCTCGTACGATTGTCCCTCGGTGACCGAGGGAGCCCGCCGGTCTCGGGTAGCCGTGGGGCAGGGGCCGGCTCAGCGCTTTCCCCAAAGAACCGAGATTCCGACTACCAGGAGGGCAGCGGCGGCCATGGCCGCCACAAAGCCCCAGGGCCCCCAGTGGGGCTCCAGGGCTCGCGAGACGAGGATTCCCGCCACCACGGCCACCGCCACCGAGATCCCTAGCTGCCTCTGTCCCGAGCCTTGGGCCATGGAGGGCATCCTAGCCTCTCCGAAGGGGTCGTGAAAGCCTGCGTTAGGCCGTGCGCCGCACTGAATCCGAAGGTGAGACTCGGGTGGTCGGAAGAAGGACAAGAGAATGCGGCCCCTCCTGCTTCGCGCTTGAATCGGCTTCGCACAAGGTCGGCTCGTGCTTACGTCGGCTTCGTGCTTGAAAGGCTGTTCATGGCCGTGATGACCTCATCTGGTCACAGGATGCTCGACTGGCGAGAGGCCAGGGAGCAGCGAGGGGACCGTGGCGAGCGAGCATCGCAGTGGGCATTGGTTGTGCGAGGTGGAGTCGGGGCCGCTTCTTGGTGGCACGTCTTACTTCGGGAAGCCCGGTCAGGATCTGATGAGCCCGCATCTCCATGGGGGCGGAGCGGGCCTGGAACATTGCAGCAAGCTGCAAAAGCACCGGCAGCAGAGCCAGCGGGAGGACGAGATGGACGAGGAGAACGCGATGGTCGGCAGCGAGGAAATGTTGCGTGATATCAGCATGTTCCATGGGGGGGGGTAAAATCTAATGGCCTTTTGTGGCGCACCTGGCCGCCCCCTAGAGCCTGTGCTCAGCCGCTGGGGCCATCCGGCAACCGCCCACGCGCCGCCTCCGGCAGCGGCCCTGAAGTCGGCTTCGAGACCGCCTCCCTCACCGGCCCTCGTATCGGCACCCTCACCGTCTCCGGAAGGGACGCTTGCGGTGGCAGCGGCCCTGGCGCCGGCACCCAAGGGGGAGGCCAGAAGGTGTGCTGTCCCACCCCTCCGTGCTCTGTGCGCCACCGTTGAATACGCCTGGGCGACGTGATAATCTCGTCTCGCCAAAGGTAGCTCCACTGGCGATGTGCCAGAGAGCCGCGAGGGGATAGTGGCGAGAGTAGCAGCTCTAAGCGAAGTGCCTGTTCTGAGCCGGCTCAGGCACGGTCTTTTATCACGACCACGAGCAGCCCGCGCGTCCAATGGGGGGAGCGGCGGGCCGGATCTGGATCTATCGCCCGCGCCAACGTCGAAAGCGGAGCCAGAGGGAAGACACCATGAGTGGCAGTGGTAAAATAACAAGCAATATCTACAAGATCCCGAGGGGGGGGGTATGCCCAAGTGGCCCACCCGGTCGCCCTGGCCCGCA
>JAVEWA010000688.1:0-3631 GCA_034004785.1 Polyangia bacterium
CACCGAGCGCCTGCTCGAGGGCCGAAAGACGCCCGAGCCCCTGCTCATCGTGGACCTGGGGATCCCGGCCCAGGTGGATGGACGCCTCAGGCCCTCCATCGGAGAGTGCGCCGACCTCGAGGTTTTACAGAATGCCTCGAGCAGGAGCCTGGTGGCCTCATGGGCCGATCTCGCCCACGTGCGGCAGCGCGTGACCCAGGCTGTCGCCGAGCTCGAGGCCTTCTGCAGGGAGAGGAACCTGACCCAGCTCCTTCGCAGCACCCAGGAGCGCCACCAGCGATACATCCAGGTAGAGATCCCGAGGCTCCTCGGCGCCGCGTTTCCCGAGCTCGAGCAGGGGCTCAGGGCAAAGCTCGAGTCCGAGCTCAAGGGCCTCGTGCGCGACTACACGAACGGCGTGTTCGGCGACATCAAGGCCCTCTTCCGCTCCGAGGAGGACTGAGCCCTGGGCTGTCATTGGAGCCCGGACGCCCACGGCGAGCGACATCGCCTGACAGGACAGGAGACTCCCGCATGTCCTTGCCACCCGTCCTCCGCATCTCCACCCGAGGCTCCCGCCTGGCCCTTTGGCAGGCAAAGCACGTGGCCTCCCTGCTCGGCCACCCGACCGAACTCTGCGTGGTGAAGAGCCAGGGGGACAGAATCAAGGACCAAGCCCTCCAGGGCCGCGATGATCAGGGCTTCTTCACCAGGGAGATCCAGGAGGCCGTGCTGAGGGGCGAGGCGGAGCTCGCCGTGCACAGCCTCAAGGACCTGCCCACCGGACCCACCCCGGGCCTCGCCCTCGCCGCCGTGCCCGTGCGGGAGACCGTGGAGGACGTGCTCCTCGTCCACCCGGACTCGCACGACCTCGCGCGGGCGATCCCGGTGCGGGAGGGTGGAGCGGTGGGAGCGACCTCCCTCAGGCGCCAGGCCCTGCTCAGGCACTTCTCGCCGGATCTCATGCCCAAGATGCTGAGAGGCAACGTCCCCACGCGCCTCGAGCGCCTCAAAAAGGGCGAGTTCGCGGCGATCCTGCTGGCGCGGGCGGGCCTGAGGCGCCTCGGGCTCCGGGTGGAGGGCTTCCTCGCCTACGCCCTCGACCCGCGCCGTTGGATCCCAGCGCCTGGCCAGGCCGCCCTGGGAGTGGAGACCGCCCAAGCTGGCGAGGTGATGGCTCATGTGCGAGACCGTCTCGACCACGCGGAGAGCCGCCGCGCCGTGGAGCTCGAGCGCGCCCTCATGGCTCGCTTCGAGGCGGGCTGCCACGCGGCCTTTGGCGCCTGGGCCCGCTCGGAGGCAAACGAGCTGGCCGTATGCATCGGCTGCGGTACCCAGGAGGGTGGCTGGGCAGAGGCCGCGATCACGGCGGAATCGCCCGAGGCTGCAATGGAAGCCGCCTGGGAGGCCCTTACGAGAGCTCGCACCCGCGGCGCCGCCCCGGGCGCCGCCGCGGGCGTCACAGCGAGCGCCAAGCTGCGCCAGGCCCCGAACGCGCCCTCGCCCTGCACGGCCATCGAGGCCTTCTAGGAGCCCCTGGCAATGACAGGAGAACATCCGAGCACACCCTTCGGCTCCGAAAAGCATCGCCAGCCCCTGGTGGCCCTCACGCGAAGCGAGGAGGACAACCTCGGCCTGGGAGCCCTCTTGCAGGAGAAGGGCCTGCGCTGGGTCTCGGTGCCCTCGGTGGCCCTGGTGGACACGCGGCCCGAGGAGGCGGCCCTCGAGGAGCTCAGGACGAAGGGGCCCTTCGCCGCGGTGGCCTTCCCGAGCCGCCGCGCCGTGGCAGCTCTCATAGATCCTCCAGGGCTCCTCGCCGCCCTGGACATCAGGCCCGATGGCCTCCTCGTGGCCGCGGTCGGGCCCGGCACGGCCCAGGCCCTCAGGGAACGGGGCTGGCCCGTGGCCCTCGAGCCCGGGGAGAAGACGGGCGCTGCCCTTGCCGCGGCCCTCGGCGAGGCCCTGCCAGCCGGCGTCCGCGTGCTCCTGCCCGGAGGCGACCGGGCCCGGCCCGAGCTCGGAGAGGGCCTCGTCTCGCGAGGCCTCGTGCCCTACGCGCTTCAGGTGTACGCCCACGCCGCGCCTCCGGAGGCTCCACCCCTCGCTGAGCGACCCGACGCCGTGGTCTGCGCGAGCCCATCGGCGGCCGAGAGCTTCCTGGCCGCCAGGCCCGAGCTTCGCGCGTGCGCCTTCGTGGCCATCGGCCCCACCACGGAAGCTGCCCTCGAAGCCCTGGGGGTCCACAGAGTCATCCGAGCCCTGAGCCCTACGAACGCGGCCCTCGCGGACGCAGTGTTCGAGGCTCTCGAGCCAGCTCGACAGGCCCCGGCCCCATCGACGGGGCATGGATCAAAGGGAGAAGCCCCATGACCAGAACTCGCACCCTATCCGACAAGCTCTTCGCGCGCGCCACCACGCTCATGCCCGGCGGCGTCAGCAGCCCGGTCCGGGCCTTTGGCGCCGTGGGAGGCCATCCCCTCTATTTCCGCAGGGGACGCGGCGCCGAGCTCTTCGATGTGGACGGCAACGCCTACGTGGACTTCTGCATGTCCTGGGGCCCGCTCATCCTCGGGCACTGGCCCGAGGCGATCCGCGAGGAGGTGGCCGCCGCCATGGGCGAGGGGCTCACCTTCGGGGCCTGCAGCCCCCGGGAGATCGCCTGCGCCGAGGCCATCCTGCTCGGCCGGCCCGCGGGGGATCTCGTCCGCTTCGTGAGCTCGGGGACCGAGGCCGTCATGACGGCCCTGAGGCTGGCCCGAGGCGCCACGGGCCGGCCCAAGATCCTCAAGTTCGAAGGCTGCTACCACGGCCACTCCGATGGGCTCCTCGTGAAGGCGGGCTCTGGCCTCGCCACGAGCGGCATCGCCTCCTCCAAGGGCGTGCCCCCAGCCATCGCTGGCGAGACCCTGGTGGCTCCCCTCGACGACGACGAGGCCCTGGAGAAGGCCTTCGAAACCTACGGGCCCGAGCTGGCCGCCGCGGTGATCGAGCCCATCCCCGCGAACGCGGGTCTGCTCGAGCAGCGCCTCGTCTTCCTCCAGAGGCTCCGCGCCCTGTGCGCGAAGCACGGCGCCCTCTTCGTGGCGGACGAGGTCATCACCGGGTTCCGGCTCACCTACGGCTCCTTTGCCGAGTCTTGCGCCCTCTGCCCGGATCTCGTGACCTTCGGCAAGATCATCGGTGGAGGCATGCCAGTGGGCGCCCTCGTGGGCCGAAGGGAGCTGATGGAGCAGCTCGCCCCGCTCGGGCCCGTCTATCAGGCAGGCACCCTCTCCGGTAACCCCGTGGCCATGGCCGCGGGCGCCGCCACCCTGGCCGCCCTGCAAGACGGCTCCATCTACGCCCGCCTCGAGGAGCTGGGCGCCGCCTTCGACGCCGCCATCGCCGAGGCCAGGGCGAGGGCGGGGCTCCCCTGGCTCCGCTCCCACCGAGTGGGCTCCATCCTCTGGCTGTACCTGGCCGAGGGCGAGCTGCCCCGCCGCTCGGACCGGGTGAGCCCGGAGGCCATCGCCCGCTTCAACGGAATCCACGGGGCCATGCTGGAGAAGGGATACTACCCGCCCCCCTCCGGCTGGGAGGTCTTCTTCCTGAGCGCGGCCCACACCGAGGCCCAGGTGACCGGGCTCGCAAGCGCGCTGGCGGAGTGCCTCGA
>JAVEWA010000689.1:0-3625 GCA_034004785.1 Polyangia bacterium
CGGGAAGCCTCCGAAGGGCTCCTTGCCGAAGCTGCAGAAGGCGCCACAAGGAGACGCGCCTCCCGCTCCAGGGGTATGTCCGCCACGTCCTCCGTCCCCAAGGCCAGCGAGAGGATCCCCGCTGCCATAGGTGTAGCCAGTGATGGCCGCCAGGGAGTCCTCGGCGTCCTGTGTCATTGCCGCCTGCCGGCTGAACATGTTGGCGAGCTGCTGCGAGGAGGCACGGAGCACGGCCACCATCCCGGTGTTGAGCCCTCTGTGCCGCGAAGAGGACGCCCCCGGCCCGGAGTGGCCTGCAGCATCCTGGGCAGGGCCGCTGATACGTTCGTCGATGGGGCGGGGTGTTTGGGAGGCGGTCTTCCGGTCCTTGCTGTGGAGTGCGACCTTGACCGGTCTCGCGGGCTCTCTGGGCGCCTTGGGCCGGGGCGCGACCTTCTCCTTGGGCGCGCTCGCCTGGAGCTCTCTGACCAGCCGCTGCCTCGTGGAGTCTACGCTGTCGGACTCCAGGCTGTCGGTGGTCCCTGGGCGCCATTGCAGGAGCGCCAGGAAGGCCACCAGCACGGTGGCCGAGCCCAGGGTGCTCAGCGCCAGGGGGCTTCCCAGGGCGGCCAGGGCACGCTTGGACACTGGAGAGGGCAAGAGATCCGAATTGGTCCTGGTGGCGTGGAGGAGGAAGGTTGTTGCGCCGAGCTCGATCCTGCAGCGTCCATCCTCGGGGAGGAGCCATGCATGGCTCCGTTCTCCCTGGTCGAGGGTCGCGAGCCCGCGCTTCCTGAGATCCGCCAAGGCTACCCTGTCTCCCTCGGGGAGGGTCGCCTCGCCTTCCATGGATGTCGTCAGGTGCACCCTGTATCCCTCGTCGTCTGCCGACACCAGCTCGAAGCAGGAGGATGGCAAGGCAGCAGAGGGAACCGAGTAGTCGGCCCTGGGATCCTCCCCGACGCGGAACCCGGGTCGTCTCAGCTCTTCTCGTAGCCGCAGCCCGCCGAAGAGGAACAGGAACAGGCCCGCCGCAAATGCCGCGGCGCTTGCGGCTTCCGCGCCAGGCCTCGTAGTGACCTGCGGGGCGTACTTCTCCGGTAGGCCACGCTCCTTGACGAACTCGACGACCTTGGCGCGGTGGAGGGTCTCGCGGTGGACGCGCAGCAGCTGGTAGCCGAAGGAGGAGGCGCCTGCTACAAGGAGGGCGAAGCCCAGCGCAAACATCAGCAAGCTGAAAAACCGGGGGCGGCCCGAGGTGGGCGGCTCGAGGTGAAGGACGCGCTGTGGCGAATGGCCGTAGAGCACAGCCAGCTCCAGGGTGCGTTCGCCCCGAGTGGCGGATGCGCCTGCAGGGGTCTCGGGGCTCTCGTCGCTCGGGATTCTCTGGCTCATGACGTCCTCCTTGCCTTAGGCGGCCAAGCCGCGCCGCTACGCCGCGTGGGCGCAGAAGTCCGGTCCGCCGAGGGGCCGGTGGTTGCCTCCAGGTAGGCTGTGGAGCCGATTGCCCTTGGGCAGCGCCCTGGGCCGCGCTTCACTCGGCGTTCGGGCCCCAAGGGCTCCAAGCCGTCCGTACAGTCACTCAGACATCCGAGAGGGGCCGGCGGTTCCAGGGAAGTTTTCGGCTGAACGATGAGGCTCCGGCCGGGAGGCGCGAGCTTCCGATGTGCATTGAGCAGGCCCTGTCGAGGTGGGTTTCGTGCGCGGCGCTGGCAAGGGCTTGGTCAACGATATGTCTAAGTGACAAATAGGCACGGAATCAAAGCCAATACATGCCATTTGTGACAATGTGTCACTGTTTGACCTGTACTCGTGGTCTGGCGAGCAGGAGCCCAATAAGGTCATGTGTCTAAATAGACAATGAATACATGTTCATATGTATGTTTTGGGGATGGCTGCCGCCGCGGGTCCGAAACTTGCATATACTGCGTCGCCAGGAGACCTAGATCCATGAACGGCACTCGCGCAATTCTGGTCGTGGACGATGAGCAGGGCATTCGGGAGTCTCTGAAGCGCATGCTGGAGCGCGAGAGCTACCAGGTCCATGTGGCCGAGGATGGCAGAGCGGGGTTGGACCTACTCCGGCGAGAGCAGGTGAACGTGCTCCTTACCGACCTGCGGATGCCCGTGATGGACGGCATGGATCTGCTGAAGGCCGCGCGCACCGTGGCGCCCGACACCGAGGTCATTGTGATGACCGCCTACGGAACGGTGGACGTCGCGGTGGACGCCATGCGCCAGGGGGCCTATGACTTCATCACCAAGCCACTCAAGAAGGCCCATATCCTGAAGACCGTCGAGAAAGCTCTCGAGCGCCAGGCCCTGCGCATGGAGAACCAGGCCTTGCGCGCGGAGCTCTCCGCCGCCAGGAACCAGGACGTCATCATCGGGAGCTCCATCGCCCTCAGGCGAACCCTCGAGATCATCGCCCAGGCCGCTCCCTCGGCGGCCACCGTTCTCATCCTTGGCGAGAGCGGAACCGGAAAGGAGCTCCTCGCCCGGGCCATCCACCAGGGCAGCCCAAGGGCGGGAGGCCCCTTCGTGGCGGTCAACTGCTCCGCGCTTCCAGAGTCGATCATCGAGGCGGAGCTGTTCGGATACGAGAAGGGGTCCTTCACAGGAGCGGTGTCAAGCAGGGAAGGCCGCTTCATGGCCGCCGATGGAGGCACACTGTTCCTTGACGAGATCGGGGAGCTCCCTCCGCACATCCAGGTGAAACTCCTGCGGGTGCTGCAGGAGGGCGAGGTGGAGCGGCTCGGAGGCCGGAGCGTGAAGGTGGACATCAGGGTCGTTGCCGCCACCAACCGGCAGATCCAGGAGGAGGTAAGGTCAGGGCGTTTCAGGGAGGACCTCTATTACCGTCTCAACGTCATCGCCGTGAAGATCCCGCCGCTCAGGGAGCGCCTGGACGACGTCCCCCTCCTGGCGGAGCACTTCCTCAGAAAGTACTCGGAGAAGAACTCCAAGACGCTGGCGGGCTTTAGCCGGGCCGCGCTCGACCTGCTGTGCGGCTACCACTGGCCTGGCAACGTCCGGGAGCTCGAGAACGCCGTAGAGCGGGCCGTGGTGCTGACTCGGGGCGAGGTGATCGACGTCGCCGATCTGCCCCCGGACATCCACGGGCGCCCCGGGGTGAACGGACGCAGCATCACGATCCCCATCGGCACCGCCCTGGAGGAGATTGAGCGGAGGGTCATACAGGAGACCCTGCGCCACACCGATGGCGACAAGCGCCTCGCGGCGCAGCTCCTGGGAATCGCGACCAGGACAATCTACCGGAAGCTGGAGGCGGACCGGGGGGGGGAGGATGGCTGAGGTGGAAGGCCATGGCTCCACGTGTGGCGCAGGCCTCGCCAGACTCGGCATCCGCCGAGGCCTCTCGGCCCTGAGGTGCGAGTTGACGCGTGGATCCGGACAGAGTAGACCGCTCGGGACCTGGCGCCCCGGGGTGCGCCGGAGAGTGAGGCATCCCTGAGATGCAGGTCTGGTTACAGAAGCACTTCTACGTCGTGAACCTGCTTGTCGTAGGGCTCGTCTCTGGCTTGGTGGGCACGGCCATCGCGATCTACGCTGGCTCCTTGCTGATGGACGACAAGGGGGTCCGCCCGCCCCTTGCCGGGCAGCGGGATCCGCTGGGAGCTGCCAA
>JAVEWA010000690.1:0-3620 GCA_034004785.1 Polyangia bacterium
GGACAACATCTACGCTCCATCGATCCTCCGGGTGGCGCCGAGCCTGGTTCTCATGTGGTACGGGGGCCAGGGCTCGGACGGGCACGACCGCATCTTCCTGGCGACGTCAACGGACGGTCATCACTTTCACCACTACCCCTCGCACGACGCTCCTGTTGCGGTGCTCGACCGCGGCACGTCCAATCACGTCAACGATCCCTCCGTCGTGAAGGTTCAAGACACCTTCTACATGTACTACACGGACGCGGCAGTGGCCGAGGATGACAGGATCCACCTGGCGATCAGCCCGGACGGCGTGGCCTGGACCAAGCAGGGCATGGTCATAGACGTGGGCAGCGCGGGGTCATGGGACGACTTCAAGGTCGGCCGCCCCTCGGTGACCTACGAGTCCGGGACGTTCTACCTGTACTACGACGGCAACGACGGCACTCATCGCCACGTCGGCCTGGCTACCTCCACGGACGGCTACAGCTTCACTAGGCACCCGGCAAATCCGCTCGTGCTGAACGCGGGGGCGGTGGACGTGCAGCTCTTCGAGACGGGCAGCCAGCCCACCGTGGTGATGCTCAGGGAGGCCCAGGACGGCGTGTACGCCAGCACCTCGGGGGATGGCGTCACCTTCTGCGACCAGGGGCGCATCGCTGGCCTTTCGGGCGCGGCCTGGGACGCCTATGGCCATGTGACTCCCTTCGCCTGGAAGGACGCCGCGGGCGCCTTCGCCGGGCTCTGGGTCGGCGGAGCCTCCCACTCCTGCTGGTGCAAGAACAGGATCGGCGAGCTCCTCCCCTCGGGACAGGCCTGGCCCGCCGATCCCAGCGAGGGCTGCTCGGGGTGCCTGGGTGGCGCTCAAGACTGCGCCGCGGCTTGCCGCGCGGGAGGCTACGGCGTGGAGGGCTTCTGCGCAAACCCGGGCAGCACCACGCCGAGCGCCTGCTGCGCCTGCGTGCCCCTTCCCTGACTCTTCTGGCTCGAGGCAGAGCGAGCCTGACTATCTACAAGGACAAGAGGGTCTAGATGGTCCCCTCGAGCTGGAGGATGACGTTGGTGCCGGGCGCGTACACGCCGGAGCCGTGATACTTGTACTTCCGATCGAGGAGGTTCTCAGCGGCGAGGAGCACGCGGAGGTGGGGGCCGATCTGCGCCCCCAGCCGGAGGTTCAGGGTCCACCAGGCCGGTGTGCCGCCCTGGGGGATGCGGCTGTCATTCTGATCCTCGGGGGAGAGGCGGCTCTGGCGGCCCGCGCCTCGCACCGAGGCCTCGGCAAAGCCCAGGATCCTGCCGATTCGCGGGGCCTGGTAGCGGAGCACCGCGACGCCGAATAGCGGCGGGACGAGGCGCAGCGGGACGTTCATGCCTCCCTCCACCCGCTCCTCGCCCCAGGTGTGGGTGACGTGGCCTCCAAGGGAGAGGCCTCGCCAGAGCTGCAGCCTCAGCGAGGCCTCCATGCCCAGGATGAAGCCCTCTCCCACGTTCACGTTGATGGTCACCGGCTTGCCCCCCACGGTCTCCTCGCCCTGCCAGGTAGTGAACTCCCGCTTCATGAGGTCGTGGATCCAGCTCACGTAGGCCGAGAAGCCGAGCTCGGCCCGGCCGAAGCGGCCCCGCATGAGGAGCTCGAGGGTGTCGGAGCGCTCGGGGCCGAGGCTGGGGTTCGGCACGTGGAAGAACTGCCCCGAGTCCCCCATCATCACGGCCTCGAAGAGGTTCGGGGCGCGGAAGCCCTGGGAGAAGGTCACGCCCAGGGTGGCGGTCTCCCGGTAGAGATACCTGACGCTCGCGAAGGTCACGTGGCCGATGCGGGAGAAGTCCACCGCGGGCAGGTCCGGCTGGCTGGGCGCCTCGCTCTTCATGCCGTGCAGGCGGTAGCCTGCGCCGAGGCGCACCTGGCTCTTGTAACGGGGCGGCACCAGGGAGGCCTCCAGCAGGGCGAAGGCGCCCCAGTTCTGGTAGGTGGAGCCGTCTGGGTAGGGCTGCTGCGCCATGCGGGTGAAGGCCTCTCCGGCGAGGCGGTGCCAGCGGCTCGCGCTCACGCTGTCGAGGTACCACATCCCTCCCCAGAGGAGCTGGAGCCAGCGATCCCAGAGCCGCGTGCGGAGCTGAAGATCCACGCCCCCGGTGTGCACCTTGGTCTGATCCCGGGTGGTCTGGATCTCGGTGACCAGGTCCTCCGCCAGGGTCTGCCCGTCCTTCAGCTCGTGGAAGTGCTGGTAGGACAGGGAGAGCTTGCCGTCGGTCTTGAGGCGGGGAAGGCGCATGGACAGGCGGGCCCAGAGCAGGTCGTCCTCGTTGTCGTAGAGCTGCAAGGAGCGCTTGGTGAGGAGCTGGTCCGTCCTCCCAGCCCCGTAGATCCGTCCCATCAGGTAGCCGAGCTTCACGGACCAGCCGTCCATGGCTCCACGCCCGAAGCGATAGGCCAACTGGCCCGAGGCCGAGAACTGCTCGTAGCCGCTGTATCGCTGCACTCCCACGCCCCGGCCTCCCTCCAGGTCCTGCATGGTGTTGAAGGTGAAGCTGCCGAGGCCGCCGAGGCCCCCGGAGCCGAGCTCCAGGCGGGCGTGCAGGGTGCCCGCCTCGTTGGCCGAGGCGTAGCGGCCAACGAGGCGGCCGTCGTGGCCGAGGCCGCTTGCGAAGCTCCTCGGCTCGGTGGGGAACACCTGGATGACTCCGCCCATGGCGTCCGAGCCGTAGAGCACGGATCCGGGGCCCCTCAGCACCTCGATGCGGTCGATGGCGAGGGGATCGATGAGGTTCAGGTACTGCCCGGGGCCGGTGCGGTACACCGAGTTGTTCAGGCGGATGCCGTCCACCAGGATGAGCACCTGGGGCCCAACCAGGCCCCGCAGGATGGGCGAGCCGCCGCCGTGGCTGGTCTGCTGCACGAAGACCCCTGGGCTCTCCCAGAGGGCCTCGGGCACGGTGCGGGGCGCGAGGCTTCGCAGCAGGACCCGGTCCACGACGGAGATCTCGCGATCCGAGGCGAAGGGATCCTGGGGGCTCCTCCTGGCGGTGACCACGCTCTCGTAGCGCGGCGTTGCCAGGGGCGGCCTTGCCCGGCGAGGCGGGCGCCCGACCCGCTCCGGGCGGCCTCGCCGCCCGCGGGGATGGGCCGACCCGGGCGATGATGTGGCCCCGGGCTCGCGCTGGCCCGGCGCTGGAGGGGGCGTCACCGCTCGCGGAATGGGCGGCGACTTCTGGCCAGGTGGCGAGGCCGAGGGCGAAGGAGGGGCGCCTTGGTCATCTCGCTGGTCATCCCCCTGGTCCGGTGGCCCCGGGTCTCGCGGGGCAGGGGGCAGGGCGGCAGGCCCCTTCCCCTCGGGTGCCGCCGCGACAGGAGCGGCCCGGGTGCTCTCTGCAAGGAGGATGAGAGCCAGCAACCCTATCCAACCGATGGACTTCTTCATGTCTTCTCCCATCCCGTTCTAGGCGTAACCTTTTTCCCCAGTCAAGGGCGGGAGCTGGTAGTACGAGCCCATGACTCGACGAGGCTCTCCCGTCATCGTACGCGCTCTGGTTGCCTCCAGGCCGAGACTGTTCTAAATGAAGACCGCTCGTGGGGCCGGCCGCCTGCCCCTTTTGAGGAGGACCAGAGCTTGGACCGATGGGAGCTGCTCGACAGCGAG
>JAVEWA010000056.1:0-17119 GCA_034004785.1 Polyangia bacterium
CTCTCCTCGGCCTCGTGCCGCGCCTCGCCGAGGAGCCACTCCAGCTCGGAGATCCGCTTGCCCTGCTCATCCCGCCGCCCCTGTGCCTCGGTGAGCTCGCCCTGGAGGCCGAAGATCCGCTTGCCCTGCTCGTCCCGCTGCCTCTGTGCCTCGGTGAGCTCGCCCTGAAGCTCTCCGAAACGCCCCTCCCGCTCCTCGATCTCGCGGCGCGCCTCGCCGAGCTGACCTCGCAGGCGATCCATGCCTCGGGCCGCGTCTTCCAGCTCGTTCCGCAAGGACGCCTCTCGGCCGAGGGCCATCGCCTCTGCCTGGTCCAGCTTGACCTGGAGCTGGGCCGCCTCGCTCTGGGCCCTGAGACGCTCCTGCCGCGCCGAGTCCAGCTCGACGCGTATGGCGTTGGCCGCGCTCTCCTGGGAGGAGAGGGAACGCGTCATCTCGCTTCGGAGCTGATCGAGCTGCTCCGAGAGGGCCTCGCTCCTCGTGCGATAGGACTCTGCCTGGCGCTCGGCGCTCCCCGTGGCCGATAGGGCCTGCTGCAGACGCACCTCCAGGCTGCGCTGATCCGCTCTCGATGCCTCCAGCTCGCGCTCGAGGTCCGATGCCCGACCGCGAGCCTCGCGGCCCTCCCGCTCCAAGGAGGCGATTCTTTCGTACTGTGCGGCGCGATCCTCCTCCAGGGCCGCTATCCGGCCAAGGGCCTCGTCCCGCGCGCCCGACAGCTCCCGCGCCTCGGCCTGGGCCACCTCGCGCGACTGCCGAGCCTGCTCCTTGTCGGCCTCGGCCTGAATCCTGGCCTCGTCCCTGACCCGCTCGAGGACCCCAGCCAGCTCGACGCCTCGCCGAGCCTCCTGCTCGAGAGACTCCTCCAAGGCCCGGAGGCGCTCCTTCAGCCCTGCTTCGGATTCCCGGGCTGCTCCGAGCTCCACCCTCTGCGCCTCGATCACCGCGGCAGAGACTTCCACGGAGGCCTTCGCCTCCGCCCAAAGCGCATCCAGCTCTCCCCTCCTCCACTCCACCTCTCCGAGCTTCCTCTCGATCGCTGCTGCTCTCTGGCTCTCTCCCTCTGCAGCCTCTCTCGCCTTCGCGAGCGCCCCCTCGAGCTCGTGATGAAGGTGATCGGCCCGCGCCATGGAGCTCACGAGCTCCGCGACCTGCGCCTTCGCCGAAGCTCCTTCCACCAGGGCCCCTCCCAGGGCGGCCTCCAGCTCCGCGCGCCGCCTCGCCTGTTCCTCGAGGGAAACCTCGAGCCCTCTCGCGTGCGTCGCCTCACCTTCGAGAGCCTTCTCGAGACGCACGGCTCGCTCCAGGGCGGCTTCGCCCTGCTGGATCCGGGCGTCTATCGCAGACGAGAGCTCCTCGCGCGCCCGGCGCGCGAGGGCCAGCTCCTCCATCAGGGCACCCCGCTCTCCCTGGAGGGAGGCAGCCTGCTCTCGGCTCTTTGCGAGGAGGGCGCGGCTCGAACCGAGCTCATCCTCCAGGGCAGCCACCCGCTCCTGGCAGGCAGACAGATCTTGCCGAAGGGCCTCCACCCTGTCCTCGGCCTCCCGGGCAGCGTTGCGGTGATCCTCCCTGTCTTGGTGCAGCCTCGCCTGCTCGTCCTGCAGGCGCTCGATCTCACCCTTCGACGCTTCCAGCTCTTCCCTCACCTGGGCCAGCGAGGCCTCGAGGGTCCCGATGAGCTCTCCTCGACCCTGGCAGCGAGCGAGCTCCTCATCGAGGGCGGCGGCGCGCGCCTCGAGAGCGTCACGCTCCACGCCGAGGGCGGTGGCGCGCGCCTCGAGAGCGTCACGCTCCACGCCGAGGGCGGCGGCGCGCGCCTCGTAAGAGTCACGCTCCATGCCGAGGGCACTCAGGCTCGCCCTGAGCTGCCCGCCAATGCTCTCGGTCTCCACCAGCTCACGCCGCAGCCCCTCGATCTTCTCCCCGAGGCGGATCCTGTCCTCCCGCTCCGAAAGAAGAGCCTCTCTCAGCTCCACGAGCTCCACCTGGTCCGCTGGCCCATCTTCCAGCAGCGCTCCGAGGCGCCTCGCAACTGGGCCGAATGGCACCTGGGTGATCAGATACAGTGACTGGTCTTGGATCTCGGTCGAGCACAGGGCCATGTAATAGGCGACGTCCTCGGCCAAGTCCTCGGCCAGGGACGAGTCCAGGCTGAGATCGGTCTCCTGGGCGGAGGCAACGAACTCCACGAAGCTGAAAGCGAAAAACGGTGTTTGGGCCACCATCGAGACCGAGGGGAAGACTCCCTCCAGGGTCTCAATGAGATCGAAGTAGGCCACCGCCCCTTGCTCCGGCTCCTCCAGGTCTCCGTTTGGCGCGCAGAAAACACAGAGCCCACCAGGGGCGAGCACTCGGCGGATCTCGGCGAGCCAGTCCGGATCGGACAGGAAGGAGGCTGCCTCGGGCACGAGCACCACTCCAACTGCTCCGTCGGCGAGCCCGAGAGAGGGGCCTTCGAGGGTCTCGAAAACGATGTCGGTCCGCTGGTAACGCGACCTGGCCTTCAGCACAAGGCGCTCATCGAAGTCGAAGCCGAACACCTTGGCCGCCCCCCGCTCCGCAAGGAAGTCCGCTCCAACTCCGCTTCCGCAGCCGAGCTCTATGACCACCTGACCGCGAAGCCGCTCCTCCACAAACAGGTAGCGGGGCAGTCGTCGGTACCAGGTGTCTATGAGTGTGTGTCCGTGCATCGTGCCTCCGGCAGGGTGGCTCAAAGGGCGCCAGGGGGTACATGATAGGGAGAGGCCCCTTACCTGTAAACGAGATCATGGTCTATCGAGTCTCCCCCGAACCGATCTTTGTCGCGCCTTCCTCGTGACGATTTTGGCCAGTTGATTCCGAAGTTGGTAATATGGATGGCATACATGTCTGATGAGCTCACCGTACAGATCGACGCCGATGGGCGGGTCAAGCCTCAGGGCGTCAGGCTCAGGCGGTGGCTGGCAGGGCGCTCGGGCCTCTGGCAGCTCGTGCCCTCAGCGGAGAACTTGCTTGTTTTCCATCGACTTGGAGCACAGGGAGAGGAGTCGCAAAGCAGTCGCACAGGGGAGCTTCAGCTTACAGGCTCCATCGGCGCCATGGGCGGCCTGACCGACGTGATCACTTTTCTTTCGAACACCAAGCGGACGGGCGCGCTGGTGGTGCTCGCGGATCTCCTCAAGAAGACTCTCTTCTTCCACGAGGGAGACGTCCGGATGGCAACCTCCAACGTGCCAGAGGATCGCCTGGGAGCGCTCCTTTACCGCTTTGGCCAGGTGACCCACGATCAGCTCGAGCAGGCCCTCGGGGAGCAGAGCGGCGCGAGGCGCCTCGGCCGGGTCCTCATCGACATGGGGATCCTCTCGCCCCACGAGCTCTACACGGCGATCCGCCGCCAGGTGGAGGAGATCTTCTACTCGGTGCTGCTAATCCGCTCCGGGGTGTTCTACTTCTACAACCTGGAGGGGGAGAGCCACGCCACGCAGCAGCTGAACCTGCGGACCCAGAACCTGCTCCTCGAAGGGGTCCGCCGCATCGACGAGATGTCCTATTTCAGGGAGCGCATCCCAAGCAGCCTCACCGTACTCGAGGTCCGGGCAGACATCACCCCGAAGCAGCTCGGTGATGTGGAGTCTAAGGTCTATGCCCTGGTGGACGGACATAGACCCATCGATGACATCGCCAGGGAGAGCCAGCTCGGCGAGTTCGAGACCACCCGCGTGCTCTTTCACCTGATGCAGCTCGGCTATGTGCAACGCAGGCGGGACACGAACATCAGCCAGCTTCCGATGGACGCCAAGGGGCAGCCCTCAAGAGGCTCCTACGAGGCCCTCATCGAGATCTTCAACACGGTCTTTCGGAAGATCTTCAAGAAAATCGAGGACAAGGACAAGGACTCCTCCCTGCGCCAAGGGATAGACTCCTTCTTCGAAGGCGCCACGGGCTTCGTGGAGCTCTTTCGCAACGTGAAGCTCCAGGGCGATGGGGCCCTTCCTGTCGAGACCCTGCTTGGGAACCTTCAGAAGCTCGAGCGCGAAAATCCCATGGAGTTCCTCTACAACGGTCTGAACGAGCTGCTCTTCTTCCAGATGTTCACCGCTGGGGAGGCCCTCCCGGCCGAAGACGAGGAACAGCTTCAGAAGGAGCTCGCGTCGATCTTCCAGGGGCTTTCCGCCTAGACGCTCGGCCCGGGCCCTTCGCCCGCCTTCGGAGCGAAGCTCGGCTGGAAAACCAATCGGGGCTTCAATTGACCAGGTCGTCTCTCTGGCGCTATTGTCGCTGACATGACTCGCTCGGTAGGCAGCTCGAAAGCACTGCGGGCCTCGGGGTGGACATTGGCACTATCCGCCTTGTCCGCTCAGTGCCTCCTCGGGGTGAGCTGCCAGACCTCCGAGGGCAATCTGCACAAGGCCCTGGCCTTGGCTGCCTATGACTTCAACACCGGCGTGCGGTGGGGTAGGCACCAGGCGGCGGCGGCTCACTTCGCGCCATCCCTGAAGAACGCCTTCTTGACGCGAAGCGAGGAGCAAGACGACTCCATCCACATCTCGATGGTGGAGGAGCTGAGAGTGGATCTCTTGGCAAAGGGTCGAAAGGCAGAGCTACGGTACAGGTATCACTGGCACCGGACCCGAGAGGGAATCCTGAATAAAACCGTGGTGATCGAAGAATGGACGTGGCAGAATGAGGCCTGGCGCCTGACCCGAATTCGCCACGGATCCGGCCCCCAGTTCCCGCTCTTCGACGGCCTCGCGCCCAGCCCACCCCGCCGCGCAGCACCCAAGGAAGCTGGGCCGAGAACCAAAGCCAAGCCATGACTCGCACCTATCCCAAGGGATGCGCCACCGCACCTTGGCCCTGCAATGTCGCGGGCCTGGCCAAGGCTCGGAGCGCCAGGGCCAAGAGCGCGTGAGCGAGTTCGTTCACAGCGGGCGCCGACTGATCGCCAACCGCAAGTTCCAGGAGGCCGTCAAGGTATGCCGCCTTGGCCTCCTGAAGGATCCCTCTTGCCTGGATGGGCGCCTGGTGCTGGCCCAGGCGCTCATGTCGCTCGCCAGATACGACGAGGTGCTGGCAGAGGCGCGAGCTGCGCTGGAGCTGGACCCTGGGAGCGCGGAGGGGACAATCCTCCTCGGAGAGGCGCTCTTCTTCAAGGGTGCTTACGCCCAGGCCAGGGACGCGCTAAGGCAGGCGGCCCAAATCCGGCCTGATGACGAAAAGGTCATGCGTCTGCTCTGCGAGCTGGACGCCACGGCCCAGGCAGGCCTGGAAATGGACTTCACTGGAGAGGTGGGAGACGCCACCCGCTCCTACCCCTCTGAGCCTGAGCCGGACCTATCCTTCGCCTCGGTTGGCGACGCCACCGAGATCCAGCAGGCCCCACCGCTGATGGAGGGCGCCCAGGAAGGGCATGGGGTGTGGGAGGCCCCTGGAGAGCATCCTGCCCAGGTAGTCGAAGAAGGGAGCCAGCTTCCACCACCTGGCCGCAGCGCCGAGAGGTCCAGGGACGAGCCAGACGAAGCCTATGCCGAACGTCCCATGCCAGTCGCCGGAGAGGTCGTCGTGAGCCCCCGAGCAGAGCCTCGGCCGGGCGACCCAGGCTCTACGGTGGACGTCTCCCATTCAGACCTCGTGGCGCAGCCTCCGACTGCTGGGCAAGACATGGCCGAGGCCATGTTGGCAGCCGGCGGGCACGGTGTGGACAATGTGGACGGTGTGGACATTGCGGAAGCCGGGGATCCAGAGGAGGAAGACGCCCCTTCGGCCCTCCCGGATCCCAGGGAGGGCAGCAAGCCAGGTCAGCGCTGGTCGGAGAGGCGGTGGCTGCGAACCGAAGACGCTCACACCCGGGAGGCGGTCCTCGTACCCTCACCCAACGCCGCCAGCTCCGAGGCGCGCAACTCCGAGCTCTTCGCCCGGCAGACCCAGGATCTCTCGGCGGCCCAGGCCCTCGAGCAGCTGAGAGCGTCTTCTGATGCCTCTCCAGGGTTAGCCGTGGACAGGGATGCCGAGACGGCGCACCTCCGCCTGGATCAAATCACTGCCGAAGGGGCTGGTTCTCACGACGCAGTTACCGCCAGTCTGGAGATGCCTCAAACCCCAGATCCCTGGGACGACGAAAACGAGGAGACCGTTCCACGGCCCTCCGTGGACCCGGCCATCCTTGCCTCCCTACCGCCAGAGGCCTGGCCCAAGGGACAGGCGCGGCCCCAGGGACTCGCACCTCCGGCGGGAGGGCAGGGCGTCAAAGGCCCTGCAGATCCCTTTGCCCCAAACCATGTGAAACGGAGCGGCGGAAGGGAAGGCCAGCTGTCCATGGGCCCAGCCCCTCCGGCTGGGCCTGCGCCCCATATCGGCCCTCCTGCGGGCCGGCCGGGTGCTCCGCCACATGCTGCCGATCAACTCCGGGGCTACCCTCAAGGTGGCGTAGGGCCCAGGCCGGCCCAACCCGGCCCAGCTCAGGTTCCCAGATCCGCCGGTGCTCTGCCCCACCCGGGAGGGGCTCCTCTTCCGGGCCAGCCCTGGCAACAGGGGGCCGCGCCCCCTCCGGGCGCCCCCCCGGCAATGACCGCCGCCCCTGCCCCGGGCAGACCTCCCGCTCCAGGGGCGGGCTCTCCTCCTCGAGGCAGCATCCCGCAAGGCCCCTACCCAGGACAAGCCCAGCCTCGGCCACCGGGTTATCCACAGAGACCACCGGGCCCCTACCCAGGACAAGCCCAGCCTCGGCCAGGTGGGCCTGGACAGGGTCCACACCCAGGACAAGCCCAGCCTCGGCCAGCAGGACCTCAGCAGCTTCCGCACCCAGGACAAGCCCAGCCTCGGCCAGCAGGACCTCAGCAGCTTCCATACCCAGGACAAGCCCCGGCTCGACCAGCGGGAACCCCACAAGGCCACTACCCGGGCCAGGCCCAGGCCAGGTCCGTTGGGTCACCCCTTGGCGGCTTTCCCGCCCCTGCCGCGGGACCACCTCCACGCCTCCAAGGAGCGCCGCCAGGCCTCCTGGCCCAGAGCGGATCGCCAGCAACCATGAGGGTACCCGCCCAGGCGGCGTCTGGAGGCAAACCTGGTCGCGAAACCACGGCGAAGACCAGGATGCCTCACCCACCGTGGCTCCGCCGCTACTGGAAGGTCCTGACAGGGGCGGGCGCGGTGGTGCTGATCCTCGCGACGGTAGGCATCTATCGCTCGGCGTCCCGCCGTAACGAGCAGTCAGCCTTGCTCCGAGGGCTCAAGAAGGAAGGCACGTCGCTGCTCTCTGATGGGCGCTACGAATCGCTCCGAAAGGCCGAGCAGGTGTTCCGGAGGCTCCTGCAGCGGTCCCCATCCGACATCGAGGCCCGTGAGGCCCGGCTCTTCGCCGTGGCGGCCTTGGCGATAGAGTTCGGCGAGGGCCTGGAGCGCGCCGCCGACCTGCTCGACCGGCTAGGAGAGGCCAAGACCGACCTCGGCGCCAGCGGTCGCTGCCTGGCGGCGCTCGCCGCGGGGAAGCTGGAGAGCGCAGCCAAGGAGGCCGAGTCGGCGTCGAAGCAGCATCCCAGGTCTCCCTGGGTCGCCTACGCCAAGGCCTGGGTGGAGCGCTACTCCGACTCTCCGGACACGGCGCTGGTCCTTCTAGCCGGCGTCGACGGAGGACCCGCACGGACTCTGCACCTGAGAAGCCGGATCTCGGCCCTCTTGGAGCTCGACCGCCACAAGGAGACCACGCCTCTTTTCGCGACGCTCGAGGAGGGCCAGGCCAAGGCCCCATGGGCCATCCTGCTCAAGCTCAGGGCTCGCCTCGCCGATCCGAGGCAGGAGATCTCTCTGCCGGATCTGGACAGCGTCCTCACCATCTCCACGGACAGCCAGAATCGCTCAAGCGCCCTGCAGCGCCGCGTGGCCCATCTGCTCCTAGCCAAGGCCTACTTCAGGCTCGGCAAGGACTCGGAACAGAGGCAGCACACAGACAAGGCCTTGGACAATCCCGATCTGCGGGATCCCGTCCTCGGAGACCTGCTCGCCGCTCACCTCGTGCGGCTCGGCGATTTCAAGCGCGCGGAGGCCATGGCGGAAGAGGCTCTGCGCCGCTTCCCCAGGCGGCGATCCCTTGTCTATGCGCAGGCCTCGGCCCTGCTGGCCTTCGGCCGCCCTGCGGACGCACTGAACTCCCTCGGAGCAGTGCCAGTGCAGCACAGAAACGCGCACCTCTTACTCGTAGAGGCAAACTCTCTCCTGGCTCTCGACCGCCAAGACGAGGCTCGGCGTATCCTCGATCGGCTCCGGCGCGACTACTCCGACCTGCTGCCGATACGCCTGGCCTGGGCGCGCTTGCTCGCCCGCGAAAAACGCCTTGACGATGCCCTCTCGGAGCTGGAAGAGCTTCTCAAGCAAGAGCCGAGAAACGTCGAGGCCATCCAGGAAGCTGCAAGGATCGAGCTCGCCAAGGGCAAGGCGGCCAATGCCATCACGCGCCTCGAGGCGGCGGCTTCCTTCCGACCGGCCGATGCACAGCTCCGTGCGGATCTCGTCGAGGCCTGCCTTGCCGGGCGCGACTTCAAGAAGGCCGCTTCCATCCTGTCGGATGCTCTGGCCGCCTTCCCGAACGACCCGAGCCTCCTCGCGGCGCGGGGCCGAAGCCTGCTGCTCGAGGGCCGCCTGGAAGATGCCTCCGGCGCCTTCAAGAAGGCCATCGAGCAGGATCCGAGGCGCCCTGCTCCCGCCATTGGCCTGGCGGAGATACTGCTCACCCGCGCCAAGCTGCAGGAGGCAGAGGCAGCCGTCAGCCAGGTGGAGAAGCTCTCCCCCGGGGCGGGGCGTTTCCTGCGAGGCTGGCTGCTCACGTCCCGCTGGGATCTCGGCCTGAGAGATCCGGAGGCTTCAGCCAAGCTCCTCAGGCAAGTGGCCAAGAATCCAGACCCACAGGGACGCACCGCGGCCATGCTGCTCATCGAGATCCACGCAAAGCTCGGCAATCGCCGGGCTGCCAAGGATGAGCTCAAGCGACAGACCAAGCTCCACGGCGATCGCCCGGAGCTGCTCTCGGCCTATGGCCTGGCCCTCGTGGGAGCCGACGCCAACGACGACGCCATCTCCACCCTCGAGCGCGCGCTAAAGGGCGCCAAATACCTGGATGTCAGCAAGACCATCCTGGCGCGCACCCACGCCCGGCTCTCCCAGGCCAAGTGGCAGGCAGGGGACTTCCCAGGAGCGAAGCGAAGCGCCGACGAAGCGCTCGGCCTGTGGCCGGAGTGCGGTCACGCCCTGGCCATGTTGGGGATCCTCGAGTACGAGCGGATGCAGTTCCGCGCCGCCAGGCAGCAGCTCCGCAGCGCCGTCGAGAAAGATCCAACCCTTGCCCTCGCACACCACTATCTCGGCCTGGCTGAGCTTCAGCTCGGCGAGAGAGCTGCCGGCCGCAAGGCCCTGGCGCGCTCTCTCGAGCTCCGGCCCAAGGGCCAGCTGGCCGACGAGGCCAGGCGGGCGATCAAGCGATAGGCAACAGGTCCAGCAGGGGGAGAGGGTGGCCGTCGCGATCCCAGCTCGGCCTCTCAGATGAGGAGGACGAAGCAGATGATGCCGACGATGAGGCTCAGGACGCCGAGCCCGAAGCCGAGCAGACCGCGGATGAAGGTGAACCCGACGAAGTACCGGAAGTAGAGCGAGCCCAGGAGCCCGTTTATCCCCATCACAAACCCGACGATCGACAGGGGAATGGCCACCCCCAGGCCCCTGCCTCCGCTGTAGGCCCGCTCGGCGAGCACCATCGCGGCCAGGGCGAACACGAGGATGCCCACCACCAAGCCGATCCCCTTTGCGGAGGAGCCACGTGGACCGGACTCGATCTTGCCAATCTCGCGAATCACCACGGAACAGTCATGACAGCGAATCGCGAACTTGTGGATCGTCTTTCCGCACTTGGGACAGGGGATGAACTGGTCTCCGAGCGGACCGTTCCCCTCGGGTCCGAGGTACTCCTCCCGCTCGAGGCTCTTGCCCTGGTACGAGTAAACGTCCGACTCGCCTTGGTGTGATGAGGAGCTCTCCAAAGTCATGCCGATTCCTGGTCCGTACTAGCCAGATCCGGCCAGGACCTTGCCCCAAGTCGAGGAAGGGGTCAAGCACGGCCTAATACAGCGCGGCCCAATAATGCGCGGCCTAATAATGCGCGGCCTAATACAAGGAAGAAGGCCACCTCGAGCTCCACTCACAGCTCGGCATCGGCGCGCTGCATCACGACACAAGATCACTGCGGAGCAGCCGCTGTTGATCAGACAGCATTTCGGCATTGATCGCGATTTGCCTGAGATTCTCGCGGAGAGGAGATGATCTCACAGCGGACCTGACCGCCAACACGCAGCGCAGTAGTTCGTTCATCTCAGTCTACACCTATCAAAAGCCACATCACGGCGGCTCGGGCAGGACGTGCTGGCCCGTAGGGTCCAGGATCCCCATGGCCACCAAGTCGAACATGTAGAGCTTGGACTTGTTGCTCAACGAAGGGTCCTCGAAGAGGCCTGCGAGCAGCAGGCCGCCCTCTCCCGGAAGCGCCCACCAGAACCAGGGGAGCGAGGTCACCCGCCGAGTCACACCGGTATCGAGATCCATGATCTGGATGTCAATGGCGCAGTCGACGTTACCGGCCCAACCAAGGGTGAAGCTGTAGTCATTGAAGGTCACCAGGTTGCCAAAGATCCGAGGAGACACCTGATCAAATGGACCGCCGGTGAGCCCCATTTCGTCCCCATTCTCAATGTCATACAGGTAGATGTCCCATCTGCCGTAGCGGTCGTCCATCCAGACGACGCGGCTTCCATGTACGGAAGTCATGAACTGATAGCTCGTGGGGGTGTCTAGATGAATGGTCTCCCCGGTCTCGATGTCGTAGATGAACACGTCCCTGTTCCAGTCGGGACGCCAGGGAGGGATGGCCACCCAGGTCACGTAGCGGTCGCCGATGGAGACGTCGCCTGGCTTCCATTCCCTTGGGCACAGGAGAATGTCATCGTGCGTCTCCAGATCGAGCAGACGGAGCTCGCTTGTCATTCCTGTTGGCCAACGTTCATATGCCACATGGCGACCATTGAAAATGGTCCCAGCCTTACGATCGGTCGAGTCCGTTAGGCGAGTTTCAACAGCTCCTCGTAGATCGTAGGAAACGATCTCATTCCAGGAAGTTCCAGATCCAATGCTATACTTCGAGTCCGTCCAAACGAGTATAGAACCGCGAATTGAGGGTGAGCCCTGGAATGAATCGGCCGAGTCTGTAAGCCGAGTCTCTGACCATGACGAAAGGTCAAATAGGAACAGATCATTCATCGTGTCACCGGTAACACTATGCTGATGGGAATAGACGATGGCTGTCCCATCTCTGGAAAGGTACGGGTTGAACCACAAAGGTGGGTCAGCGGTCAGAGGGATCGCATTCGGGTCCACTCCTGGGAAGGGGTTCTCGCCGCACCAGCCTGTGTCTGGTCGGGCGTCGGGCCTCACTATGGCGTCAACCACGTCGGGCTCCACATCGCGGATCCTGGCGTCGCTCGCGTCCAAGCCGCCGTCGGGCGAGCCAGGAGGGCCGCTGTCTCCGCATGACGAGGACAGAATGAGAATAAGCACGGCGAGCGTGGCTACGAAGGGTGTACTTCTGTGCACGGTCATGGCGCCACCTCCACCCGGTAGAGCAACGCCTGAGAGTCCACGATGCGCATGGCGCTCGCTCCCGATAGGGTAAGACCAGGCAAGGACTGCTCACCCACCGGGTAGCTGCTCACCACGGACAAGGTCCCGGCCTCGTCTTGTCTGAGAACGGTCACGGCGCCATCCGCTGGGCAGGTTCCCTGCCTCGTGCACCTGCGGTGCTCGGCCATGGAGAGGCCGGAGACGTGCACGGTGCTGCCGTGCGCCCTCACGGCCAGGCCCACCATGCCGAGAGAGACCTCCTGTCCGAGCCGCTCGCCCAGCCTCCGATCGAGCGAATAGACCCTCAGGCGCCGATCGGCAGTGCAGACGTAGAGCCGGTCCCCGTGCGTGGCCAGACAGGTGATCTCGCCGCCAGGGCTGACATGGCCAATGGGCACAGGGCCATCGCGCCTGGCCAGATCCACGACCTGTATCTGACCTGCCTTGGCCATGTATAGCCTGCCTCCCCGCCAGTAGGCGAGATGGCGCCCAGCCTGGCCTGGCACGGAGATGCCCTCGGAGAGGGACAGGTTGCCCAGCTCGGAAACTCCGAGCATCTGGACATCCGGCCCAGGGCCATTGAGCAAGCTCACTAGGGCCAGACCCGCTCCACTGACAGCCAGGCCCGTGGCCGTTCCCTGGGCGAATGGCGACTCGTCCAATATCTCTGGCAGCTCGGGAGAGCGTACATCCAGGCTCCGTAGGCTGTCCTGGGTGAGCAGCAGGGCAGCCGGGCCCCGGGCAGTTGGCAGGGATGCCAAGGCGGTTGGCCTTTCAACTGTCATGCTGGCCGGCAGGGGGCCAACGGGTGTCAGGTAGGCCTCCTTGATTTGCAGCTCGTAGGTGCCCTCGATGGTGGAATCGAAGCCCGACAGGGCGAAGAGTTCCACACGGTAGGTCTCTCCGGGCTGGCCGAGCAACGAAACGCTGCGAGTCTCGGCATCGCAGTGCCTCGAGCGGGCAATCGTCTCACCCAGGGAATCCCTGGCGTCCAGCCCGATACATGGGTCGTCGGAGACGAGGTCCAGCCGCAGGAGCTGGCCAGGGTATGGCACCGACGCATCCACCGAGACCTCCCAAACGAGTGGAGTCCCTTCCACGAAGACACCGCTGATGGTCCCTCCGTCCGGGCTCCGATCGGGCCCGATGGGCCGCTCCACCCAGTGGTTCTGCGCGGTGGCAAAGCCCCAGAGGGTTGGGAACTTCTCGCCCGAGACGTCGCGCCCGCCCGCGATCCAGACCTTGCCGTAGCGCTGCTCGAAGAACATCCGGGCGTCTTCCCTGGCTCCGGGCCCGGTGGGGTCGAGTCCGTCATCTAGCTGGTTCCACTCCCCAAGGCGCATGTCGTAGCGGTGTAGGTCCCCGCGCAGGGAGCCGCCCTGCCTGCCGCCAAAGACGTATATGTAGCTGCCCGTCTCGTCCACGGCCAAGGCGTGACCCGAGCGGGCCATGGCAGGTGGCAGGGGGGGCATCTCCCAGGCCTTGTCGTTCCAGAGGTGGACGACCACGAGGCGGTTCCGGTCCGCTCCTCCGCTCCTGCCGCCCAGGAGGTAGAGGCGGTTTCTCATGGAGTCGAGAGCCATGCCGATGCCCACGGTGTCCGGTGGAAGCGGCGTGGGCAGCTCGAACCAGCGGCCCAGGGAGGGGGCGTAGCCCCACAGGCCGAAATGGCCCTCTTCGCCGCCGCCGGCCACTAGGAGCCTTCCGGCCTTGTGGTCGTAGGCTACCTGGGGTCGGCTCATGGGCAGAGGCTTCACATGGCTCGGCCCGAGCAGGTCATCGGCAAGGTAGAGCTTGTTCAGCCCGTTGCCGATGCCCGCCACCCACAAGGACGACACTGCCGGGCTGGCCACGCGGGTGCCAAAGACAAGCAGCGCCTGGGTGCCAGAGCCCTCCACGCCGAAGAAGGACGAGTCCAGCCGGGCTGAGACCGAGACGAACCCCGGCTCCTCGATGCGAGGGGTCGACTTGGAGGCGTAGGTGACCCGAGTGGGGTTCATCGGTCCCTGCATCTGCTTGTCTAGCTCGAAGAGCCATAGCTCGGACGTGACTGGGTCGCGGCCAAGGGCCTCAAGCCCCACAGCGCCGCCGAGCACGGGGTTGGGTGTCTCCCTCGGCACCCGGTACTGCCAGTTGTCGAGCTCCGAGGCCGGCCTCTCCGTGAGGAGGTCCATGCATGGACCGGAAGGCTCCAGGTGCAGCGAATCCAAGCTTGGGAAGATGATGTTGTTCCTGTAGTCCTCTCCCGGAGCGCGTACGCCAGCGCGCATCTTCACCGTGTACCCCGGGAGAGCGAGGGGCTCCTCGGTCCACTCCCAGTCAATGGAGTAGATATCGCAGGCACCATCGGAGCAGTCCTCGTCTCGCCCGAAGGACACGACCTTGTTGTTGCAGATCGGGCTGTAGGGAGGTGGCTGGAGGCCTATCGCCCCGTCCGGAAACAAGGTGCACAGCGGCGACGAGATGTCTTTCCAGGCTGTGCCTCCTCCCGGTAGGGTCTCACTGGTCTCAATGCACAAGCCTCGTTCCCTGCAACTTCCCCAATCCTGATCGCACCCGCAGAACCCAAGCTGGAAGCTCCGAGCCTGTCGCACCTTCTGGGTAATCTCCACTCGCACCATGCGACCGAGACCATCGTTGGACTCCCAGAGCCAGTCGGAATCACCGAAGAGGCCGAGCTCCACCTTCACTCTAGACCTTGGGCACTCCTTCCCCGCTTGGATGATCACCTGACCGCCCTCGAGCTGGATGGGCTCGATGTCCACGTAGCGGTCCAGGCTGAGCACCGGCAGAGTGGAGACGTCCCGTTCGCACACGTCAGCGATCTGGTCCTCGTCGTACCAAGTGGGCCAGCCCGGATGGTACCATCCATTCTTGTTCGGGTTGTCCGGGTCGCTGTCGAAGTTGGAGACGTTGAAATAGTTGTGCTTGCACACGTTCTCGAGCATCTCCATCTCTGATTGGTCGCAGCATTCCGAGGGATCGGCCATGGCCGAAGGGACACAAGGCGTGGCCACCTCGGTCGACATGCACGACCAGGTACATTGCTCTTCGCCAGAGAAAACATCACCGACGTTCTTCACCCCTGTTGTGATGCACCGATCGAAGCTTGCGCACTGATCACGGCAGGCCTGCCCGCCGCCCTGGAAGGTGTTCGTCAGGACGGAGAGGAGCGACTGAGTGTCGCACCAGGCGAGACAACCCTGATAGCTGCCTCGCTCATCCGGTTTTCTCCAGAGCCGTGGCTCTGGGTGACCGTCGCCGTCGGTGTCGATCCGCAAGAATGGGTTGTAGGGGTTGGGATCGAACTCGTTGAGTGATCGATCACCATCAATGTCGTTGTCCACGACGTTCGGTACGCCATCGAAATCCCGATCAAGGGCCATGTTCCATACAATCTGGGAAAAGGGCAGATCTCGGTCAGAGGGCTCGTACTCAATGGGTCGCTGCACGCCGTTTGGGTACGATACACCGTCGATAGGGAACATGTTCGTTCCGCCCCCAACGTCGAATATCATCCCGGGCGCATCATACTCTCTACAGACCACGTTCGGGCCATCCGTGTCCACCCAGCTATTGGTGAAGCAAAGGCGAGGCGGGCTCATGCGGAGATCATAGCCAACGAGGGCAACACAATGTGGCCCGCCGCAAATCCTCAACGGGCCGTGAGTTCGGAGAAGCTCTGCGAGCTGTACGACAGAGAAGCCTCCATATTCAATAGTCCAACTGCTGGAACGGTAAACCAGAGGCCTTGCGGCATCCCGCTGAGGTGCCCGGCATTCGCTCGACCAGGGTGCCTGCAAGGAACGATATCTCTTCAGGTATCCACAGGTGTCAGGAGTGAACGAGGCTCCCGAATAGGGATCCAGGCAGTCGTCCACCAGCCCGCCGTGCTGGAAGAAGCGAAGATAGTCCCCCAGATGACCGATGCACTGAAAAACAGGCATAGCGCTCATTGGCACCGACCGATCCAGCTCGTCCACCGACCAGGAATGCCAGCCGGAGCGGTCCATGGTTACCGCGTACTTGGCCTGGAAAGCGTTTTGCGCCGAGAAGAAGTAGCACTGGCCTCCCCCCTGGCTCCTCTCACGGGCAACGTAGTTGATCGTGGGAGGAGCCAGAATGGAGTTTGGCACGAGTTCGAAGTGGTCGCCGACCTGCATCCAAACCTCTGCCTCCACCTCACATGAGTATGGTGCTGTCGAACGACTGCAGTACACGGTTGACGAGGCTGCACCGGGTACCGTGACTTGCGGACAGTCCGAATTCTTGCTGCAGTAGTGCCTGCATTGGCCCGTTCCGCTGGTGCCAGGGATCTTGCAGAAGGTGCCCGAGGGGCAGTCTGAGATGTCGGTGCACCGGATGGGGACCTGATCGTAGCGGACATGGTAAGGGTCAATCAGCGGATCGAGCGGCGGAGGGAGGGGCGGAGGGATCGGAGAGCAGGAGTCACCGATCCCGTCACCGTCGCTGTCTGCCTGGTTTGGGTTGGCCACGGTTGGACAGTTGTCCATGGAGTCGGCGTGACCGTCACCGTCCGTGTCCGGCGTGGGCTCACACACGCAGTATTGAACGAAGCTGTACTCGGCCACCACGAAGCCGGACAGGAAGGCGGATAGGCCATAATCCCCGGGCTCGGCGTCGAAGAGCATGTAGGGCCGCTCCAGGACTCCTCCTCCATCTACCTCGAGATGCATCGTCCAAGGACGCTCTATGACGAGGGTGTAGGTGCTCTCCCGCGTGAAGTCCCAAGTTAGAATTTGGGCTGGATTGGGAACGCTCACGTCGCTTGCCTCCCCAAGGTACACCAGTGGAACTCCCTGCCGATATGCCAGGGAGAAGGCCCCCCCGCCCTCGTTGTCCACTATGCCGGCCACTCCCATCAGCTTGTTGATGGGGTCCACCTGGTGAGTCTGCAGACGCTTTCGCATCTGGACCGCGTACAGCCGAACCCTGGGGTCCTGCAGCTCGGTCTCCTGTCGGGAGTAGACCGCACCGAACTCGAACCAGCCACTCGTGCTAGGCCCTGTCACCACGAGCTTGCCGTCTCGAAGCTCGGCCGTGGTGCCTTGAGCAAGCGTCACCTCCCAAGGGAACTGGGGGTCGTCTTCGGGCAGGTAGCCGTCCCTGGGATCGTAGGTCACATTGACCGACCAAGAACGGCACCTCGAGAGCAGCGCCTCGAGCGAGCTGCCAGGAGCAACGGCAGGTGGACACTCGGCCGTTTGGGAGTCTTGGGCGATGGCAACCAGGGGCGATCCGAAGATGAGAATCATCGCGAGGAGCGCGAGGAAGCACGCCCCTCGCGAATGCCGTGAGCGCAAGAAGAGAGGAGACGTTCTTGAACTGATCTCGACGAGTTCCTGGCCACTAGGCCTTACCCCCCCCCCCCCCAGACAACAGGCTGATTTGTATTGTGTTTTTGGCTGTCCTTCTCATCGTTTCCTCCCTTGGGCCCTTCCCTTGACGTTGATGATGGCACCAT
>JAVEWA010000691.1:0-3609 GCA_034004785.1 Polyangia bacterium
GGGCCCAGATGACCTCCTCGCGGTTCTCGGCGAGCACGGCCACCTTCGCCTCGGGAGCGTAGGGCGACATCTCGAGCTCCCAGGCGAGGATGCGGTACACCTCGGTGCCGAAGTCCTCGTACACGACTGGCTGCCGCTCGGGCAGGGTCTCCTGGCTGCAGGAGACCTCCGTGCAGAGGAGCGCTGCGAGCAAGCCCGGGATCAATGCTCGCCGAACCCTCGGCGCTCCTCGCCTGGCGCTTGGTACTTCTCGCATCTTGCTCACCTCTCGCCCCGACAGGAAGCCCTGTGCCTTGGTCCCTTCGCCTCCGCCCTAGTAGCGGTAGCTCAGGGATGCGGCCACTATGTGATAGCGCGCCTGGTAGCGCCCGTTCCCGATGATGGTGGGGCGGCCGTCCACGTAGGGCCCCGTGTCCTCCTCGTAGAGCGGGTTCACCTGGCGCTTCTCGCTCCGCGTCACCGTCCTGTCCATCAGGTGCACGAAGGCGTAGGTGACGTCCAGTCTGAGCCCCCAGCGCTGAAGCGAGACGCCGAGGGCCGCGCAGTGCTTGTCGCCGTCTATGGTCTGCACGCCGTAGGTGCGGTCCGGGATGGCTCCCAGCTCGAAGAAGTACCCGGCGCGCAGCTCCAGGAGCTCCCGGTAGGCCTTCACCGAGCCGCCGAGGTGCAGGCTCACGGTGTCGTTGTAGGACTCTCGCACGGTGAAGGCCTTCACCCTGTAGGCGCCCAGCCCAGGCACGTCGGTGAACTGGATGGTCTCCCGCGGCCTCACCACCACGGCCCGGTGCGTGGACCAGTGCTCCCAGGAGAGCTGGAGCTCCAGATCGAAGAGCTTGCTCGGATGAAGGTACCGGGCCCCGGCCCTCAGCACCATGGGGAAGCTCATCTCCACCGCGATCTTGTCCCCGGTGACGGTCACGTCCCCGAAGTAGTAGTGGGAGGGGAGGCGCACCGAGAGCGTGCCCTTGGCGCGAACCTCGAGGGGCGTCGAGAAGGCCAGGCCGAGCTCGAGGTAGGGCAGGGGCTGGCCCCAGACCCCGAGGACGGCCCCCACACGGGTGTAGTCGTTTGCCTTCAGCTCTATGAGGGCGTCCAGGGCCGGATCCTCGGCCCAGCCGAAGATGCCCGGATAGGCCGAGATCTTCATGCGCTCCCGCATCATGAAGCTGGCGAGAAAAATCCCCGCTCCAACCGCGAGCCGATCCATGGGTCTGAAGGCGGCGGTGGCCTGGTAGTGGAGCAGGCTCCGCTCTGGCTCGATGAGGCTGTAGCGCTGGGGCCCAAGGTTCCAGCTGCAGGATCCCGGGTCCTGGTAGCACTGGGTGGCGCAGGCCGAGGCGCTCTGGCCGGGGCCGCAGCGCGGATCGTCGTCGGGCCAGCGCGTGGCGCCGGCGTAGGGGCCGTATACCCCCAGGACGAACATCCACTGCCTGAGGCCGAAGTCGGAGCCGATGGCCAGGGCGGGGTCTGGGAACCAGACGCTGCTTGTCACCTTGGGGAACCCGCTCGGGTAGCGATCGTCGAGGGAGCTCACCAGGCCGCTCTCTTCCCGCTTGAAAGATGTGTCCAGGTTTATGAGCCCGAGGTCGCCCCAGACCACCACCAGGCCCTTCGAGCGGAAGAGAGTGGCCGGGTTCGACCACATTGCGTTCAGGTCGTCCCCAGAGGCCACGGTGGCGCCTCCGTGGGACAGGGCTCGCGCTCCCCTCGTGGGCAGGAAAAAACCGCCGGCCCAGGCGGGCGCGGGGGCCCATGAGGCCTCGAGGAGGCAGATGGCGAGCAGGGCGCCGAGCGGTCGTCTGAGGCATATGGCGAGCGGGGCCCTTGGCGGTCTCCTCGCAGGGGTGGCCAAGAACTCACTCGGGGAGACGGGGGTCAGTCCACTTGGTCGATTCATGGAGCCTTGGGGCCATCGACGCGCTGCCCGCCCTACTATACCAGGAAAACAGGCTTTTTCAGCTGTGGAGATCTCACATGAGGATCGGGCCCGACCGGGCATCTTCACCCCTATTGGCCGGCGGGCACGGCGCCTTGCCGGGCGGGCGATGTCGCCTCTCCGGCCAGGGAACGGGCTGGGTCAGGCCTGGGGAGGAGACTCCCCACCCGGCCTCCTCTTCGGGGTTACCAGCAGGAGCAAGGAGGGCAGCACCAGCAGGGTGGCGACGGCGGCCATGAGGATCATCACCGCGGTGAGGAGCCCGAAGGACGAGAACATGGGCATAGGGGCAAAGGCGAGGATAGCGAAGCCCACCACGCTCGAGAGGGCGGAGCCCATGAGGGCCCCGCCAGTGCTGGCTCCGGTGACGGCGAGGGCAGGCTCGCAAGGCGCGCCCCGCCGGAGCTCTTGCTGGAAGCGCATCACGAAGTGGACGGCGAAGTCGATCCCCACTCCGATGGAGATCGCCCCTATGGTGGCGGTGACGACGTTGAGGTTGTAGCCAGCCAGGAACATGAAGGCGTTGAGCCAGGCCACCACCAGCAGGATGGGAACCACGCTCACAAGGGCGTAGCGGATGGACCTCATGAAGATGGCAGCGAGGAGGAAGCAGAGGCCCAGGGCCACCAGGAGGGAGAAGCGGAAGGCGCTCATGACGGCGTCGAGGGTCGCCTGCCTCGCGATGGGCTGGCCCGTGAAGACCGCCTTCGCGTCGGGGTCCAGCTCCCGAAGTCTGGCGCCGAGGCTCTTCACCAGCGGGTTCACGGCGCCACTGGCCAAGGCGATTCTCTCCTGGGAGCGGGTTCCAGGGATCCTGAGGTCGAGCTTGGTGGCCACGCGCTCGCCATCCGGAGAGCGCCAGAGGAGGCCGCGCACCCGATGCCTCGGCAGGATGGCCCGGCCGCCGCTGTGCAAGCCCTCCTCGAGGGCCGTGCGATACACTGCGTCGAGCTGCTCCGGCGTGTCGAAGACCCCGTCCTGGTCCATGTCGGTGAGAGCGACCCCGGTCTTCTTCGTGATGGCCAATTGGGCGTCGGGGTGCTTCTGCAGGGTTTCCAGCAGCTCCACCAGGCCCGCCTCGAGCTGCAGCCGGTCCTCCCTGTCCCTGGCCAGGCCGGGCGAGCGGGAGGCGCGGAGCTCGGCGACCATGGCGCGAATGGCGCGGACCGCAGCCGGGTCACCGAGCTTGCCCTCGATGTAGATTAGCGCCGGCTCACCGCTGCGCGCTCCGAAGTGGCGGTCGAAGCGGTCCAGGCCCACCACGAAGTCCGAGTCGGGAGAGAAGAACTCCTTGACGTCGAACCTGGCCGAGACCTTCTGGCCGAGGAAGAGGGCCCCCGCCGTGAGGGCCGCGGCTGCGAGGAGAAGCAAGACCCTTCGCCGGGCGATGAGCAGGACGATGTCCCCCAGCCAGGGGAGCCCTCCGCCAGGAGCGGCGACCGCTGGAGAAGCGATCGAGGCTCGCTGCCCACCGAGGAAGAGTTGAGGTGCGAGCACGAAGAGCAGGCAATAGGCCCCGAGGAGCCCGACGCCGATCCCGGGATTGACGAACAGCATGAAGAGCACCGCGGTCATGGCGCCGAGGCCCGCGGCCGTGGTGGCTCCAACCCAGGCGAGCCTCGGCCAGAGGCCGCCGGGGAGGGTGTCCGGGCGGCCCAGGCGCCTCTCGATGC
>JAVEWA010000692.1:0-3599 GCA_034004785.1 Polyangia bacterium
GTGCGTCCGGTGCGTCCGGTGCGTCCGGTGCGTCCGGTGCGTCCGGTGCGTCCGGTGCGTCCGGTGCGTCCGGTGCGTCCGGTGCGTCCGGTGCGTCCGGTGCGTCCGGTGCGTCCGGTGCGTCCGGTGCGTCCGGCACGCGAGGAGCGGGAGAAGCCGAGCTAGAGCGGCTCTGCGAGCTCTCGGCGCGCATCGGCGCAGATCCCCTCCTCGTCCAGGGCCCGGGGGGCAACACGAGCCTCAAGCAGGGCGGCGTCCTATGGGTGAAGGCCTCTGGCACGAGCCTCGCTAAGGCCTGCGAGCAGCAGATCTTCCTGCGGCTCGACCTCGACGAGGTGCTCAGGAGATGCAAGGCCGGGGATGGGGATGGGGATGGGGATGGGGATGGGGATGGGGATGGGGCCTGGGCCAAGGCCAGGGCCGACGCCAGGACTGACGCCGAGCCAGACTGGGCCGGGCTCGAGGACGGCTCTGGCAGGCGTCCCTCCATCGAGACCCCGCTGCACGCCCTGATGCCCCAGGCCGTGGTGCTGCACGTCCACTCGGTGCGGGCCCTCGCCTGGGCCGTGCTCGCGGGAGCCCGCGAGGCAATCGCGCCGCAGCTCGAGGGGCTCGCCTGGAGCTTCGTGCCCTACGCGCGGCCAGGGGGAGCCCTCACGATGGCCATAGGGCGGACAATCGAGGAGGCTGGCCTGCTGCCATCGGTGCTCGTCCTCGCAAATCACGGCCTGGTGATCGCCGCCGAGAGCTGCGACGAGGCCTGGGCGCTGCTCACCGAGGTCGAGAGGCGCCTGCACAGGGACGTGCGGAAAGGACCCGGCGTTGGCGTTGGAGGCTCGCCCGCGCCAGGCTTCGTGTCCTGGGCCCTGGCCGCCGGATGGGCCATGCCGAAGGACCCCTCGGTGCACGAGCTAGCCCTGGACCCGATCTCCCTGGCCGTTGCACGGGCCGGGCCCTTATACCCTGACCACGTGGTCTTCCTTGGACCTGGCCTGCCAGAGCTGCCGTCTGATCGGGGGCTCTCCTACGACGAACGCCTGAAGCGAGCGCTAGGTGAGCACCAGCGGATCCACGGAGCGGCGCCTTCGTTCCTCGTGGCGCCCGGCATGGGAGTGCTGGTGCGGCCTGGCATTACCGACGCAGCCCAGGAGATGCTCTCGTGCCTTGCGGAGCTCGGGCGCCGGATCCACGATCCACGGGATCTTCGAGCCCTCTCGCCCGGCGAGGTGTCGAGCCTCATGGGCTGGGAAGCCGAGCGGCACAGGCAGGCCCTGGCCGCCAGGGAGCGCCATGGCTGACGCGCCGAGCGAAACGGGCAGGCCCAGGCCGCCAGGGAGCGCCATGGCTGACGCGCCGAGCGAAACGGGCAGGCCCAGGCCGCCAGGGAGCGCCATGGCTGTGAGGCCCGAGATCCAGATCGTCATACCCATGTCCGGCTCGGGCGACCGCTTCCGCAGGGCGGGCTACGAGGTGCCCAAGCCCCTCATCCCGGTGGAGGGCCGCCCCATCATCGCCCACGTGCTGGACCTCTTCCCCGGCGCGACCGACGTCCTTTTCATCTGCAACTCGGAGCAGCTCGCCAGCCCAGGGCTCCGCCTGCGCGAGACCCTCGAGGCCCTCTGCCCAAAGGGCCGCATCGCGGCGATCCAGCCCCACCGCCTCGGCCCGGTCCACGCCGTGTCGAGGTGCTACGAGGCCCTCGACCCGGCTCGGCCCGTGCTCGTGAACTACTGCGACTTCGGCTGCACCTGGGACTGGGAGCACTTCCAGGCCTTCGTCGCCCGGACCGCCTGTGACGGCTGCATCCCATGCTATCGGGGCTTCCACCCCCATATGCTCAGGAGCACGAGCTTCGCCTACGTGAGGGACGAGGGAGGCTGGGCCCGGGAGATCCAGGAGAAGGCCCCCTTCACGTCCCGCCCCATGGAGGAGTGGGCCTCGAGCGGCGCCTACTACTTCTCTTCTGGAGCGCTCCTTCGCGAGGCCTTCGACGAGGCCCTCGCCCGCCGCCTGACCGTGCAGGGGGAGTACTACGTGAGCCTGGCCTACCGCCCGCTCCTCGAGCGGGGGCTCGGCATCGCCGTTTACGAGCTGCAGCACTTCCTCCAGTGGGGCACTCCCGAGGATCTCGCCGAGTACCTGTACTTCTCGGACACCTTCAGGCTCCTCGGGCGGCCGAGGCCCGAGCGGACCGCCCAGAGGGGCGCCGTGCTGGTCCCCATGGCGGGCAGCGGCGCCCGCTTCGAGCAGGCCGGCTTTTCGAGGCCCAAGCCCCTCATCCCGGTGTCGGGCCGGCCCATGGCGCTCCAGGCCACTGCGGATCTCCCGAGGCCCGAGCGCTACCACTTCGTCCTGCGCCGCGATCTCGGCTCGCCCGGGGACCTCGCCGAGCTGCGCGCCGGCCTCGGCTCGCTCGGGCCGGCCGTGGGCTTCACCGAGCTCGCTGGCCCCACGGACGGGCAGGCCCGCTCCTGCCTGGCTGGCCTTGGTGAGCTGGACCCCGACGCCCCCCTGACGATAGGGGCCTGCGACAACGGGGCCATCTACGACCCAGCCGCCCTCGAGGCCCTCCTCGGAGATCCTGGCGTGGATGTCCTGGTCTGGACCGTCCGCGGCTTCCCTGGCGCTGCCAGACGCCCCCAGGAGTACGGCTGGGTAATCGAAGCCGAGGGCCGGATCACCGGGGTGTCGGTGAAGAAGCCCCTCGGCTCCCCCTCCACCGATCCGGTCATCCTCGGGACCTTCACCTTCAGGAGAGCCCGCGACTTCGCGGCCGCCGCGGCTCGGCTCCTTGCCAGGAACGCCCGCGTCAACGGCGAGCTCTACGTGGACAGCGCCATCGAGGACGCCCTGTCCCTCGGCCTCGCCTGCGTCTCCTTCCCTGTGGAGCGCTACCTCTGCTGGGGAACCCCGGAGGAGCTCAGGACCTTCGAGTACTACCAGTCCTGCTTCCACAAGTGGCACGCCCACCCCTACCGGCTGGAGGCGGATCCCAGGGTGGACCCACAGAGCCTGGAGGAGCTCGAGCTGCGCTACGCCCTCACCCGGCCAGACCCGGAGGAGCTCCTGCCATGAACGGCCCTCCCAGGAAGAGGCCGCCCGGACAAAGCAATGACCGGCCCGGGCCCCGCCCCTCGGGAGCTCCTGCCATGAAGCGCTCCTTGGTGATCCCCTGCCTCGACGAGGCCAGGAGCCTGCCAGGGCTCATCGAGCGCTGCGCCTCCCTCGACGACGGGCGCACCGAGGTGCTGCTCGTGGACAACGGCTCCACCGACCTAACGCCCCAGGTCCTCGGCGAGCTCCTGCCCACCCGACCCCACATGAGGAGCATCCGGGTGGAGGTGAACCAGGGCTACGGCAAGGGAATACTGGAGGGCCTCGCCGCGACGCGAGGAGACCTTCTCGGCTGGACCCACGCGGATCTCCAGACCGACCCCCTGGACGCGGCGCGCGGCTTCGCCCTCTTCGACGCAGCCCCGGATCCAGAGCGGCTCCTCGTGAAGGGCAGCCGAAGGGGCCGCCCCATGGGAGATCAGGTCTTCACCATCGGCATGGCGATCTTCGAGAGCGCGCTCCTCGGGGCCCGGCTCTGGGACATC
>JAVEWA010000057.1:0-17011 GCA_034004785.1 Polyangia bacterium
TGGGCTGTCACGCGGCGATCCCCAGGCCTCGCCCTCTCTCCATCCTCCTCCCTCGACCGACTTGTCCCGAGAGGTGCTTCTAGGACGAGATGGTCACCGTCACAACCGCGGGTTTGCCATTCTGCACGAAGTACCCCGATTGCCTGGTGAGGCGGAAGAGATTCACGGAGAGCCGGCGCGTGAGGCAGTCGCGAAGAGCTGCGGAGCCGCCTGTTATGCGGACCTTTCCCTGGGGGTCAATGTAGATGACCAGGCGGCCGGTGAACCTGTTCTCATTGACGCAGTGACGGCAGACATGCTCGACGGCGTTCCTGGTGTAGGCGACGAAGCGGTCGTTCGACACGTTGGACACGCGGATGATATTGACTCGTATCGCTCTAGGGCGGTCACTCGAGATGGATCCGCCTGCCTGCTTGAGAAGATCCTGAAGGCCGGTATCACCCGCCGCGCGATCTGCCCCCGACGCAGGAGTGGGCGCGGACAGACCACCCATGCCGGAAGGCGAGCCGCCCCTGAACAGGACGCCGCCTCCCCCCTGAAGGCCGAAGTGACCATGCGGAGGAAGCGCGTGGTTCGAGACGCCCGCTGGGAGGGGCAGGGCCTGCTTCACGGTGTCGCCCTGGCCGCCGCGATTCGCCACCTCGGAGTCCACCGCCACGAAGGAGGTGAAGCGGGTGAGCAGGCTGTAGCCGAGACCGAGGTTCGTGACGGCCTCCTGGACCCGGGCGTCGCCGCCGAGGGCCGCGTACTGGTCCATGAGGTTCTCGGCCCACTTGCGGGCCCACAGCACGCGCAGGGGCGCGTTTGCTGGCCTGGCCGCGGCAGGGTCGATGGCGAGCCGCTGCTGCCAGGGGCCGCTCCCGGTGCGTCCCTGGAGGCTCAGGTGGCCGCTCCCGTCTCCCTCCAGCTTGCCGAACAGGATGAGCGGCCGCTGCGCGAGGAGGTCGGGCATCCTCGCGGGCACCACGTCGTAGGCCTTGAGACCGTCAAAGGCCACCTCGATGCTCGTGAGCACGGGCGTTGCCACGTACTCCCGGAACCGCGCGGCCTCCTCGGCTGCACCCTTCGCCTCGAGCACCACGAATGGAGACCCGAGCCCGGCCCTGGCCATGCCCTCGATGAGATCGCGGTTCACCGAGGAGCCGATGCCAAAGGAGAAGAGGTTGGCCTCGTGGAGCCGCTTCTGGATGTATCGGAAGGCCTGGGCTTCCACCGCCACGTAGCCGTCGGTGATCACCGCGATCGACCTGGAGAGCCCCTTCGGTTGCGGGCGCGGGAGGGCATAGGCAGTGCGCAGCGCGTCCATGAGGTCGGTGCCCCCTGCCCCCCGGAGCCGAGTGAGGGACTCGAGTGCCTCGCGCACGTTCCCCGGGCTGGCGGGTATGGACCGAGGGTGCAGAGTTCCTGCCTGGCCCGCGAAGAGCACCACGTTGAACCAATCGGAAGGGCGCAGGCCGCCGAGCAGGTCCTTCATGAGCTGCTTGGCTGTGTCGAGGGGGAAGCCGTGCATGGAGCCCGACACGTCCAGCACGAAGATGTACTCCCGCGAGGGGATCTGCCCCGTGGCCACCCTAATCGGGGGCTCGACCATGGCCAGGAAGAAACGCTCCTTGCCATCGTCGTAGACCATGGCCCCGCTCTCGATACGATCACCAGCCAAACGGTAGCGGAGCACGTAGTCCCGGTTGCCACCACCGCCCTGCTCGAGGGAGATGTCCGCCACCTTGGTCGAGGCATAGGTCACGGCCACCCGGTGCGAGGGAGAGCTCACCTCCTTCAGCCCAATGGGGCTCTCCAGATGGACCTTGATGTCGAAGCGATAGGGCTCGGCCTTGCCCTGGGCGAGATGCGGGTTCGCCACCCAGGCGGTCTCCTTGGGGCTCGCTCCCAAGGGGTTCCTGGGGCCCACAACCGATGGATATACGAATGAATAGACGCCGTCTGCGGGCACCAGGAGCTCGGAGTAGACGAGCTCCACCTGGATGCGATCCCCCGGCATGATGTTCGCCACGCGCATGGTGAACACGTTCGGCCGCTCCTGCTGGAGGAGCGAGGCGCGCTGCCCGGCCTGCCTTGCGGCCATGTACTCGGCCCGCGCCGCCTCCCGCTCCCGGATGCGAGCCACCACGGTGCGCTCGCCGATCCGCATGCGCATGCCATGCACCGCCGCGCGGGTGGAGCCGGGGAACACATAGACCGCCTCGATGGGGCTCTTGCCGCGGTTTCTAAAGACCTGGGTGACGAGGACCTTCGCCATGACCCCGGCGATGTCCACACTGGCATGGGTGGACTCGAGGGGCAGGGTCTCTCGCTCCTCCGGGTGCCCCTCCACATGGAGGTAGGGCGCCTCGGTCTTGTCCGGTCCCATTGGGCGAGGCCTCGAAGCGTAGGAGTACCCGAGGCGAGAGTGGCGTAGGCCGGCTACCTTCTCGTCCACCACCTCGAGCACCCTGTCCATCCGCATGGGCTTCACCGCGGGCGCCTCGACCAGAGCAAGGGCTGGCGTGCCGCCTCCCCCTGCCAAGGCGACGCGGTCGCTCCGAATTCGCTTCTCGATGGGCTTGGAAGACGACTCCCCACAGCTCGCCGCCGCAATAGCAGCGGCCAATAAACATACGAGGATCTCGCGGCTCTCCATGGCTACCCTCTCCGATGTGTTGGACATGGGACCCGCGAGCCCGGGCGTTCCTTGGTGCGAAACTCACTGGCGTGAGGGATCCGAATGGTTCTCCATAGGCAAGACCACAGCCACATCCCATCTGTCAGGCCATAACCCGCCTTGACCCATGGGCTCTGATCACCGATGATCCAGCCCAATCTCGGGCGACACTGGGCAAGCTGCACCCGGCCAGGGACTGGTCCTAGTCACAAGGACCGCTCCTTCCCCGAGACGAGGTTTCTGAGCTGGCTGGCGCCGATGAGGCCAGCCGTGGTGGAGGGCCCCATGAGTCACTCGGATTCGCGGAAGTTTTCGCTGGGCTGGATCTTCACCGCCTACTTCATGATCTTCGGCGGCGTGGTCCTCGTCGGCATCCTGGCCGGGATACTGAAGCTGAAGGGGGACTGGGTGGGCTACCTGGTCTTCGCCCTCGGAGGCCTGCTCGGCGGCTTCTTCACTGGCAAGGCCAGCCCCCACCGCTCCTACATCGAGCCCGCCCTCGGCGCGTTGCTGATGGTGGCGACGATCCTCCTCTTCTTCTTCGTGACCCCCGTGGGCAAGTTCCTCTTCAAGCTCGCCCCTGAGGAGATCGCGAAGATGGCGCTCCTGCTCGGAGGCATCAGCCTGGTCTCGGGCTTTGGAGGGGCCATCCTGGGTGAGCTGGGCGGCGCCGATGACGCACCCCCGTCGCGGAACTTCTTCGTCTGGGCTTGGTACTCCACGCTCGTCACCATGGGGGCCCTCGCCTCGCTCTTCACCCTGCTGGCGGTGGTCTTGCTCTCCGGCGAGATCGGGAGCCCGGACGATATGACGGCGGCGATCCTGATCACCCTCGCGGTCTCGCCCTTCGTGGGCGGGCTCGTGACCCAGATGAGCGCCCCGGCGCGGCTCCTCATGGCCAGCAGCCTCGGCATCGTGCCCCTGGGCCTCTCCACGGTGCTCCTTGCCGCCACCTCCTCCTCGGGCGAGGGCAAGGAGGGCGCTGCCGCGGCGGGACTCTTCATCATGACCGGCATCGGCTTCGGCCTCGCCGTGGCAGGATCGGCCATCGGTTGGGCCATTGTGCGAGGCAAGATCCTCGCCTCCCAAGGCTATGTCCCGGGAGGCTACCCCGCCTACGGCGCCCCTGGTGGCTACCCGCAGCAGGGCGCATACCCGCAGCAGGGCGCATACCCGCAGCAGGGCGCATACCCGCAGCAGGGCGCATACCCGCAGCAGGGCGCATACCCGCAGCAGGGCGCATACCCGCAGCAGGGCGCATACCCGCAGCAGGGTGAATACCCGCAGCAGGGCGCCTACCCGCAGCAGGGTGAATACCCACAACAGGGTGAATCCCCACAACAGGGAGCCTACCCGCAGCAGCAGCAGGGCGGGTACCAACAACAGGGTGGATACCAGCAGCAAGGTGGATTCCCCCAGCAGGGACAGGGCGGCGCTTACCCGCCTCAGGGACAGGGCAGCGGTTATCCATCTCAGGGACAGGGCGGCGGATACCCGCCTCAAGGACAGGGCGGAGGTTATCCCCCTCAAGCCTGATCTCCCTCAAGACGGACAGTTTTTCAGATGGGGATGCAGGCCCACAGGGCTGATCCAGGCGCAACTTCCCACAGGTTGCTTCACACAGGTTGCTTCGCCTTGACCCAGGCAGGGGCTCCGGCCTATGGTCACCCGGCTTGGCCGCCCCGGATCCCTCGACCCTCCGGGGCGTTCCCCAACGAGGCGAACCAATGCACCCGCTCCAGATCTGCAAGAAGCTCGGCCAGGATCGCATCCTCTCCATCTGCGAGGAGCTCAACTCCAACCAGCTAAAGACGACCCTGCGCAAGGGGGGGCTCAACCCCAAGTCCTCGGCCCGGGTGGTCTCACAGAAGGCCAAGAGGAAACTCTGGTCCGACCGAGTCCAGAAGGGGCTGGACCAGGACAACGCCGAGCTCGCCGAGAGCCTGCTCTACGAGTGGCTCCTCTACCACCGAAGGCCGATGCTCGTTGAGTACCTGGACCGGGTGGGCGTGAAGCACCAAGGCGGCGAGACCGAAGACACCTTCACCAAGACCGTGCCCGCGGAGGTGCTCAGGGAGGGCGCCCTGGCCATAGCTCGGACCAGGGATCCCGTGGAGGTGGCTGCCTACCTGCTCTTCCTGGACTTCCACCAGGAGAGCGACGTGTATGGCTCCGACCCGGCTATCCTCGCCCTCCTGGAGAGCACCGCCGCCCCGAAAAAGCCCGGCTCGAGTGACTCGAACTCCGAGCCCGCTGCGCCTGGGGCGCCCGACCAGTCAGCCGCCGCCTCCGACGAAGTCCCAAAGGTGGAATGAGCGGGCCCCTCCCCTGCTCCGTTCATCCGGAAGCCCCCTCCAAAGGCCAATGCCGCCGCTGCGGCCAGGAGTTCTGCGACAAGTGCTTGAGCAGCCAGCTTGGGGTTGCGCTCTGCCAGGGCTGCATCAGGGCTCGCCGGCTGAGGCGGGTGAAGATCCTCGCCGTGGTGACCCTCATGGTGGGCGCCCCCGCGGCCCTCGCGGCCTGGGTCCTGGCCGAGCGCATGACGAGCCATGGGAAGCCGGCCCCATCTGCCAGGGGGCGGTCTGCCTCGATGGGTGATGGTCACCAGGAACGGATCCTGCGCGCCAAGCACATGCGGCGCACGGGCCGCCCGGATCAGGCCAGGGCAGAGCTCGGCCTGGTGCTCAAGGACGAACCTGACCACGTGGGAGCCCTGCACTGCCTGGCCAGGCTGGACCGGGAGGCTGGCGCCTGGGAGGCGGTGCTCAAAAACACCGGCAGGATCCTGGAGAGGCACCCGGCGGCGGTGGAGGCGCGGAGCTGGAACGCCGAGGCCCTGCTGTCCCTCGGCCAAGCTGGCCGCGCCGAGAGCTCCCTCAGAAAAGGCCTCGCGGCCTCGCCCCGCTCTGGAGTTCTCGGCCTCGCCCTGGCGAGGCTGCTCGCGGCCTCGGGACGCCGGCCCCAGGCGCTCGAGCTGCTCAGGGAGCTAATCAAGCGCGGACCCGATGGAGAGGTGGACGCCTTGCACGCCCTGCTCCAGGAGCTCGAGCAACCTCCTCGGTGACCCGGCCCGCCCGAGACGAGCCCCACCCGAGACCCGACCTGCCCGAGATGCGCCCATTCGCCCCAGGCTTCCCCGCCCCGCCAGTTGCTGCTAAAACCCTCACCATGGATCGCGTCCTCACGCTCCTCGCCCTGCTCTTCCTGGTGGCCGTGCCCCTCGTCGGCTGCGCCGACGGAGACATCCGGGTGGGCTGCGAGCGCTACTGCCGCTGCCACCGTGGCTCCCAGAGCGAGGGCGCCTGCAGGAGCGACTGCAGGGACACCCTCACCTCCCTGAAGAAGCGCGACCGGGCCCGGGCCCGCCAGGTGGCGGACTGCCTCGCGGCCAAGGGCAAGCGCCCCTGCAAGGAGCTCGCCCTTTGCGCCTCGGGGGTGCTGAGGAAGCACTAGGCCTGCCCCCAGCCTCGGCTCGCCCCTCGAGGTTCCGTACCAAGAAAGAACCTGGCCCGTCCCAGGCCTCGGCTCGCCCCTCGAGGTTCCGTACCAAGAAAGAACCTGGCCCGTCCCAGGCCTCGGCCCGACACCCGAGGGACCAAGGCCAGCCTGTCCGACTTTCGTTGGGGGAGGAGAACACCCTAAGGTGTAAGGTGGGCCCCATGGGCGCGTTTCCTTGGCAGATTGGCCAAGTGAGAGGTGCCCAATGACAAGAAGAATCCTCAGCGTTTTCGCGGCAATCGCCATCATCGTTCCAGCCTGCGCGCACCCTGGAGAGGGGGGCCGGACCTCCCCCTCGGGGGATCACCCGGGCGCGTATCAGCCTTCCAATGGCTCGAGCGAGTCGGGATCATGGAGTGGTCCGTCGGCAGGGCCCGCCCATGGCCCCGCGACAGAGTCCTCGACCCCAGCGGCCAGCAGCAGATGGGCTCCCATCGGCCGCCGGATCGGAGCCTCCGATTCGGGCGGGCAGGCCACGGTGCCGCCGCCAGCCCCTTCTGGCCCAAGCAATGCGCCAAGCGGCCAAACCCTGGATAGCAGGCCGCCACAGCCGAGCCCCCCCCCGGTGTACCGGCAGGAGTCCGAGTCGCGCCAGCGGATCGTGGTGGAGCAGCCCGCGGAGCGGCCAGGGCTCGGCACCGTGTTCGGCGAGCGCATGGTGTCGCGGGTCAACTTCACGAGCTTCCAGCGCGCCACGGCCCAGCCCGCGGGCATGGTCAGCATCCACTACAACGACTACATGGGACTGCTAGCAATGGCTCGCCAGCTCCAGAGGACCTGCTGCGGGGCCATCCCGCCCTTCCAGGTCGGCGCGGGCGTGAGCGTGCAACTCGTTGACGCCTATGGCCGCCCCCTCACCGGCCTCCAGCAGGGCGGCCGCACCCTCGTCATGGGCGCCCACGGGCATCGCTACGGCATCCTCATCCGGAACAACACGCCCCAGCGCTGGGAGATCGTGGCCTCGGTGGACGGCCTGGACGTGATTGACGGCCAGCGGGCCGCGTATAGCAAGCGGGGCTACGTGCTCGCGCCCTGGCAGTCGCTACACGTCCAGGGATTTCGCACCAGCACCCAGACGGTGGCCGCCTTCCGCTTCGGCTCGGTACGAAACTCCTACGCCGCCCGCACGGGCAGTGACCGAAACGTGGGCGTGGTGGGCGTGGCCGCCTATGCGGAGTACCGCCCGCCCGTGGACGACGACGAGGCCATCCGCCGCCTGCGGGCTCAGCCCTTCAGCCCCTATGCCCAGCCCCCGGTGTACTAGGTGCTCCCGGCAATCCGGAGGTTCCAATCGGGCGTTGTCGAACCTCACCCGAGAAGCATCACCCCTTCAAACCCGGCCCTTGCGGTCCATCGCCCCGAGCCGCTACACTGAAGGAAACACTGGCAAGGACGAGCCATGAGATCGCACCACGCACCCAAACCGCTGGGCGCCGGGCCCAGGGCTGCTCGCCTGCTCCCAACCGCCCTGGCCCTCGCTGCGCTCGGAGCGGCCGGCCTCCTGTCCTCGGGCACCTCCAAGAGCGCTGGCCCGGCCTCGCCAGATCCTGCCTCGCCCGGGCAGGGGGGCGCGACGGCCACCGCGCCTGGTGGAGGGCCAGGAGCCTCGCCGGGAAACGCGCCTGGACCCACCCCTGGAACCTCGTCGAGAGATATCCCCGCGGCGAGCTTGCCCCTCGGACAGGATCCCTGCGTGGGAGGACAGGGCCCGACGCAGGGCCTCCCCACCCTGCCCGTCCAGCAGGCGGCGCTCCCTGACGGCCTCTTTCACGGCTACATCTTCTCGACTCCAGGCGCCAGGGAGTGCGGCGCCTCGCTCCCCTCAGGGAGCTACGTCCGCTGCGCCGTGGACCGGGGCAAGCTCCTCGGCCGCGGCTCCACCGTGTTCCGGGGCACCGCAGCCGTCGTCTGCAAGGACGAGGTCTTCCGAAGCTGTCTCGTGGCCGCGGCCGGGCACCTGAGTGGCTGCGGGGCAGCCTACAGCGGCTGGACCGTGACCGAGCGACGGGGCTCGCTCAGGCGCTGCTGCGTACGCGAGGGCAAGGTGAAGTACTGCACCAACGACGCCGACTACGTCTGCACCACCGCGGACCAGCGGCGCATGGCGCCGCGTCCCCTTCCTCCCCGGTATGGCGGAGCTGGGCCCGGGGCCGGGCCCAGCGCCGACCCAGGATACGCCGACCCGGTGCCGCGCCCCTACTCCACGCATGGCACCCCGCCCGTGCGCACGCACCCGCGCCGCGGGTCCTTCAAGAGCTGCTCGATCTTCAACGGACAGGTCTCCTTCTGCCGGGGCTGGTATCACGGGCAGGCAGTGGTCTTTCGCGACGGGGCCTACAGGAGCTGCCGCATCTTCAACGGGCAGGTCTCCTTCTGCGGAAGCTGGTATCAGGGAGAGGCAGTGGTCTTTCGCAACGGGGCCTACAGGAGCTGCCGCATCTTCAACGGGCAGGTCTCGAGTTGCAGCACTTGGTACCGGGGCGAGGCCGCCGTGTACCGCGAGGACTAGGCCACCCGGCGACTGACGCAGAGCACCTGTTGCCAAGCGTCTAACACCAGCCGGCCGCCTCAGGGCTCGGCCATCGGCGCCCCCCGCCAGGCGACTGCCGCCAGGCTCGGCCATCGGCGCCCCCCGCTCGACTAGTTTTGCTTCGCGAGGGCTTCCAGGGCCTCGGGCAGGCCTGCCCGAGCCGCGACCTCGAGATGCGCTCTTGCCTCCGACTTAGCGCCCGCCGCGGAAAGGAGCCTGGAGGCGAGGTGGAGGTTCCGCGAGTAGTGCCCTATGAGCACAGGGCTGCGCCACTCGAGGGGCGGCGCCGAGAGGCGCCCCGCAAGCCCGAGCCTGCCCTCGATGCCAGGAGGCAGCGGCGGCCGGAGGGCCGAAGGCACCCCCGCCCTGAGGGCGCGCAGCGCCTCGGCGGGCTGCCCGTAGCGCCAGAGCAGCTCACCCCTCTCCAGGGACACCCGGGCGATCACCGCCGCCGCCGGGGGAGAGCCGGCTCCGATCCGGTCCACCTGTCTCTCGAGAGCCAGGGTGAGCAGATCCGGGCCCTGGGAGCCGCCCTGCTCGCAGGCGGTCTTGTCTGCTATGAGCCAGCGCCCAGGGCAGGCCGGAGGGCCGTGCGCCATTGCCGTGGCGAAGTCTTCGAATAGCAGGGGACGGCCCGGGTTTGCGGCGAGGAACCTCTGGATCCGGCCCACGCGGCCTCCCGAGGCCCTGAGGACAAAGGGGCGGAGCTCGGGGTGACGGCGAAAGAGGTGCGCCCAGTACCAGGAGGCGCCCGAGAGGCCGAGGGGAAGCACGACCACGTCCTTGCGACGCCGCTCGACCTCCTGCAGATAGAGCATCGGGAACGCCCAGTGATCCGAGCTCACCAGGACAACGGCGTTTGGCGGGGCGTTCTCCAGGGCCCCCTCGGAGAGCACTCGAGCCAGCCGATCCCGGTGGCGGGTTCGCTCCAGGATCCTGGGGGACGCGCCAGCAATGCTCACGAGGAGGGCCGCGCCGAGGACGCCCATGAGCCACCGCTGGCTGCCGTGGGACCGGAGGCCCCTACAGACGAGGGCCACGGCGCCGGCGCCGAGCACCCCCGCAGGGAGCGAGAGGTAGCCGAGGTAGTCGCTCACCTCGGGGAAGAAGATCACGTTGATGCACAGGAAGTAAATCGCGGCAAGCAGAGCGATTGCCCCGAAGCCGCGGCCGATGCCCGCCCGATGGCCCCTGTGCAGGTGGGCAAAGAGACCGAGGGCCAGAAGCGGCAGAAGGCCGCTCGACAGGGCCCAGCCGGACCACTCGAGCAGGTGCTCGAAGAATACGCCCAGGGTCATGCCGCGGTTGTGCGCGAAGTCCGCGTTGCTGAGGTATCGCGACAGGGCCTCGCCTCCAGTGGGCGCTCCCCACACGAAGACGTCCTCGCGGGAAGCCGTGAGAGGAATGTAGAGGAAGGGCAAGAGCCCCAGGATGCCTCCCCCGATGACGCGAAGGAGCGAGATGATTCTGAGCCGGCGGCGAAGGAGCGCCAGAACGATCGCCGGCGTGATGCCCAGCGCCACGAGGAAAGCGATGTAGGCGTTGGCCGAGGCCGCGAGGCCGAGGGCCACCCCCGCGGCGAGCCAGCCGCCCCCACCCTCTGGGCGGGGGACGAGGGAGGCGGCCACCCGCCCGAGGCCCCAGGCGCCGAGAGCGAACGCGAGCGCATAGACCTCCACCCTGGTGCCGTTATCCCAGAACACGGGGTGGATGAACAGCAGCCCGACGCCGAGGGGGATGACCAGCTCGGCCCGGCTTGAGGGCATCCCAGGATCCGAGCCTCGAGTCGCTCCCAGGGCCGTGGGGGTTCCGGGCCCCGCCAGGCCTTCGGCCAGGCTCACTAGCGGGATCACCGCCAAGGCCGAGAAGATCGCCGAGAGCAGGTTCAGAAGCAGGAGCGGAGAGATCCAGGGCAGGCGAGTCACGAGCCACCCGAGGAGGCTGTGAAGGGGCTGGCCGAGTGGATGTCCAAGCCCGCCCTGGACGGCCACCATGGCGAGCTCGGCGCTGTCATAGAAGGACAGATCCCTGGACATGGTGGCGACAAAGTAGAGCAGCACCGCCGCCGCGGCCATCCAGGCGCCCCGAACCCCTCTGAGAGGCAGGCCGAGAGTGCGCCACCCCGCTCGAGGCGATGAAAATAGCGCCTCCGAGGCATCGCCCGGGAGGCTCCCTCGCGCCCCGGCCATTCCCGGTTCCGAGTCCAAAGGCTCGCTCACCTTTGCCTCGTGACCCGCGCCGGAGCTCCGATGGCCACTGCCCCATCAGGCAGGTCGCGGGTCACGACAGCGCCCGCGCCCACCTGAACGCCCCGGCCCAGGGTAACGCCGGGAAGCACCACAGCGTTGCAGCCGAGGTCGCAGCCGTCTCCGATGACGACCGGCGCAAAGGCGAGGGCGCCCTCCATCACCGGCTGGATGCCCCCCGGGTCTTGGTGAACCGAGGTCAGGATGCGCACCCCGGGGCCGATCCCCACGTCCCTGCCCACGAAGAGACCGCCGGCCCCGTGCAGGAGGCAGTGTGGCCCCACCCAGGAGCCGTCGCCTATCCGGAGCTCCCCTGAGTGGTAGCCTTGCAGCACGGCGTAGTGGGCGACATACACCCCAGCGCCGAGAAAGACCCGCGCGGGGTGAAAGACGAGGGCCGTCTCCTCGATCACCGAACCCTCACCAAGCGCTCCGAGCTCGCCTGGCGCAACGCGGCCGCTGCCATGGGATGTTCTGGTCTTCATGCGCACCCTCGGGCCGCCGATCGCCCGCGAAGCTTTGCGCCCCAGACGAAGTGCGGCCGAGGCCAGTCTATCAAAGCCCGCCTGTCATGGCCAAAGCCCCTTGCGGACCAAATGGATCCTCGACAGGTTCCTCGATGCCTTCGCGGCTCCGGCCTGAACCAGCGCGCCTCGAGCCTGCCCACCAGAAGCAAGCCCTCCACCTTCGGTGTTTCGCTACCTCACTCCGGACGCCACAAACGGCCCTGCCGCCATAGCGTCGCAAGTACCATCATGGACGGTGCACCCGGCCCTAGTCCTGCCCTTGACACTGCCCCCAGGAGTGGTATCTACAAGGCTCCCGAATGGCCAGACGAAAGAAAACACAAGGATAACGCAGAAATGGACGAAGCAAGCCTCAGCCTCGAGCTGGACTCCCCGAGCTCCGTGACCCGCACTATCAAAGGCGAGATCGCCTGGGAGCCCGTGCGTGACAAGCTGGACGAGGCATACGTGGAGCTAGGCAAGAACATCTCCCTGAAAGGGTTCCGCAAGGGGAAGGTCCCGCGGCCGCTTCTGGCGAAGATGTTCCACTCCCGCATTGCAGCGGAGATCGCCCACAACCTGGTTCAGGAAGCCTTGGTGGACGCGATCGGGCGCCTGGAGCTCCGCCCGGTGCTCCCCATCCCTAACTGGGACGTGACTGAGGGCGCCATCGAGGAGGGCAAGGCCCTCGCCTTCAGCGCCACCCTGGAGGTGCTACCCCAGGTCGAGGCCAAGAACTGGGAAGGGCTCGAGGTGACACGCCGGGAGCCCGAGATCACGGACGAGGACGTGGATCGCTACCTGCAGATGAAGCAGGAGGAGCTCACGCAGTTCCTCCCGGTGGAGGGCTCGCCAATCGACACTGGCCACATCATCCACTGTGACGTCATGGGAAAGGTTGGCGCCGAGGCGGTCAGCATGGAGCACCTCGGCTTCCTGATGCCAGCGCCGGATGATGAGACGCCTCCACGCATCAAGGACCCCAAGCAGGCTGCCATGGCCCAGCGGCTGGCGAAAGAGCTGCGCGGCAAACCCGCCGAGGCTGGCGAGCTGGATCTGGAGCTCACCTTCGACGACACGGCGCCGGAGGACTGGCGAGGTAAGAATGCCCAGCTCCTCGTGGACCTTCAGGCCGTGCGAGAGCGCAAGGTTCCCGCGATAGATGACGATTTCGCCAAGGACACCGGCGAAGCCGACAGCCTGACCGAGTACCGCGAGGTCGTCAGGACCAAGCTGAAAGAGGCCGCCGAGGAGGAGGTCAAGCGGGACCTGAGGCGACAGATCGAGGAGAAGCTCGTCGAGGCCAACCCAATGGAGGTCACGAGCACCCTGGTGGAGAGGCAGCTCAACTCGGTGATGGAGAGGGCCCGCCTGGCCTTCCAGATGCGGGGCCTGCCCAGGGACGCCCTCGGCATGGACAACGAGGGGCTAAGGGACACCTTCAGGGCCAGCGCAGAGCGCGAGGTGAAGAAGACGCTCCTGACCGACGCCCTGGCGCGCCAGTTGGAGATCAAGGCCGGCGACGAGGACCTGGACGCACGCCTGACCGAAATAGCGGAGTCCCGGGGCGAGAGCCTGGCCCGCTTGAAGGCCGAGTACGAGAAGGAAGGCCATACGGAGGCCCTCAGGGTCGTGATCCGGGAAGAGAAGGTCATCGACTTGCTCCTGTCCAAAGCCCGTGTTATGGCAGCGAGTGAGCCCGAAGATGAGGGCCCCAAGGGTGGCGAGGACGAGCCTAGGGAGACCGAAACCCCAACCGAATGAAATGCCTCGCTCGAGCCACGCCGTCCACTCGGAAAAAAGGAGCCATCCAGTGTCACGCGGACCAGAAGCGTCATTGACTCAGCGCTCGATGCTCATCCCCACCGTCATAGAGCAGACCCACCGCGGCGAGAGGGGTTGGGACATCTTCTCCCGCCTCCTGAAGGACCGCATCGTCTTTCTGGGCACTGAAATCGACGACACCGTGGCCAACATCGTCATCGCGCAGATGCTCTTCCTGGAGTCGGAGGACCCGGACAAGGACATCATGCTCTATATCAACTCCCCCGGCGGAGTCGTTACGGCGGGGCTCGCGATCTACGACACTATCCAGTATGTGCGCTGCAACGTCTCCACTATCTGCATGGGGCAGGCGTCGTCCATGGCCGCAGTGCTCCTGGCCGCAGGCGAGACGGGCAAGAGGTTCATCCTCCCCCACGCCAGGGTGATGATCCACCAGCCGAAGGGCGGCGCGATTGGACAGGCCTCGGACATCGAGATCAGCGCTCGAGAGATCCTCAAGAACCGCGAGCGTCTGAACGAGATCCTGGCCAAACACACCGGACAGGCCATTGACCGTGTTCGCAAGGACACGGACCGGGACTTCTTCATGGACGCGAGCGAGGCCATCTCCTACGGAGTGGTCGACAAGGTCCTTGAACGCATGGTCGCAGCTCCCGCCGAGGAGCCAGACCGCAAGTCGGCGCCCGACAAGAGCAAGAAGAAGTAGCTGGCGGACGAGGAATGTCCACACCCAAGACACCCAACCTCTCCTGTTCGTTCTGCGGCAAGGGCCAGCGTGAGGTGAAGAAGCTCATCGCCGGCCCCACTGTGTACATCTGCGATGAGTGTGTGAGCCTCTGCAACGACATCATCGATGAGGAGTTTCAGCGAGAGAGCTCCCTGTTGGAGCTCGCCTCACTGCCGACGCCCAAGGAGATCAAGGGAGTCCTCGACCAGTTCGTGATCGGGCAGCAGCGAGCGAAGAAGATCCTCGCGGTGGCGGTGCATAACCACTACAAGCGCATCGACGCAGAGCTGGAGGACGAGGACGTAGAGCTCCAGAAATCCAACATCCTCCTCCTCGGTCCAACGGGTTGCGGCAAGACCCTGCTGGCCCAGACCTTGGCCAAGATGCTCAACGTCCCCTTCGCGCTGGCCGACGCGACGAACTTGACGGAGGCAGGCTACGTCGGGGAGGACGTCGAGAACATCCTCGTCGCGCTCCTTCAGAACGCCGACAACGACGTCGAGCGTGCACAGCGCGGGATCATCTACATCGACGAGATCGACAAGATCGCGCGCAAGAGCGACAACCCGTCCATCACGCGCGACGTCTCCGGCGAGGGAGTGCAGCAGGCGCTCCTGAAGATCATCGAGGGAACTGTTGCGGCCGTCCCCCCCAAGGGAGGGCGAAAGCACCCGCAGCAAGAGTTCTTGCAGGTTGACACCACGAACATCCTGTTCATCTGCGGCGGCGCCTTCGTCGGGCTCGAGGACATCATCGAGAAGCGCATCGGCCAGCGGTCCATCGGGTTCGGCGCAGTGGTCGAGTCCCGGGCCAACAAGCGTATCTGGGAGTACCTCAAGGAGGTTCAACCGGAGGATCTTCTGAAGTTCGGAATGATCCCCGAGTTCGTGGGGCGGCTGCCGGTAGTGGCACCCCTGCATGAGCTGGATGAGGAAGCGCTCATGCAGATCCTCACCGAGCCTCGAAACGCCCTCCTCAAGCAGTACATCCGCCTTTTCGAGATGGACAACGTGAAGCTCAGGTTCACCGAAAAGGCGCTCCGAGCCGTGGCGCAGGCTACCCTGGGTCTCAAGAGCGGCGCTCGGGGCCTCCGCTCGGTAATGGAATCCACTCTGCTAGACCTCATGTTCGAGCTCCCCTCGGACCCATCGGTGCGGGAGGTGGTGATCGACGAAGAGTCGGTCACCCAGGGCGCGCCGCCCATGCGCGTGTACGCCGACGAACAGGCGGCCGAAGCCTGATTCCGAATGTCCTACCCCGACCTTGTCATCACTAGGGGGCGATTTCTTGCACCCATGCTCTGATCGCGGCAAAGTGACTGAGGCCTACTGCGCTCATCTCGAGCCCTAAAGCCACAAGGACTTCAAAGATGCCCAAGAAGAGTGACGACGACGCCAAGACAGGTGGACCAGCCAGGAAGTCCAAGGCTGCCCAGCCGGCCCCACCGCCGGAGGGACCCCAAGGCTCTGCCCCCAGGGCGCCGGCCGTCGCGGAGCTCCCCCTGCTTCCGCTCCGCGACATGGTTGTCTTTCCCTACATGGTTGTGCCGCTCTTCGTGGGGCGGGACAAGTCCATCGCTGCCCTCGACCGCGCCCTCGACTCCCAGAAGGAGGTAGTCCTCGCGGCCCAGAGGCAGGCCAAAACCAATGACCCGCAGCCCGAGGATATCTTCCAGACGGGCACCGTCGCCTCGGTAATTCAGCTCCTGAGGCTCCCGGACGGCACGGTGAAGGTGCTCGTCGAAGGGAGGCGCCGGGTCCAGATACTGGGTTTCTCGAGCGATCCGAGCCTCTACCTGGTCAATGTGCAGGACGCGGAGGACGAGGGGGAGAGCTCACTGGAGCTGGAGGCCCTCATACGGCAGATAAAGGTCACCTTCGAGAGCTACGTGAAGCTGAACAAGCGCATCCCTCCCGAGCTGCTCGTGTCTGTACAGTCCGTGGAGGATCCCTCCCGCTTGGCGGACACCATCGCCGGTCAGCTCACCTTGAAGCTGCCCGACAAGCAGGAGATCCTCGAGACCCTCTCGCCCAAATCCCGTATCGAGCGTCTCCTCGAGCTCATGCAGGCCGAGATCGAGATCCTCCAGATGGAGCGCAAGATCCGGACTCGCGTCAAGAAGCAGATGGAGAAGACGCAGAAGGAGTACTACCTGAACGAGCAGATGCAGGCCATCCAGAAGGAGCTCGGGGAGCGGGACGAGTTCAAGGCCGATCTGCAGGAGCTGGAGGAGCGCGTCCGCGCCAAGAAGATGAGCCCAGAGGCCACCGAGCGCATGGACAAGGAGCTGAAGAAACTCAAGCTCATGTCACCCATGTCTGCCGAGGCCACCGTCGTCCGGAACTACATCGAGTGGGTGATCTCGCTGCCGTGGCAGGAGGTCACCAAGGACAGCCAGGACATCGCGAGCGCATCGGAGATCCTCGAGGAGGACCACTTCGGGCTTCAGAAGCCCAAGGAGCGGATCCTCGAGTATCTGGCGGTACAGGCCCTAGTGGGCAAGATCAAGGGTCCAATCCTTTGCTTCGTCGGCCCCCCAGGGGTGGGCAAGACCTCTCTCGGACGCTCCGTGGCCCGGGCAACGGAACGTAAGTTCGTCCGTCTCAGCCTCGGCGGGGTAAGGGACGAGGCCGAGATCCGCGGCCACCGCCGCACTTACATCGGCGCCATGCCGGGCAAGATCACCCAGGCAATGAAGCGCGCCGGCTCCAACAACCCGGTCATCCTCCTGGACGAGATCGACAAGCTCTCCTCCGATTTCCGCGGGGATCCGGCCTCCGCCCTGCTCGAGGTCCTGGATCCTGAGCAAAACCACGCGTTCAACGACCACTACATCGACCTGGACTACGACCTCTCGCAGGTGCTCTTCATCACTACCGCGAACACGCTACACTCCATCCCGCCGGCGCTCCAGGATCGGATGGAGATCATCGAGCTCCCCAGCTACACCGAGTGGGAGAAACTCTCCATCGCAACGCAGTACCTGGTTCCGAAGCAGCGAGAGACCAACGGGCTCACCGAGCTGCCGCTGGAGTTCTCCGAGGGCGCCTTGCGTCTCCT
>JAVEWA010000693.1:0-3574 GCA_034004785.1 Polyangia bacterium
GGTCTGGGCCCCCTCCAGCAGAGCCGCCGCCAGGCGGGAGCGGGCGTCCCTGCGGGCCTTCTCCGCCGCTGCCCAGGCCTGCCTCGCTCGCAGCTCTCCCTGCCTCACCCGCAGGAGGGCTCCGACTCCCACCGCCAGGAGGAGAGCGAGGGCCGCCGCGACGGCCTTCACCTGGGTGCGTCTCACCGCCGAGCGGCGGGCCAGGGCCTCGCTCGCCCGCAGGAAGTCGTCTGTTGCCGGGTGGAGGGGGGCGCTCTGCCGCTCCCGCCAGTCGAGGGCCTCTGCCAGGGATCGTCCGCGCCAGAGGTCGTCGTCCCGGCCCCCCCGGCGCCGCCACTGCCCCACCGCCCCCTCCAGCTCCGCGCGGAGCCGGACGTCTTCCCGGCTCTCCTCGAGCCAGCGCCGGAGGCGGTCCCAGCGGTGCAGGAGCGACTCGTGCACCAGCTCCAGCTCGGTGACGGGCTTCGCGCCGCTCACCCCGCGGCGGCTCACCAGGAGGCGCGCCGCCACCAGGTGGTCCAGGGCTTCGCGGCCTCCAGGCCCTGCCTCGGCCACCAGGTCCTCCTCCTTGCGCGCCGCCCTGGTCCCCTCCGGCGTCACCAGGCGGAGGAGCAGCTCCTTGGCGGCGCCCGATGCCGCTCCGACCAGCCCCTGCAGGGCGTGGTCGGCGTGGGCCGCCAGGGCGCCCTCCACCCCTCCGATCGCCTCGTAGGTGGAGCGGAGGAGCAGCCTCCTCTCCCTGTCGCGGCCCTCCCAGAGCCTGGTGGCCGCGAACTGCAAAAGCGGCAGGCCCGAGGGCTCGCTTGCCACCTCGGCCGTCATGTCGGTCACCAGGGAGTCGTCCTCGAAGCGGTAGCCCCGGCGAAGCACCGGCTCCCGGAGGGTCTCTGCCAGGGCCTCTGGCCCCAGGGTCCGCATTACGAAGATGCCCCGGGACACCTCGGCGATGAGATCCGGGAAGAGGGCCAGGCGGCCGAGGAAATCCTCCCTGATGGTCAGCACCAGGCGCACGGGGCCCTCCGGGTCGTCCGCGGCAAAGAGCAGGGCGCGGCAGAGGGACTCCCGCTCCGCGGGGTCCCTCGTCAAGGTGAAGACCTCCTCGAGCTGATCCACCACGAGGAGCACCCTGCCGCCTGCTTGGGCGGCCCGCTCCCTGAGGAGCTTGCCGAGGAGCCCCGGCTCCTCGCCCAGCCTCGCGGCCAGATCCCGCCGGGCCTCGAGGGTCGTCTCGGAGGGGAGCCTTGCAGAGCCACCACCCTCTGGCGAGCCGTCTCCATCCTCCGGAGAGTCCCGGGCAGGGCTCGCGGGCGCGCTCTCGCTTTGCTCGTCCTGGCCTCGCTCCAGGCGGGCAGCCAGGGTGTGGAGCGGCGCCGTGCCTGGCCGCACCACGAGGCAGTCCCAGGCGCCGAGGGAATGGAGCCTCGGGATGACCCCTGCCTGCACGAAGGAGCTCTTGCCGGCGCCAGAGGGCCCCAGCACCGCGAGCAGCGGGGACCCCCTGAGCCGCTCCACAAAGGCGGCGATCTCGGGATCCCGGCCAAAGAAGAGGTCGGCGTGATCCCGCCGGAAGGGCAGGAGGCCTCTGAAGGGGCTCTCCTCGGCGTCTCGGGCCCGTCCCGCCCGCTCGGGAGACAGTGCCCGCAGCCTGGCGGCCGCCTCCTGGGCGGTTGGGCGCTCCCTGGGATCTCTGGCGAGGCACTGGAGGCAGAGGCTCCGCAGCTCGGCAGGCAGATGTGGCGGCAGGGCCTTGGCCGCCCGCTTGGCCGCGTCGGGCGCCGAGACCCGCTCGTAGATCGCGACCGGGCTGCCCAGGAAGGGCCGCCTGCCGGCGAGCATCTCGAAGAGCACCACTCCAAAGGCCCAGAGGTCGGTGGCCGGCCCGAGGGGCATCTTCTGCCACTGCTCCGGGGCCATGTAGGACGTGGTCCCGCGCAGGGTCGTCTCCGGCCGGGGCGACAGGTCCGGCGGGAGGGAGGAGGCTGAGACCGAGACTGGCGTCGAGCCCGGGGCAGTGCCTGACGCCGAGCCCGAGCCCGTAGCCGTGACCGAGATCGGGGCCGCGGCCTTGGTTCCGGCTCCGTCCTCCGAGGCTTGCTCGGAGCCAGGCGCCACGGGCAGCCGCTTCTCCTCCACGAGCCTCGCCAGGCCGAAGTCCAGCACCCGCAGCCGTCCGTCCCTCGGCAGGAACACGTTCTCGGGCTTGAGGTCGCAGTGCAGCACCCCCTGCCTGTGGGCCTCCTCCAGGGCCGCGGCCACTCGCCTGGCGGTCTCCACCGTCTCGCCGAGCGGCAGCGGGCCGCCCTTCAAGCGGTCCCTGAGAGTGCTCCCCTGCAGGTACTCGAGGGCGATGTAGGGGCTGCCGCGAACCTGCCCCAGGCCGTAGATGGTCACGATGCTCGGGTGGCTGAAGCGGGCCGTGGCCCTGGCCTCGAAGAGGAACCGCTCCACCGAGCCCGCGGCGCTCAGCAGGTGGGGGTGCACGACCTTCAGGGCCGCCAGGCGCCCGAGGAGCGCGTCCCTCGCCAGGAAGACCTCGCCCATGCCCCCGGCCCCGAGGCTCCGGATGACCTCGTACTGATCCACCCGCTCCCCAGGGCGCAGGAGGCCTATTTTGCGGCCTTTGCCGTCTCCCGGCTTCCTCGCCCCGGGCCCGGGCCAGTCGCCTGCGCTGGCTCCATCGCCGTCTCCGGCGCCGGTGCCGTCTCCGGCTCCACCTGCCCCAGGGCCGCTCGGGAACCCATGCTGCTGAAGGGTCTCCTCGGTGCCAGGCGGGCTGCCCAGGCGGGCCTCCTCCCCAGTGTCGCCGTACTCTCCAGTATCGTCGTGCTCGTCGTGCTCGGCATGCTCGCCGCGCTCGCCGCGCTCGTCGCGCTCGCCGCGCTCGCCGGCTGCGCCGCGCTCGCCGCGCTCGTCGCGCTCGCCGCGCTCGCCGGCTGCGCCGCGCTCGCCGCGCTCGAGCTCGACCGCGACGCGGGCCGCTGCTTCCTCGGCTGCGGGCCGCGTCAGGCCGGCGGCCTCCAGCAGCGCGAGGATCTGTTCGTGACTCAGGCTCATGGTTTCATGGGCAAATGAACCGAGGCAGGAAGCCTAGCACGAATCACCCGGCTTGGCGGGCTCGAGGGCTGGCTGGCTCAGGGGAATCGAGTTCTCCCCCTTTGATTTTGGTTTGTTCAGGGCGCCTCGCCGCCCGCCGCCGGTTCTGCAAAGCCAGAACATAATAATTCGCTCATTGTGTCGATTTTACTTGACGGCATTTTGGCCATGGCGCGCCAAGCTTGTGACTCCTCTACCTCGCTAGCCCCCAGACCGCGCCAGACGGACGATGCGGCCCGAAAAGCCTCGCCAGGCGCCAAAACGACCCCATGGGACTCATTCTCCCCATGGCGGGCATTCTGGGAGGCCCAAAACACCCCATGCTATATATAGCGCATGAACGCAAAACCATCGTCCGAGGTTACAACCCCTCTCGACTCGAGGAGCATCGAGGACCTCGAGGACGAGATCACTCTCCTCTCTGCCACGATCCAGGCCGCGACCTGCCGGCTCCTCCTGCTCGTCGGGGAGGTGGACCGCC
>JAVEWA010000058.1:0-4415 GCA_034004785.1 Polyangia bacterium
TCAGCAGATTTAGCCACAAGGTTTCCTGCAAGTTGCAGCCGACCAGAAAGCTGTGCAGCAGCCCCAGGTGTGCCACTGCAGGCCCCGGCTTGCCGGATGAAGGCTTGCCCTTGTCGTTGCGCTTGCCCGCATAGCCGGAAGTCAGCACAACGCTGTTGTCGGTCTTCTTGCCCGAAAGGGCAAAGGCCATCAGGCTGACCAGCAACAGCGCCTTCTCGCCATCGTCCAGCTTGGGCTCGACCTGTCCATGATTGAGCACCGTAGTGTTGCCGGTGCATACCTCCGGCAGTACGGCGCCAAAGCTCTTCAGTTCCGCAGCGCGAATGTCCGGCATCTGCAAGAAAGGGCGTTCGCCATACAGGTAGAAGCTCTCATGCCAGCGATCAAGATAGGCCTGGCAACTGCGCGCCAGACCTTCAGCTCCCAGCTCCCGCCAGGCCTTGTCGTCGGCTGGGGTGGCAGCGGCTTGAGCGATAGCCAGCAGCAGCTTCATCAGGGCGATCCGCTGTACCGGATTGCCGCCGAGGCTGCGGTACTGCGGATCCTCGAATACCTGCCGAAGACTGACGCGCCCGACACCGGTAACCGGTATCCAGGGCTCGTCGACAAGATTGAAGCGGTCAACCATGCTGCTCATCAATGCTCCTTGATCACCCGAAAACCCATATCATCACGATATCCCAGGGTATATTTGGGGTGCACCTGCGCACCCTGAAGACCGCACAGCACACCGTCATCATCGACCAGGGCCACTCGCAGAATGGCCTCGTCATAGGCCGGATCACCCAGATAGAAACAGTGCTGAAAACCAAACTTGTTCAAGGTTTCGATGGGCAGGCACTCGGGGGCATCCTGCACGCGGACCGGCACGGTCTGGCGCATCAGGCTGGCGCTTAGCTCGCGCCAGCCGCGTTTGTCCCGCTGGTGTCGTTCCCAAGGCAATAGTAGCTGCTGGCCATCGAGCAGGATCAGGCGGGTCATCTTCTGTTCCGGCTTCTGCACTGCGGCACGCAGGAGCAGCACCTCGTGACTGTCCACCTCGCTATATCGGGTCTGAGCCCTGCTCTCCGGCAGGGTGTTGCCAACCTCGGCCAGAGTCACGCGAGCTAGCTGAGCCAGCGCATTGCGACCCTTGCGTCGCGGCGTGCCGTTGTCCAGCTCGTGCAGCCACTGCGCCATGGCTCCGTCCTCCTGACGCTGGGCATAGGTCTGCTCGATCAGTGACCGTATATCCTGCGGCAGACACAGCGACTCTCGTCCCTGCCAGACCTCCAGACTGCGACACAGCACATAGGGGCTGTACACATGCGCGCTGCTGCCGAATGCGGAGACAGGGCTGGCAATCGCCTTCTCCAGATCGGGCGCCAATATCCAGGACTCGCAACGAGCACCCGGCTCACGCGGTGTTCCAGCGTGTCGCCACAAGCGGCCCAGACGCTGCAAGAGCATGTCGGTCGGCGCAAAACGGCTGACCAGGAAGTCGGCATCGATATCCAGAGACTGTTCGAGAATCTGCGTACCAACCAGAATCCGCCCATGCCGTGCCCGCTCTGTCCAGCCACCCTTACCGAAAAGGCTGACCCAGCGATCCTCGATGCGCTGTCGGTCATCGGCCGTGAAACGCGAGTGCAGCAGACCACAGACGACCCCGACCTCGGCGGCACGGGCGGCCAGATCGAGATAGCGTTCTTGAGCCTCAACAACGGTGTTCTCGATCCATAGCACCTGCTGGCCGCAACTAGCCCGATCCAGTGCCTCGGCAAGTGCCGCTGGCAGGTCATCGTGCAGCCTGACATTCACCGGATGAGGCTCTCCCGGCACTACCGGCCACTCGCTGAACATCTGGCGATAGGGAGCGGCTGAAATCAGCGGGTAACAATCCCTTTCGGTCTTCGCACCAAGTAGTTGCTGGCGACGTTCGCGATTCAAAGTGGCGCTGAGAATGATGACGGTACAGTGCAACTCGCGCAGCAACTCGACCAAGGCATCCAGCAGGGTGCTGGTGTAGGTGTCGTAGGTATGCACCTCGTCGAGGATCACCACTTTGCCGGCAAGTCCGAAGGCCCTGACGAAACCGTGCTTGACGTTCATCGCCGCCATCAGCGCCTGGTCTATGGTACCGACCGCGAAGGGAGCCAGAAGACCGCGCTTGGAATGATTGAACCAGGCACCCCCTGGACGCCCTTCCTCGCCCATTTCGGTATCCAGCAGCCATGCCTTTCCGTGTAACAGCAGGGCTCGGTGACGACAGTCTGGGGCCAGAATGCTATTCAGGAACGGGTTGAAACGCTCGTAGATCTTGTTCGAGGTCAGTTGGGTCGGCAGAGCGAAATAGATGCCGCTGGCCTGGCCAGTTACCAGCAAGCGATAGGCGACGTACAGCGCAGCCTCAGTCTTGCCCAGGCCCATCGGGGCTTCCAGAACGTAAACGCCGGGGCCAGAAACAGCGTCGATGAACTGTTGCTGAGCCGGGAGCGGTGGAAAGGGGAAGACCTGCTCGAAGGAAAGATCCGCGAGATATTCGGGACGTATGAAGCCGGCATCATCCAGTGCGGGTTCGATGCTCTCACGCCAGGGCTGCGTCGGCTCCTCGAAGAAAGACCCCGAGCCGATCCAGTCCGCTACCGATGTCAGCCCGGCCAGCAGACGCGCCTGCGGCACCGACTCAACCTGCGGCCAGTCACTACCAAGCAGAGCCTTCAACTCGGCCACAAGCGCTGCGCGCTCCTGCTGCCAGGTCTCACCGCCGAAAAGCTCGTCGTCCGCTCTCAGCCCTGCAACTGGCGGCGAGTAGCCATGGTGCTGGCCGAGAATCTCCGCAACGTACTGCGGCGCATCGAGGGCCCTGACAGCTACTTGGCTGACGCCGGCATGACCACCCCATTGCCTTTCCAGAGCCGGGTTGACGGTGGTCATCGGCTCCAGGGCAGTCTGCCCTTCGGAACAGGCACGGCGCAGTTTTTCGTAGAAGCACGGGCTGACCTTGCCGACATCATGCCCCGCCGCCGCCATCACCGCCCCAGGCGGAAAAAGGTCGCCACGCAACAAATCCGGATAGTGCGACATCAACGCCCGCGCAACCTCACCTACGATCTGGCAGTGCTCAACTACTGTCCGACCTTCGGTTATCAGCCCATCCGTCTGTCGGTAAGTCTTCGCCGGGCATACCCTGAATGTGCTCAAGGGTCCATTGGCAGACATTACTACGTGGCGTTTCTGCCACATTGGCCTGTCCCTATTCTGAGCGAGGGCGCCAATGCGCCTTCGCCAGAGCCGCGGTTGTAACTTATGACGGATACACGAGCCGCAACCTAACAGCTCGCACGCTGCCGATCAAGCTGTTCAGCCCCATGAATTGGCCAGCGAGCGATGCACCGAGGCGGACTCCTCATGGGCCACGTCGTCAACCCGTGAGACGATCACCACAGGCTCACAACTGCCCCAGAAGGATGGAATCAGAGGACAAAGGGGAAGATCGCCCGCCGCTCCTTCGGGTAGTCCTCGAAGGTCTCCTCGTACCAGCGGTGGTGGGCGATGGCGCGGGGCACCAGGTTGGCGGCGGTCCAGACCGCGAAGGAGAGCCCTGCCACCGACCAGGTCAGGAGCGCCCAGCCAGTCCACTCGATGATCTCACCGAGGTAGTTGGGGCAGGACACGTAGCGGTAGAGGCCGCCCCTCGGCACCTTGTAGCCGGTCTCCCCAGGGCCCCGTAGGTGGAGGAGCACCCAGTCGCTGTGCTGGTTGACGGCAAAGCCCGCGGCGAACATCGCAGCGCCCGCGAGGAAGCGGGGATCCCACAGCCACTCCGTCGGGTAGGCAGGCCCCAGCTCGAAGAGCCAGCGGCCGTTCAGGTAGGCGTTGCCCAGGTTGAACACCACGGCCATGCCCGCCACCACCAAGGGCATCAGCTTGCCTCGGGCGCGGATGCGGAAGGGAAAGATGAAGGCCCGGTGCAGGTAGTGGACGAGCCACAGCGCGAGGAAGGCGAGGAGCACCGGGCTCGCCCTTCGCTCGGCGCTGGCCAGGCAGTAGAGAGCCAACATGCCGAGGGGCGCCGGCGCCTCCATGAGGATCCAGCCCAGAGTGGAGGGGATCTGCGGCCCCCATCCCCTGCGGCCGTGCCGGCCGTAGGGAGCCACGATGAAGAAGAGCACGAGGAAGACGAGCGCCGCGAGGCCGAACCAGGAGTACACGAGCAGGCTGTGGAAAGCGGCTTCGGTCATCGCGGTCTCGGGCCCTCTCAGGGAAGATGGGGGCAGACTATGCCACCATGGGATGACTGACGCCAGGGCAGGGACGCGCCAGGGCAGGGACGCGCCAGGGCAGGGACGCGCCAGGGCAGGGACGCGCCAGGGCAGGGACGCGCCAGGGCAGGGACGCGCCAGGGCAGGGACGCGCCAGGGCAGGGACGCGCC
>JAVEWA010000058.1:4425-16861 GCA_034004785.1 Polyangia bacterium
GGGCAGGGACGCGCCAGGGCAGGGACGCGCCAGGGCAGGGACGCGCCAGGGCAGGGACGCGCCAGGGCAGGGACGCGCCAGGGCAGGGACGCGCCAGGGCAGGGACGCGCCAGGGCAGGGACGCGCCAGGGCAGGGACGCGCCCAGAGCAGGGAGGTGCGCCCAGAGCGAAAAAAAAAACTCGGACCTCGCGCAACCTTCGGACCGAGGCGCCGATAACAGGGGACGTATGGCAAGCCAAGGGAGGTCCCAAATGTTCTCAGAAGGTACTAGCGCGCCCCTCACAGTCGCCCTCGCTCACTCCAACGCCCTCGCCCCGAGCCAGCCGATGGGCGCCGGGGGCGTCGCTCCAAAACCGCCCCCCGGGCCGGCGGCGAGCTCGAGGTTCACCCTGGACTCGCCCCTCGAATCCACGTCCACGGCCCTGGGCGCTTCATTGAACGGGCGCCCGAGCGGAGCCGGGCCCCTGCGGCCGCCTGGCCCCGGAGAGGGAGCCGGGGGCATCGGGCGCGTCCTCACGGACCTGAGGGCGGACGAGCGGCGCCTCGAGCTGTTTCTGCGCCGGGCCGGCAGGGGCGACCACATGGAGCCCGCAGAGCTCCTAGCCATGCAGTCACTGGTCTATCGCTACAGCCAGCGCGTGGATCTCTTCTCGAAGCTCGTGGAGCGGGTCACTGGAGCGGTTCGCCAGACCTTGCAGACCCAGATCTAGACCTGACCATTTTTGCCCCAGATCCACGGCTCGAACCCAAAGACGGCGATCGGCTCAGGACTCCTCTAGGGGAGGTGGCTCGGGCACCGCCCTGTCCCTCTTGGCGAAGTAGCTCTGCAGCTTGTGGATGGCCCTGACGTGGATCCGTGAGGCCCAGGACCTCGACATGCCCAGCTTCCGCCCGGCCTCGGTGAGGGTGCAGTCCCCGAAGTAGCAGAGCTTCACGAGCCGCCGCTCCTTGTCATCGAGGGACTCCAGGGCGCCCGCCAGGTGGGAGGCGAAACCGCGGGTGTCCAGACGGTCGAAGGATTGGGTCGCAGACTCGTCCGGCAGCTCGCCAGAGGTGCTCCCTTCCAGGGAGACCACGCAGACCGTCGTGATGGCGGAGACGTGTCTGGCGATCTGCCCGAGGACGTCCGATGTGCTCCGCCTGGCCAAGGACTCCGGGGCGGCGCCGCGCTCCTGGGCCGCGGCGTTCTCCAGGTAGTCGTCCACCCTCTCCAACATCCTGACCTTGGCGATCTCGGACCGGGGCAGGCGCCCCGAGGCTCGCAGGCCGTCTATCATGCTCCCCCTGATGCGGTAGTAGGCAAAGGTCGAGAAGGCGGCGCCCTTCTCCCCCTCGAAGCGCTCCGCGGCCTCGAGCATGCCCTGCACGCCCCAGGAGATCAGATCGTCGAGCTCCAGGTCGGCGGGGAGCTGCTGCCTGAGCCCGAGCGCGATGTGCTTCACGAGCGCCAGGTGCTGCTTGACGAGCCGCTCGGGCTCATCTTTCGTGGTCGCGGTCGTCATCCTGGGAAACCCTGCGATTTTCAGACCCTACCAAGGGCACCACGAGGGGTCAAGCCGTGCGAGAAGCACGTGCGAGAAGTGCGCTCGGGGCTCTCCCGACCTGGACCAGGAAAGGCGCTCAGCGCTCGCCGAAGATCGCCGTGCCGACCCGCACTAGCGTGGCCCCCTCCTCGATGGCCACGTGGAAGTCGTGGCTCATGCCCATGGACAGGTGGGTGAGCGAGACGTTCGGCCGCGGCGTCGCGGCCAGGGAGTCCCGGAGCCGGCGCAGCTCGGCAAAGAGCGGGCGCGCGGCCTCTGGATCCGGATCCCAGGGAGGCATCAGCATGAGGCCCCGGCAGAAGACGTGGGGGGCGCCCGCGAAGGCGTCGAGCAGGGACGCGACCTCTCCGAGGGACGCACCCGACTTCTGCGGCTCCTCGACGAGGTTGACCTGCAGGAGCACCTCGAGGCCCGTCCCGAGGGCTGCGGCTCGCTCCTCCAGGGCCCCGAGGAGCTTCTCGGAGTCCAGCGTGTGCACCAGGCAAGCGGTGCCCACCACGTATTTTGCCTTGTTCCGCTGCAAGGGACCGATGTAGTGCCAACGCGGCCCGCTGGCGAGCTCCCTGGCCTTGTCTCTCAGCTCCTGGGCGTAGTTCTCCCCGAAGTCGAGCTGCCCCGCGGCCAGGGCCTCGAGCACCGCCTCCGTGGGCTGATGCTTGGAGACCGCCACCAGGGTCACCTCGGAGGGGTCCCGGCCTGCCTTGGCGCAGGCGGCCAGGATGTCCTGCCTGACCTGCCTAAGGTTGGCCTCCACGCCGAAGCTCACCGCGAAGTCTCCTTGGGTCTCGCTTGGCTCACTGCCCGGCGCTCCCCTCTCCCGAGTCGGGCGGAAAAGCGAATTCATCTCGAGGCGCGGGATGGATCCCTAGCGATGCGAGGGCGTCCACCACCTCGGCGAGCGGGAGCCCCACCACGTTCGTGTAGGATCCTCGCAGCTCCGAGACGAAGGACGCCGCCGCGCCCTGGATCCCGTAGGCTCCTGCCTTGTCCCTCCACTCCCCTGAAGATAGGTAGTAGCGGAGCTCCTCAAGGGAGAGGGCCTTGAAACGCACCCTGGTGCAGGACACGCCCTGGGCCCGGATCTCCAGCCGCCCCGAGGGGGCTCCTACCCCGAGCAGACACCAACCCGTCAAAACCTCGTGCCAGCGGCCAGACAGAGCGCCGAGCATCTGGCGAGCCTCGGCCTCGTCGCCGGGCTTCCCGAGGATCCTCCCATCCAGCACCACCGAAGTGTCGGCGCCGAGGGCAACGAGGCCTGAGACAGGGGAGACAGGGGAGACAAGGGAGACAGGGGAGACAGGGGAGACCGTGGCCATGGTCGGGACTACGGCCGGGGCCTGGGCTGAGGCCGGGGCCTGGACCGTGGCCGTGGTCTTGCCCAGCCCGGCCTCGGCCTTCAGGTGGGCGAGCCTCGAGACGTAGGCCTCGGGAGGCTCGTCCTCGAGGCGCGCCTCGTCCACCTCGACGGAGCAGATGAGGGGGCGGATGCCAGCGCCCCCAAGGAGCGAGCGCCTCCGAGGGGAGGCCGAGGCGAGCAGGAGGAGCGGTGGCGAGGGCCGCCGAGTCACGGCGCCTCCGCGGAGAACACATGGATGACGCCGTCGTTGCCTCCGAAGGCGAGCCTCCCCATCTCGGCGGAGAACCTCACGGCTGTGACGCTCTTGGGCTGCTCCTCGAAGCGCCTCAGCACCTGACCGCTCCTGGCGTCGAGGAGCTTCACCTGACGGCCCGAGGACAGGGCGATGAACCGGCCGTCGTGGGAGAAGTCGGCCGCGTGGATGGCGTCGCCCGTGACCACATGGGTCACGAGCGGCTTGCCCGTGGCCACGTCCCAGGTTCGCAGGGTGCCGTCCCTCCCGACCGAGCGAAGGATCTTGCCGTCGCGGTTGAAGCTGACCGAGAGCACCCAGTCGGTGTGGCCCGAGAAAGTGCGGATAGTCTTGGCCGACGCCCTGTCCCAGAGACGGATCGTCTGATCCGCGCTCCCAGAGGCCAGGAGCTTGCCACTAGGCGAGAAGGCCACGGCGTACACGTCGGACTCGTGACCCTTGTACTCACGCCGCCAGTCGCCGCTTCGGAGGTGCCAGAGCCTCAACCCGCCGCCAAAGCCAGCCGCGGCGAGGTGCTCCCCATCTGGATCGAAGGCCAGGGCGTGAACTCCGTTGTGCTCCTTGATCTCGATGGGCTTGGTGGTCTTGTTGTAGCGGTTCACGAGGATGCGCTTGTCGCCGCTCCCCGACGCTACCAGGGCGTCCTTGGGGTGGAACACCACCGTCGGAATCCAGGCGTCGTGTCCATCGAAGGTCCGGACCACCTTGCCCTTCGCGAGATCCCAGATCCGCACGGTCTTGTCGTAGCTGCCCGAGGCGAGGAAGGCCGAGTCGTGGCTGAAGGCGATGGACTCCACCCCGAGCTCGTGTCCCCTGAGCCGGTGGAGCAGCCGGTAGGAGGCGGGCGCAATGCCGCCGCTGGATCCGGCCGCCTCGGGGCCCGGGCCACCTTCCTTGGCCCGGCCTCGAGCCGGCCTCTCGGACTTCCCCTCGCAGGTGCAGGCCAGTGCCGCCCCAAGGAGAAGCGCCGCGGCTAGTACACGACCTTGCACTTGCCGGCCTTGGCATCGACGGGCTTGCAATCGGGCGCCGCCGCGGCCTTTCCCGGCCGTTTCCCGGCCAGGCCGTCTGCGGCCGCGCGGAGCCGGGCGAGCCTCGCAAGGGTGGGCTTGTAGTCCAGGGAGTGGCCGAGCTGACGGGCCACCTCCTCGGCGCCGTCCCGGTTGCCGCTGGCGAAGAGCCCCTTCAAGAAAGTGCCGACCCCAGGGTTGGCAAACCAGCTCGCGCCGAACTTCTCCCTGAGCACCTCGTGAAGCAGATCGGCCAACATGAAGGCCCGGGTATAGTCAGCCGCATAGAAGAAGGGATCCACGTCCGCGAGGTACTGCTCGGTGTCCGACTCGTCGAGGGCGTAGCCGTAGGCCTTCCCGAAGAGCTCGCGGTAGAGCGCCTTGCGATCCGAGGTCTTCCCCTCATAGACGCCCTTCAGGTAGGCCTCGGGCCCTCCCTGCAGCACCGTCTCGTAGGCCAGCTTGGCCCAGCCGTACCGCCTGGCCAGGTAGAGGTTGTAGGCCAAGCGGTTCCGGATGATGTAGGCCATGAGCGGCTTGGTGAGAGCCGGGACCTGGCGGGGCCTGACGCCCTTGGGCAGCAGGTCTGCGTGCTTCCCGGCGCCCACGTCCCTCACGAAGGTCGCGTAGCGCTCGAGCCAGGCCGGCTCCTCCCACACCCGTGCGAAGAGCTCCGCCACCGCCTCGGTGAAGCTGTAGTTTCCGAGCTGCTTGAACTCGGGCCGCGGCGTGGTCACCCACGCGAAGTGCAGCGCGTGCCCTCCCTCGTGGAACATCGTCGTCCAGCTCACGAGCCCGCCCACCGGCTTCACCGTGATGCGGATGTCAGCGGGAGGATCCAGGGGGAAGCAGGCCGCCCGGGGGTTCTTCCTCGGGTGCATCTCGTCGTCCACGAGGATGTCGGCGCCGGTGGCGGTCTTCATGCCGAGGCCGATACCCCGAGCGAAGTGCTTGAAGGCGGGCACCATCAGGGCGTCGGGCAGGTGCCGCTCCACCTTTGCGCCGCGGAAGATCCTGGCGTGATCCGCCCGCTTGAGCTTCCCGGCGGGCACGCCGTTCTCGGCCGCCACCTCACCGAGAAGCGACTGGTAGTGAGGCTCGCTCTCCTTCATGAACTCGGCCCCCATGCGCATGAGGGCCGCGAGATCCACCCGCCGGGCCTGCTCGGAGAGGGCGACGTAGGAGGCATAGCCCATCCACTGGGCGAGCTCCTGCGACCGCATGAGCTTCTTCAGGTGCAGCGGGTTCAGCACGGTGCGCTGCACCTTCGACATGGCCTCCGAGATCTCGGTGCGCCGCTTGGGGTCCTTCTCCCTGGACAAGAGCACCGGCAGGTCGGTGTAGCCCACCGGCCCCTTCTGGAAGGAGAGGGTCACCGCCGCGCCAATCTCAGCCGCTGCCAGGGTGTCACTGTCGGCGGCCGTCTGTCTCTCGATGTAGGCCATGGCGATGTAGTCGCGAAGGAACTCGGTGGCCTTGCGGTCCTGGGGATCCGTCTGCTTGGGCAAGCACTGGTTGATGAAGGCCAGGGTGCGCCTCGAGACCAGCTGCTCCTTGCCGACGTAGAGCACCTTCTGCATGGGCTTCTCGCCGCGGGTCCGGGTGTACCAGCCGAGGAGCTCGGAGAGGTGGATGTGAGCGTCCACCTGCCGGCGGATGATCTCTAGCCCCTTGTCACAGGAGTAGGGCCAGGCGAGGGGCCCGTCGGTCCGCACCGACACGCGCCTTCCCGGCGGCTGCGGCTGGGGCGGGGGCACATCGACCTGCTGCCTTGGAGCGGTCGGGCACTTCGGAGTGTCGCAGCAAGCTCCGAGGGTGAGGGCCCCGAGGGCAGAAGAAGCCAGAACGGCCAGGGATGTCAGAGCAGCTCGTCGCATGGATCACTCCTTTCCTAGGGGCCCTTCGCCAGCGATACGCCGCCCGGTTGCGGCGCCAACCTCCCGGGAAGGCATCCACTCGCGGGACATGGGCAGGACCCGATCGCGAGGGCCATTATAGCCGCCGCCTGCCGAAGGGAAATACCCCCCTGGGCGCCCCGCAGGGCCACGAGGCTCATGACCCTTGGAAACCAGGCTGGGCGCGTGTTACCACCCTCGTACGAGAGCGCCTCGTACGAGAGCGCCCCGAGGAGAACCGATGCCAGGTGCGTCCCCAGTGCCCACCGACCCAGCCGAATACCGCTGCCACGCCCCGGTGCAGGTCCGCTTCAAGGATCTGGACGCCATGGGGCACGTCAACAACGCGGTCTTCTTCACCTACTTCGAGCTGGGCCGCGAAGCCTACATGGGAGCCATCGAGTACCCGGATCCAGGCCACGGCGAGATCTTCGACCGATTCCCCTTCATCCTGGCGGAGATCTCCTGCCAGTACCTCCAGCCAATCAGGATGGACGAACGGGTGACCTCCCACATCCGGGTGGACAGGTTCGGCACCAAGAGCTGGGGGTTCGAGTACCTCCTTACGCGGACGACGGACTCGGCGCCCCTGGCGACCGGACGCTCCACCCAGGTATTCTTCGACTACCGCACCCGCACCTCCCTCCCGGTGCCCGACTGGTTCGTGGCGGCGGTGGAGACCTTCGAGGGCCGGGCCCTCAGATGAGGGCCGCATCAACGTCTGGCTGGACGGTGAGCCGGTGGACCCCTTCGCCCTGCCGGGCGAGGCGAGCATCTGGAGGAGCGGAAACGACCCGCGCCCCTGGGACGGCCAGGCGGTGGCCGAGGACGATGCCTGGCGTCCCAGCTCCTTCTCCCCCGAAGGCGTGGAGGAGGGCATCGCGGCCTGCCGGGATCTCCGCCTCGCTGCCCGCATGCGGGCCCACGCAGCGCTCCCGCGGAGGGCCGCCGAGCTTCTCCTGGCCAGGTCCTACGCGTCCTCCGCCTTCCACTCCTTCCCGGCGATCTACGCTGGCAGGCACGAGCGCAGGCCCCGGCTCGACCTCCCCTTTGGCGCCGATGACTTCGTCGGCGTGGCCTTGCCATCGAGTCGATAGGCGGGCTATCGCCCCGCCGGTCGCCTGGGCTATCGCCCCGCCAGGATGGTGCCCGGCACCTCGTCCTTGTCCTTGGGTGGGGCGGGCTTGTCCGCGGAGGTCTCCCAGGTGTAGCTGAGGAAGGCCTCGATCCGGGTGCCCTGGTAGAGCGAGTAGGAGCGGGACAGGGAGGGATCGAACCGGAACCGCCCGTCCGGATACGTGGACGCGTCGTTCGAGTCGTTCCGCAGGAAGGTGGCCTTGGCGCCCAGCTTCAGGCCCTTTGCGAGGCTGACCTGGTATGCCGCGAAGACCTCGGTCTTGAGGTCCTTGCGGGTGTCGGCGTAGCGCACGTCGTAGCGGAAGCGGAAGAAGTCGTAGAAGGAGAGCCGCGCCTCCAGGAAGGCCTCGTGCCGGCCATGGGAGAAGACCGCCGCCAGGCGCGGGCCGTGAGCCACGCTCTTGAAGGCGTCGAGAGTCGAGTGGTCGTACTCGGCCCGGTAGCCAAAGGCTATCCCCAGGCCCTTCCAAGCTACCCCGAGGAGCTCCAGCTCGCCCCTCAGGATCACGTCCTTGCGCTTCCCTGGCTCGGCCTTGGCGTCCGGATCCGTGTAGGACTCGATGGGGAGGAACATGATCCTGGCCAGCTTCTCTCCGAGGTTTCCGTCCCAGGTCTGGTGCTCCACCTCGGCCTTGGCCCCGAAACGGAGGAACTGGCTCTGCCAGATCCTCGCCCTGAGCCTCCCGAGGTGGCTCAGGCGGTCCACGTTGGCGTAGGTGTTGGTGAGAGCGTCCGAGTCGTAGAGGGTGGCCTTGTGCTCGTAGCTGACCTCGAACAGCAGGCCGAGCTTGGTGTGGAGCGTGTAGTTCAGGGAGGGAGCCACCTCCAGGTAGCCCCAGATCTCCTCCACCTCGCGCCGCAGCTTGAAGCTCACCTCCGGCCGCAGGGTCGAGAGCGACGTGAGGTCTATCTCCACCCCGGGCTTCAGGGTCACCTCGGTGTTCCGCAGGTAGTCGCGCCAGCGCCCCTCCTCGCTCCGGAGCTTGCCGAAGAGCTGGAAGCGCGCGCGGGACCCCAGATCCGTGGAGAGGGAGCCGACAACGCCCACTACCGAGGCGATGTCCACCACGGCCTCGGCGCCGAACTGCCCTCTGCGGCCGAGGGCCGCGTTGTTGTCGAAGAGCGCCCCGAGAGCCAGCTCCAACGAGGCGTTTGTCTCGGCCCGCGCCGAAGACACCAGACCGAAAAAGACGAGGGACGACAGGACAAGCTTAACAAGGGTCCCGGAGAGACCTGGCCCGCCCGGCTGCATGCTTTGTCGCATGGTTGCTGTCTCCCTAGTACACGCAGCTCGGGCAGCCGCCCTGGGCGGCCGCGCGGGAGTCTTCGGCGGCGCTGCAGTTCCGCTCGTAGCATCGCACGATGGGCCTGTTCTCGAGGGCCCGCGTGGTGATCCCGCGGGTGGCGCAGCCGCCGACAAGGAAGGACGCGAGGCTCAGCGCGAGAAAGAAGATGGCCAGGGGCGCCCCTTTGCGGGCCGGCCGGCCAGAGGAGATGTGTGTGGAATTCACCGCGGGCCTCCCTGAGTGTTAGACGTCCACGTGGACGGAGACGAAGGACCAGCTCGACTTGCAGCCGTCGGAAACGACCACCTCGATGTCGTACCAGGTCGTGCAGCACACCTGGTCCGTGACCCAGAGGACATCGTCTCCGCTGCCCACGATGGCGCCAAAGGGCGGGGTCCAAGTGTAGGTCAGCTCGAGCCCCTCGGGATCCTCCGCCACCACCCAGACCCGTGCGCTCTCGCCGAGGGCGATGCCCTCAGGGTCCGAGTAAACCCCGTGGATCACGGGCGGGAGATTGCTCGCCTGGCAGGGAGGCAAGACCTCCACGGTCAGGTCCCCGGAAACGGGATCGTTCACCCCGTCGCTGACGGTCGCGGTGACCGTCATGAGGACCTCCTGCGGCGGCGTCTCCCACACTATGTCCGATGGGGCGAGGATGCGCACCGACGACCCCTGGCCCTCCACCGTGCCCCCCGTGGTCTCCCAGGAGATGGACCCGGAATCCAGGGTGTCGCCGTTCGGATCCCAGGCAACCACTGTCACGGTGATGGACTCCCCCTCCCTGAGCAGGACCGAGTCCCGGCGCTCGCCGTTCACTATGAAGCCGTTTACCCTGGGCGCCAGGTTGGGCCCTGGCTCTGGATCCGTCCAGCACCCCGCCAGTGAGACAAGGAAGCCAGAAAGGGCCACAAAGAAAAGTCTTCGCATCGCCAACTCCAGTGGGGCCCTGGGCCGAGTTGCCGGGCGAGCACCCATCTGTTCTATAGCAACACTACCTTACCTTGTCACGGACCCGGGCCCGGCCCCCTGGCCTCGGGGCGGGGGGCGGGCCGGGTGTCAGGGCGGGGGGCGGGCCGGGGCTCGGAAGGGTTCGCCGCCTCGGCCTTGGGCTGGAGGGTCTTCCCCCTGATCCGTACCGCCGTGCCAGGGCGGCTGGAGCTCGACACGAGGCGGGTCCATCCGAGGGGCGCCAGGGGCCGCGCGAAGTCGTAGAGCCAACGGGCGTCCTTGGGGGCTAGGTTGATGCAGCCGTGGGACCTCGCGTGACCGAAGCCGTCGTGCCAGTAGGCGCCGTGCAGGGCGTAACCGCCCTTGAAGTACATGGTCCATGGCACGTGATCCACCCGGTAGGTCTCGTCGGAGCTGGGCTCGGAGCGCATGTCGGCCTCGGCCACCTTGCGGGTGATCCGGAACACCCCGATGGGGGTGGGGTACTTCCAGACCCCCGTGGCCACCAGCGCGGCGAAGAGCGGAGCCCGCCCACGATAGGCGACCAGGGTCTGCTCCTCCACGTCCACGTCGATCCAGCGCTCCTCTGGGTGGAGGCCCGGGGGGGGATCCGTGAGGCGGGCGAGGCGCACCATCTCCGAGGACACCCAGCCCTTTCCAGGGATACGATACCAGCGGAACTCTCCATGCACGGCCACCTGGTCCACGCCGTGGGCAGAGTAGCGCGGCAAGGAGGAGAGCACGGCGCCGCCCGGCCCGTCGTGAACGTCCACCGGAGGGATGGTCTCCCCGATCTGGCGGCGGCGGCGGCTCGCCATGAACACGAGGGGCAGCTTGGGCCCGTCCCTGGCGAGATCCACTCCCTTCAGCTTGGAGGGCCAGAACCTCCTCACCCGGTCGCCCGGGATGAAGTGGCCCGTGGTGATGCGCCAGAACATCTTGCCCCCGTGATGCCTCTTGCCGGCCCAGCGCACGGTGTCGCTCTGCGCGATGGGCGTCCCTCCCTTTTCGGCGAGGGCCTCGTCCAGGGTCCAGTAGAGCTTGGCGCCGCCGGTTCGGATGTAGCCGTAGGTCCCAGGGGTCAGGCCGTTGGCGCCCACCGTGGGCTCCCTGGCCGCCTGTGGGGGCCGCGAGTCCGGCTTGAGGTTCGCCAGGCAGACGAAGGCCTCGGGGCCCAGCGCCACGAACCCCCTCGAGCAACCCTTCCCCTGGACGACCCTGCCCCGCGGGAGCTGGCTGTGCTCCTTGATGGCCCCGATGGGCTCGCCCTCGGCGTCGGGCCGCCCGAAGACGGCCACGGGCCTGACCACTTGATAGGATCCCTCCTCGGCGGGGTCATGGAGGGCGAGGGGGCCCTCGCTCGGGGCATCCCTCTCGGGAGGCGCGGGCAGGGGCTCCCCCACCCTGAGCTCCCGCTGGAGCAGGGGCGCGGGCCTCGAGGCCGCTGCCTCCTCGGGCGACCGGCCAGGCTTGTCCCCAGACCTGCCCCCAGAACCCCCTTTGCCCCCACCGCAGCCGATGGCAAAGAGCACCACCAGCCCTATCGGAAATGACGTGAACGCTCGCATCACCGGACAAGTGTCCCGGGCCCTGCCCCCCTGTCAAATTTTGGCCGCCGTCAAGTTGCGCTCCTTCCGGCGCGATCCCGTCTGGTTGCGAGACGAGCAGGATCTTCGCCGTGGCCGTTCCACGCGCCTCCTCGAAATTGAGACAGCTTGGATCCCATTAATTCATCCTTTGCACTTTGTAGGGAAGATTGAGTAAAATACCTGGGCAGGCCTGCGGCCCGCGACCCGGAGCCAAGCCCTCCTAGACCAGGTCGGCCCTCCCGGTTGCGGACGGGGCCCGCCCAGGTCCTGGGCCATATCCCAGGGCTAGCCCTGTGCCGGTGGGCACAAGAGAGGTATCGGAGATGGAGACCAAGCCCAAGAAACCAGGTGCGCCGGTGGAGGCTCAGAAGCTCGGAGGCGAGGACTGGGTCATCGAGTTCGACCACGCCCAAGGCGGCCGCACGGGCGACACCCAGGTTTACGGCGCCACCGTGATGTCGGAGTCCCTGATCAGGGCGGCCAAGGCAGTGGACCACGGCGCCACGGTCAGCCTCGACCTGCAAGATCTCGAGGAGGTCGCAGACCTGCGCCCCAGACCCGGCCAGGGCGAGCGGGCCAAGCGCGCGACCAAGGCCATGGGCACCCCGCAGGTGGGTCGCGCCGTGGCCCAGGCCCCCTCGGCGATCCCGGCTCCCCCTACCACGCAGGAGGTGGTGGACGGAGCCTTTGGCGCATCCTCCAAGGTGGACGGCTTCCAGCTCTCCCCGGGCATCATGGTCCACAAGTACGAGCTGATCCGAAAGCTCGGCCGCGGAGGCATGGGCACGGTGTGGGCCGCTCACGACACCAGGCTCGGCCGAAAGGTGGCCATCAAGTTCCTCCACTCCAAGGCCTCCAAGAAGAAGGAGTTCCGCGAGAGGTTCCTGGCCGAGGCCCGGGCCACGGCGCAGTTCAACCACGAGGCCATCGTCACCATCCACGACGCCGGCGAGTACTCGGGCATGTCCTACCTGGTGCTCGAGTACCTGGAGGGCGAGCCCCTCACGAACCGGCTCAAGGACAGGCGAATTCCATACCACCAGGCCATCCAGATAATGATCCCGGTGGTCAAGGCCCTTACCGTGGCCCACGGAGTCGGGATCATCCACCGGGACCTCAAGCCCGACAACGTCTATGTGCTCCAGGGCGGCGGCGTGAAGGTGCTGGACTTCGGCCTCGCGAAGCTCTTCGACACCGAGGCCTCTGCCGACGGCGAGGGGGAGCAGCGCTCGGACCTTTTGACGGCTCAGCTCCGGGAGGCCGGGCTCGAGAGCCACATGAGCACCGAGAGCGGCATCACCGGGGGCCTCTCGGGCCTCTCGGGCAGCAAACGGACCAAGCTGCACGACGGCGAGGAGGACCTGACCCGGGCGGGCACCATCATGGGGACCTACGCCTACATGTCCCCGGAGCAGT
>JAVEWA010000694.1:0-3568 GCA_034004785.1 Polyangia bacterium
TCACCCACGAGCTCCTCGGCAGGACCTCGGTGACCATCTACATCCTGCACCACGGCGCCTCCGAACGATCCGCCATCGAGTCGTCCATAGTGGCCTTTGGCGACGACCCGGCCGACGCCTCCTTCATCGACGTCGCCACGCTGGGCCCCTACTACGTCTGGACCTCGGAGTGGCCCTACGACCGGTCCCTGGAGAGCTTCTGGACCGTGGACTTCGGCCCCTACTTCGTGCTGGACGGCACCGGCACCCTTGGGATCATGGATCCCCGGTACTACCCCTGGCGGGTGAACGACGACGCGGTCCCGACCAAGCTGGCCACCCTCGAGGGCCTGACCGTCTGGCGCCCCGACCTCGACTGGGAGGGAGGAAACCTCTTCTCGGACGGCCAGGGCACCTGTTTCACTACCCAGGTCCACATGGCCGAGAACCTCCCCCAGACCCAGGAGCAGGTGGAGACCCAGCTCTTCGACTACTTCGGCTGCGAGAAGGTCATCTGGCTCCATGTGCTGCACGGGGAGGGCACGGGGCACGCCGACATGTTCTTCAAGCCCGTCACGCCAACCCTGGTCCTGCTCGGCGAGTACGACGCGGGCGCGGATCCCATCAACGCAGTGCGCCTGGAGTGGAACGCCGACATCCTCGCGGATTCCACGAACGCCGCCGGCCAGCCCTTCGAGGTGCGGCGCTTCCCCATGCCGAGTAACGACGACGACATATGGCGGAGCTACTCGAACGGGATAGTCGTGAACGACCTCCTCCTGGTGCCGACCTACGCCCAGGACCGCAGCCAGGAGGCCGAGGCGCTCGCGATCTTCGGCGAGGCCTTCCCGGGCCACACCGTGGTGCCCATAGACTCCGACGGCATCATCGAGTGGGGGGGCGCGATCCACTGCGTGACCCGCACCCGCCCTGCCGCCGACCACGCGGCCATTGCCCCTTCTCCAGGGGCCCTCTGCGAGGGCGCCTTCCGCTGCACAACGGGCTGCGGCGACTACGACTTCACCGGGGACTGCTGGGACGGCCTCTCGGTGTACTGCGAGGGGAACGAGGTCATCGTGGAGCTCTGCTACTACAACGAACGCTGCGGATGGGATCTCACGGACGACTTCATGTATTGCGTGCGAAGGGGCTGCGGCAGCCTCCCCACGGAGGGCGAGTGCCGCACCTCGGACGAGGGCGTGGTGGCCGCGGTGCTCTGCGTGGACGGATACCCCCTGGCCACGCGCTGCGCCGGAGACGAGGTCTGCGAGGTGCAGCAGGACACGGGCCGGGTGGGCTGCGGCCTGCCCTGCCAGGACGAGTGCGCCGGGGGCGAGGGGGGCTGCGAGGACGAAGGCCACCGCTGGAGCTGCGGCGAGGCGGGCGACGGGGACTCCTGCCTGGAGCCCGTGACGGTCGCCTGCGAGGAGGGGACGCGCTGCGAAGACGCGAGCTGCGTCGCGATCCCCGAGGACAAGCCCCCTAAGAAAGGTTGCGGCTGCGAGGCAGGGGCGGGCGGACAGGCCCTGCTTCCCTTGGTCGTAGTCCTCCTCCTCGGGGCCATGCGGCGCCGACGCATGGCCCGCGCCCAGAAAGCAGGGCTCACCCCATGAGCCCAGGACCGATCGGCATCGCGATCTCGGGCGCTGGCGGCCGCATGGGCGGGCACCTGCGGCGCCTCATCGCCGAGGCGCCTGATCTGCGCCTCGCCGGGGCCCTCGAGCGCCCCGGCCACCCCGAGGTGGGCCGGGCATTCACCGACGACCCCGAGGTGGCCCTCGAGGGGGCGGGCGTGCTCATCGACTTCAGCCTCCCCTCTGCCCTCCTCCCCCTCCTCGGCGCCGCCGCCAGGAGGGGCGTGGCCATAGTGTCCGGCACCACCGGCCTCGACAAGGAGGCCCTGGCCGCCCTCGACGAGGCCGCCCGGAAGGTGCCTGTGGTGTGGTCCTCCAACATGAGCCTGGGCGTGAACCTCCTCTTTGCCCTCGTGGAGCAGGTGGCCCGCGCCCTGCCCCTCTCCTACGACGCCGAGATCGTCGAGCTCCACCACCGCCACAAGCGGGACGCGCCCTCGGGCACGGCCCTCGGGCTCCTTCGGGCCCTGCGCGCCGGGAGGCCCGAGGGTGGAGACAGCTTCGGCAGGAAGGGAGAGCTGGCGGAGCGGCCCCTCGGAGAGGTTGGAGTGCACGCGCTGCGGGGCGGAGAGGTGGTGGGAGAGCACCAGGTCCACCTGCTAGGGCCCTACGAGCGCCTGGAGCTGACCCACCGGGCGCAGAGCAGGGAGGCCTTCGCCCAAGGCGCGCTGCAGGCCGCCCGCTGGGTGGCGGGCCGCTCGGCCGGGCGCTATGACATGAGGGACGTCCTCGGGCTGAGGTAGAGTCCCATGAGCCCGCGCCCTGGGACCGCCCGGCGAGCCCAGGGGAACCCACAAGGAAGGAGAGCATGTCAGGCAAGACCACCTTCACCTGGCTCGGCGCCGCAGGTTTTCTCATCGAGCGCCCGGGCACAGTGCTCGTGACCGATCCCTTCCTGTCGAGGCCCAAGGGGGTCGAGCCCTTCCCCCTGCCTAGGGATGCCCTTGCCAGGGCGAACGGGATCCTCTGCACCCACGGCCACTTCGACCACGCGATGGATCTCGAGCAGGTGGCGCGCCTCTCCGAGGCCCAGATCTGGGCGCCGGCCGTGGTCTGCCGCCGCCTGGAGAGCCTGGGCATCGCCCGAGAACGCCTCAACGATAACGAGCGCACCTCCTGGGCGCGGGTAGGGTCGATCTCGCTGACAGTAGTGCCCTCCAGGCACATCACCTTCGACGCGCCCCTCGTGGCAAAAACCCTGCTCGCCGCCATCTCCGGCAAGACCTTCCGCGAGCTCCTCGCCCTCGGCATGCTCTGGCCCATGGGCTCCAACTCGGACTTCCTGCTGAGGGCAGGCGGCCTCACGGCCTACCTGGCCGGGAGCCTCGGCCAGTCCCCGGAGGCGCTCCGCCGCCAGCATTGCCAGGTGGCCCTCTTGCCCTACAACGGCCGCACGGACATACCCAGGGTGACGCTCCAGGCGGTGGAGGCCCTCCGGCCCCGGGTCCTGGTGCTCCACCACTGGGACGACTTCTATCCCCACTTGGCTCCGCCCCAGGATCCAGCCAGGGTGATCCCGCTCCTCGAGGAGCGCTTCCCAGAGCTAAAGGTCCACATCGCCCGGATGGGCGAGCCCTTCGCCCCCGAGGAGTGGCTCTGACCAGATGGGGCTCCCCGAGGAGCCTGGGCAGCCAGCGGGAGGCCTCGGCAACCTGTGATAGACTGCTCTCCTGATGCGTAAGCAGCTTTTAATGTGGCTCGGGCTGGACGTCATGACGGACGCCTGGCCCGAGAGCGTGGAGAAGGACGAGGCCCTCGCAGGGCTCCGCCGGACCCTGCTCCAGGTGCTCCGGGCGGTGACGTTCCTGGCGGGCATCTACTACCTCGTGGTTGGACTTTTCCACGTCGCGTTTCACCCGGCGCCGCTGCGCTACGACATGGGCGCCCTGTCCCTTCTGAACGGCACGGCCCTGCTCGCGACCCACTTCGCGGCCAAGGCCGGCCGGATCCCTTAC
>JAVEWA010000695.1:0-3563 GCA_034004785.1 Polyangia bacterium
AATAGTGCCCGGACCCTGCCGGGGTGTCACCGAGGAAAACCACCGAGTCGGGACGGCCCTTCCCACTGTCGTCCAGGGCGCTCACCCCTCGAGGGTGGAAAAGAAGGAATAACGGGCGCTGATAGCTTCCTTGCTCACGATGCCGCCGCTGGGTTATAGCTTTGCTCCGAACATCCGGTAGGAGCGCGGCGATGAAGAAGCTATCCCTGTGGATGCCCTTGCTCGGCCTGCCCCTGGTGGCGGTCCTGGCTGCGGGATGCGAAGAAGATCCGACCTGCGGCAACGGCAAGATCGAGGCCGGGGAGAGCTGTGATGGCTCGAACCTGGGAGGGGCTAGCTGCCAGAGCTTGGGCTATGTCCAGGGCTCCCTGGGATGCACGCATGAGTGTCTCTACGACGTGGGATCTTGCGAAGGGCTGGTGGACTGCGGAAACGGCGCGGTGGACACTGGGGAGCAGTGCGACGGCTCGGAGCTCGAAGGGCAGACCTGCGAGAGCCTGGGGCTCGGCGCCGGCACCCTCCTCTGTGACCCCTTCACCTGTCAGTTCGATCTCACCGGCTGTGAGGGACGAGGGATCTGCGGCGACGGCATCGCCGATGGCGAGGAGCAGTGCGACGGGGAGGACCTCCGGGGCGCGACCTGCCCGGACATCGACCCGGCGCTCCTCGGTGGGACCCTGTCCTGCAGCCCTGGCTGCACCTTCAGGACCTCGGGCTGCTACGTCGCCCCCGGCTTCCCGATCGGAGAGGCCTGCTCGAGCGACGCCGACTGCCAGGGCGGGATCTGTTACCTGGAGTTCGGCGGGCGCAGATCCGGGGCGCCGGGCGGGATGTGCTACGAGCGCTGCGGCGAGGAGAACGACTGCCCCCTCGCGGGAGAGGCCGGAGTCTGCGCGGGGAGCATGGGGCCTTCCTACTGCTACCGCCGCTGCGATCCCGATGCGCCCGACTGCCGCCCCGGCTACGAGTGCGTCTCCCTGGGGGACCGGGGCTTCTGCTATCCGCACTGCACCGACGACGAGCAATGCGTAGTGACTGGCCTGTGCGAGGACGACCCCTCCGCGGACCGCTACGGCTTCTGCGTGGTGCCTCCCGAGATCTGCACGGGAGGAGTTGACGAGGACATGGACGGGCGAGTGGACTGCGAAGATTCCGACTGCAACGGCACCGCTACCTGCCCGCTCGGGGAGGACTGCTACGACGGCCTCGACAACGACGGCGACAACGGGGTGGACTGCGACGACGGCGAGTGCGTTGGCCTCGGGCACTGCACCGGCCTGATGTGCGACCCGCCCGCGGAAGCCACCCTCTCCTGCGGATCGGTGCTCGAGGGCGAGAGCAACAACGCCACAGGCTCGACGGCGATCCTCTCCACCTACTCCTGCCTGGCGCCCGATCGAGACACGGCCCAGACCATCTTCGGCACGGGCATGGCACCCGAGTACGCCTACCGGCTGACGGTGCCCTCGACCCAGCTCGTCACCATCCACCTCTCCGGATTCACGGGGAACCTGGACGCGATGGTGGTGAAGGAGACCGCAGGACAGTACTGCGAGCCGGACGCGAGCTGCTTCGCCTATGGCAACGCCGGCACGGGCACGCCCGAGACGATCACCTTCGCCGCCTACCCCACGGTGGACTACTACGTCATCGTGGACGGCAGGCAAGGCAACGTGAGCACCTTCGACATCTCGGTCAGCTGTGACTCGACCACCGTCGAGGACTGCGGCAACGCCGCGGACGACGACGGCGACTCGCTGGTTGACTGCGCCGACCCGGAGTGCATGGGCGTCCCGCCCCACTGCGCCCCCTAGACGCCGAGGAGGAACCATGACGACTACCATCCTCACCGCGCTCGTCCTCTCCCTCCAGGCGCAGAGCGCGCCGGTTCCCAAGGCCACGTCCTCCGGGATCCATGCGCAGCCACTCGCCCAATCGGCGGACCTCTTCGATGAGCTGGACCTCCGCTACCATCGCGGGGAGATCGACGTCCATCGCCTGCACCTCTTGCGGGTCACCGCGCTCAGGTTCCCGGAGCGCCTCCCTCGGGACCTGATGGCCCTGCCCATCGCTCGCGCCCGAAGGAGCGGCACGCGCTACCTCGCAGAGGCCTTCAGGCACGTCGCACGGACCGGGGACTTCGGAGGCGAGCTCCATGAATTGCTCCAGCCCCCGGACAACCTGACCTACGTCATAGAGTCCACCGCGTGGCCCATCTCCGTCTCCTACTCGAGCACCGCGCAGGCGAGCTACGCCCAGAGCGTGCTCACCTCGGCGGAGCAGGCCTACTCGGTTCAGATCGAGGACTTCGGGTTCCCCCTGCCCGCCATCGAGCCTGGCTACTCGCCCTATCGTTTCTACGTCGAGTCGGCGGGCCAGGGCGTCGCGGGGTACACGGCGCCCTACGACCTGGATCCGAGCGTGCCCCACGCCTCCTGCTACTCCTACATCGTCATCGATCCCAACCTGGGAGGCGGCGTGGGCACCACCGTGGCCCACGAGATCAACCACTCCATGCAGGCCACCCTGGACTGCATCGAGCTCACCACCTTCTGGGAGAACACCGCGGTGTTCATCGAGGCCCTGACGGATCCGAGCTACCAGGGGGAGATGTACGTCTTCGTGCCCTACTTCCAGGCGACGCCATGGAGGCCTCTCGACTACTTCGCCTCGGGCAGCGGCTACCCATACGGCGGCGTGCTCTGGCTCTACTACCTGGCGGACCGCCTCGCCCCCGAGGACGGCGGCATTTTCGCACGAGAGATCTGGGAGGCCTGCATGCAGACGGGCGCCTACGACAACGAGCCCGACTACTTCGACGCCATCGAGACCGTGGCGGCGGCCCGCGGCTCGACGGTGACTGACATCGAGACCCTCTACGAGGACTTCGCCGAGGCTCGCTACTTCGTGGGCGCCAACGACGACGGCCTCCACATGACTGGAGCGGCGGACTTCTACAGCTCGGAGCCGGCCATCTCGCGAAGTCACTCCCTCGAGGATCTGCCCGTGATGGAGGGAGAGCCCCCGGCGGCGGAGCGGCCCGCTCCCTATGGATCGAGCTTCGTGGAGGTGGACCTCGGCGGCGACGCCACGCGGCCCATGACGGTCTCCATGGACGGCGACACCGCCACCCGCTGGGCCGCCCGGGCGCTCCTCCTCGGCGGGGGCAAGGCCACCGAGTCCCATCCCCTCGCCATGAACGAGGACCGGACCCGCGGCTCCGTGCTGGTCGATCCTGCGGGCTTCGACAGGCTGGTCCTAGTGGTGGCCAACCTGGGCTCTCCCACCCATGATCCAGACGACCAGATCTGGACGGGCGCGAGCTACTACTACAACCTGGAGCCAGTGAGGGATCCCCCCGTAATCCGCGCGATCTACCCCGGCGCGGTGCTCCGGGGGCAGCAGAACCTGCACATGCGCCTCGAGGGCGAGGGGTTCGTCTGGGGCGACCTCTTCAGGCTCCAGTTCTCGGATCCGGCCCTCACCATCGTCTCGGTGGACACCCTCAGCGCGAGCAGCGTATCCTTCACCCTCACGGTCCCCGGCATGACCATGCTCGGAGA
>JAVEWA010000696.1:0-3558 GCA_034004785.1 Polyangia bacterium
AGCCCGTCGCGGTGCAGGTCCGCGTGGCCTCGCCCGACAGGAGATAGGGCGCCTGGCAGGAGTAGCTGGCCAGGGCGCCCAGGGTGGTGCCGCCCGAGACGTCCACCAAGAGCGGCTCGGTGGCGGCGCCCGGATGCCCGCAGTCGTGGGGCACCTCGCAGCGCTCCCCAGACCAGCCCGCTTCGCAGCCCGAGCAGACAGCCTGCCCCTCCTCGACGCTGCAGGCCCCGCCGTGCAGGCAGGGGTTCGGGACGCAGGGATCGGGCTGATCGCAAAGAGCGCCGAGCCAGCCTTCGCTGCAGGTGCAGGTGAAACCCTCCCCCGGGCCCTCGGCGCACTCTCCGTGCAGGCAAGGGTTCGGCCAGCAGGGTCCGGGCTCGCCGATGCAGTAGGTCTCCATCCGGGCGCCGAGGCTCTCCACGAGGAGGAGGAAGCTCTCCAGAGGCACGGCGCACACATAGCCCTCCCGCGGGCAGTCCGCCTCGGTCTCGCAGGGCCTGAGGCACTGCCCATACTCGCGGAACCCCGCCAGGGTGGAGGCCTCGTCCGTCGAGAGGCCGAGGGCGTTCACCAGCCCCTGGAAATCTGCCTCTGGCACGTCTATCAGAGGCAAAAAGCAGCGCCCTTCGTCCCCGCAGTCGGCGTCGCTAGTGCAGGGCGCCTCGTTGGAGCAGTAGGTGTCGGGCAGCGGGATCACCACCGTGGAGGCGAGGGTCCGGGCCGCCTCGTTCTCCGAGGTGGAGAAGGACTCCAGAGGACGCAAGCCGTCGCTCACGCAGTCCGGGGAGGGCCCGGAGCATTGGTGGTCCGCTCCGCAGGCCGCGCCCACGGGGAGGAGGGCCCCGTCCGGTCCCGCATCTGGCTCTTGCTGCAGGACATACTTGCCCCCGCAGGCAGACGCGAAGGCGGCGAGCAGCAAAGCCTGGGCCGCGAACCAGCCATTGAGCGTTCTTCGTCCCATGTCACGACTCCCTCAGCCCGAAGGCTGCGCTCCGCGCACATCCTGCGCTCTGACCTCTTGATTGCCACAATGATACCAAGACTGGCCGCGGCTCTGCACCAACTTCTTGATTTCGCCAAACCAGCTGCCCCTCCGGACCCTCCGCCCGAGGGACCATTCCGGGTCAAGTGAGCGGCTTACCAAGCCGGCCAGAAGCTCCGATGCTCTGCCCGGGGCTCGCCTCCCACAAAAACCTCCAATGATTGCCCTGGTTACTTGCTCTCCGGGCCTTCGTCGAGCTGCTGATAGAGGCACCGCAAGAGCTCCGAGCCAGGCTTCGAGTACAGATGCAGGCTCCCGCCTTGGCAGCGCCCATAGGCGTCGCAGGAGGCGCAGGCGCTCTTGCGGGTCCAGGAGCGATCGCGCAGGTCCTGGTAGCGGGTCTCCCACACCTCGCGGAAGCGCTCTCTTCCAATATCCCCTTGCACGAAGGCCTCACCCAGCTCGGGGCAGGCTCCGATGGCGCCAGTGGCCAGCACGCCGCCCGTGGTTATCCCTGCCCGGCACTGGCTGAGGTAGGGCCGGACCACGCCCTCGAATCGATCGCCCAGGTAACCCTCCTCGCAGAACTCCGGGGAGGGCAGCAGGCCGTCCACCCGCGCCTCCGCAACGAAGGTGAGCAGGGTACGCATGTCCTCGGCACTTGGCAGCAGATCCGGCCGCCGGGCCGCCCGGCCGATGGGCATGACCGGCGCCACGCGCCACAGGGGAACCCTGAGCTCGGACAGGTAGCGGCGCATGGGCTCGAGGAGGGCGATGGCCGGCCGCGTGAGGGTGGAGATGATCTCCAGCTTGCCCTTGTAGCCGGCGTCCTTGAGGTTGACGATGGCCTCCTCCACCTTGGCCGTGGCGCCCCTCGCCCGGATCTGGTCGTTCACCGGCGGGGGAGCGTCCATGGACAGGGAGATGGAGCCAATGCCCGTGTCCACGACGCGCTTGGCCATCTCCGCGTCCAGGAAGAAGCCGTTCGTCACCATGCCGAAGCGGAACCCGAGGGCGTCGAGCTCGCTGAAGAGCTCGAGGACGCCTTCCTTGAGCAAGGGCTCCCCTCCGGTCACGGCCACCATCACCTGCTTGGAGTCGAAGTCGGACGCGATCTGACGAACCACGCCGATCCAGTCCGGCGCCTCCAGCTCGCCAGGCAGGCCCCTCGGGCCGCACTCGCTACCGCAATAGCTGCAGGCGAGGTTGCAGCGCCTCGTGATCTCGAGAAACAGATATCTGAGCGGGTGAGTCCTGACGAGCTCCGCGAGGGACTCCTCGTGCCTCTTCCAGCGGGCCTCCCGCTGGACGCGCTCGCGGATCGAGGTGAGGAGACGGGTCACGCGCTAGGGGCTCTCCTTGCAGACCGGCCAGGTGTAGCTGTTGCCGCAGTTGTCCGTGAAGGTGTTGGTGGTGTCGCAGTACCAGTTGGCGCCGTAGCTCTCGCAGTCCGTGTTGTCGTCGCAGGGGGGCGGGCCGTAGTAGGCCGCCGGCTCGCACTCGGTCTCGCGGCACACGGGCCAGGCCACCTGGTTGCCGCAGCCGTCGTCGAAGGTGTTCAGCTCGTCGCAGAACCAGCCCGCGCCGTACATGTCCACGCAGTCGCTGTTGTCCTCGCAGGGAGGCGGGCCGTAGTAGGCCGCCGGCAGGCACTCCTCCTTGCAGACCGGCCAGGTGTAGCTATTGCCGCAGTCGTCCTCGTAGGTGTTGGCCGTATCGCAGTACCAGCCCGCCCCGTTCTCGGCGATGCACTCGGCGTCGGTCTCGCAGGGGGGCGGGCCGTAGTAGGCGGCCGGCTCGCACGTCGCTTCCCTGCACACCGGCCAGGTGTAGGTGTTGCCGCAGCCGTCATCGTAGGCATTGTCCTGGTCGCAGTACCAGCCGACCCCGTACTGGGTCTCGCACTCGTCGTTGTCCTGGCAGGGTTGGGGACCATAGAAGGCCGCGGGCTCGCACTCCATCGCCCTGCAAAGGGGCCAGCTCACCTGATCGCCGCAGCCGTCGTTGAAGGTGTTCCCCAGGTCGCAGTACCAGCCGGCCCCGTGCATGTCCACGCAGTCCTGGTTGTCCTCGCAGGGGGGAGGGCCGTAGAACGCGGCCGGCTCGCACTCGAGATCGGGCGGAGCGCACCCGAAGAGCCCGAGGAGGGCGAGCAGCACCAGCACCAGGTAGAACCCGGAACGCACCTTGACGAGCAACGCACGCATGGGAGCCTCCAATTCGCAAGGAGAACCAAACAGCTCCATTTTGCTCTGGTGACTTCTCAAAAGCAATAGGCTCCATGGCGCGGCCCATGGTGGTCGAGTTCTCGCGGCTGGCGAGACTGTCCTGAAATAAAGTACGAGCGTTCTCAGAGGGATTTTGGCGCCTCGGTGCCCCCTTCGGAGGCCCCGACCGGGCTGCTCCGGGCTCCGCACAGCGAAGGTCGGCCGCAGAGCGGCCGACCAAGCCCTGCGCGAGGAGCCCCATGGCCCGAGTGACCCAGGAGCAACGGATCGCCCAGGAGACTGAAGCTCAGGCGTTGGAATTCTTCCGCAGCGCGCTCGATGCGATGCCCGACCCTCGCCGCCCGCAAG
>JAVEWA010000059.1:0-16774 GCA_034004785.1 Polyangia bacterium
CTGCGACCAGAACCTCGACCGCGTGACATTCGAGCCTCCATCCTCCGGCGCGAGGCCATGGCCTCGCCGGAAACAGCAGCGCTTCGGGCCAACCACCAGAATCTAGTATACACCAATGCCGATCTCAACGTGGAATCCTCCTGTCCCGCGGCAGGCCGGCGAGCTGGAGGGAGAGCCTCCTTGCCTCCCCGAGCCGCCCCGGGCTCGATGCGATCCAGTAGGGATCTCGCGGCAGAGGGTGCTCGCCTTGACAGCCCCTGACCCATGGACTAAACAAGGGGCGCTCGAGCCAAGGTAGCGGGCGACATTCGCTCAAGGCCTTCTGGCGAGCGCCACCGAGCGGAGGACCGGGTCATGGCAACGCAGCGGGAAATGGAACAGTACGACGTGCGGATCGTCGGCCGCAACATCAAGCGCGGCCGGCTCCCCCGCAATGACTACGACAAATACCTCAAGAATCTCCCGGATGTGGCGGACAAGGCCGTGGAGATCGAGGAGCAGCAGCCCCTGGAGCCCAAGGGCGCCCCCACCGAGGGTTGAGCCCGTCGAGTCCAGGATCAGCTTCTGGATGCCATGGGGCCGGACCGGGGAGAAGGTCCGGCCCGGGGAGGCGAACGGTGACCCAAGGCAAGGACGACCAGATCAAGGTCCGAGACAGGCGCACCGCGGGAGGAGAGGCATCCGATGCCCCCGGGGAGCCCAAACCTTCGACCCAGGAGGAGCGGGACAACCAGGAGCGCGTGTACTCCGAGGTGGCAGGCTCCTGCGAGGAGCCCGAGGACCCCGGGCGCGTCTTGCCCCCGGTGGACTTCTCGACCCTGGTCATCTCCTTCGCTCAGAGCGCCTTGGTACATCTTGGGGAGCTCACCCATCCAGAGATTGGCAAGCCCACGCGCGACCTGACCCTGGCGCGCCACAACATCGACCTCCTCGGCATGCTTCAAGACAAGACTCGAGGCAACCTCGACACCGAGGAGCAGAAGCTCATCGAGAACCTGCTCTACGACCTTCGGATGAAGTACGTGTCGCAATGCCGGAGCGCCTGACAGGGCTCGCTCCCCGGACCAGCTCCCCTTCACCGACTGCCTCGCGGACAAGGGGCAGCCTGACCCTTCCCGCGCCAGCGGCGCTCCTACTTGCGGCGGTCTTGCTGTGCGCGGGCGGTTGCCGCTCGAGGCCCGAGCCCCAATCGGAGAACAAGTCCGGCCTCGTGCCCCCGGCCCCGCCGCCCGTGCGCCTCCTGAGGCCGGGCGCGCCAGGCTCCTTCGCCCGCGTGACCGCTGCCATCCGCCCATCCCTCGTGCACCTGTGCGCCCGCTCCCCGGTCTCCGGGGGCCCGGCCGCGCTCCTCCCCGAGCCCCGCAGCGAGGACGCGCCCCTGTACGCGGCCTCTCCCCTCAGGGAGAGGGTGGAGCGAAGCCTCGGCTCGGGGGTGATCATCAACAGGCAGGGGCATCTTCTCACCTCGCTAGGAGTCATCCGGAACGCCGCCGAGGTCCTTGCCCGGCTCCACGACGGCACCGAGCTAGGGACGACGCTCGTGGGCCGGGACGACGACACCGGCATCGCGCTCCTGCAGCTCACGGCCCCGGCCGGAAAGCCGGCCCCTGCCTTCGTGCCCGCGCCCCTTGGAGACTCGACCCTGCTGCAGGTGGGGGACTGGGTCCTGGCGGTGGGGGATCCCTTCGGCACAACGCCCTACCTGAGCGCCGGCCTGGTTAGCTCTCCCGGGGTCTCCCGTGGGGTCACCCTCTCGCGGCCGGGTTACTTCAGCTTCATCGCCTCCGAGGCGCGCGTGAACGCCGGAAACGCGGGCGGCCCCCTCCTTGACGCCGCCGGAGCGGTGGTGGGGATAAACGTTACCTTCGACGATCGGGAGCGGCCGCTTTCCTTCGCTGTTCCGGTGAACGTCATCAGGGACGTGCTCCCCGCCCTGCTCAAGCACGGCCAGGTGGATCGCTCCTGGCTGGGAATCTACGTCCAGGAGGTGCCGCCCGAGCGAGCCGTTTCCCTGGGGCTGGGGGCTCCGCGAGGCGCCCTGGTGACGGAGGTGGTGGCGGGCGGGCCCGCAGCCCTCGCCGGGATCCTCCCTGGAGACGTCGTGCTGGAGTTCGACGGCAAGGGGATCGCCCGCCACGTGGATCTCTCCTTCGCTGCGGCGCGGACCCCATCGGACAAGACCGTGGTGGTCAAGCTCTGGCGCGGACAGAAAGAACACGCCCTCTCGGTGCGCCTCGAAAGGAAGCCCCAGTGAGGGAAGACGAGCCACAGGACGAGGGTAGAGCGGCATCTGGCGGCTCGAGGAGTGGGGCGCCAGAGGATCAGCCGTCCCCGGCCGGGGCGACGAGCTCCGGGAGACAGGGGCAGGGCCCGGGCCGCCTGCCGAGCGGCCTCTTCCAGCGCCTGCGCCGGGCGCGCCGGGCCCTCACGGTGGTGCGTGGCTACGCCTTCGTGGGCGCCATCCTCGCGGCGGGCCTCTTCGCAGCCTCCTACCTGAAGTACGAGACCGAGATGCCCCGTTGGATCTGCCGGGTCGGCGCCATGGGCGCCCTCGTGGGCGCCATGGTGGGCCTGAACGTGATGGATCGTCTGGTGAGGGGCCGCAGCCTCCCCGCCACGGCGGTGGCCTTTGCCCTCGCCCTTATCGCTGTGGCCCTGCTCGGCGTGGGAGTGGGCTCGATGCGCTACAAGCTGGGCGCCGCCTGGTCTCCCTTGACCGCGGCGACCTACGTGGTGGTGGGGGTGCGCATCATTCTCCGGTTCAGGAGCACTCCTTCGGAAGAGGCGCGCTGATCGGCCCCTGCCTCGGGCCTTGACTCGGGCCTAGCCTCGGGCCGCGACTTCACGCCGCAGGGTTCCCAGGGGATCGAGCCAGAAGGTCCAGACGGCCGGCGGGTTCCCGACCGAGTCGCCTGGCCCAGAGATATCCCGTCGCCACCATGAGCACGTGGGCGCAGGAGAAGAACTGGAAGGGGATCAGGCTGTGGATGAGCCAGAAGTGGGCCGGCCGGCCGAGAAAGAGCAGGAAGGTGCCGAGCACTTTCACCGCCAGGATCCACAGGGACAGCCGGAAGAGCTCGTCTGTCTGCGAGGGACCCTGGATGGATGCCTCGGTGGAGGCCAGAGACGAGGCGATGTCCGATGGCGCTCCCCGGGACGGGCCAGGAGCGCTCGCCAGTCCCGGGGCCAACCCGACCCATAGCATCCACCAGGTGAGGGCGTAGCCAAGCACCACCAGCAGGGTGATCCGGAAGAGGTTCAGCCCCCCGCCCCCCACGAAGCCCAGCTTCACGTCGATGGTGTCGAAGGAGAGCTCGCGTCCGAGCAGCGAGAACATCGCGAGCTCCCAGAGCGCCATGCCGAGGGCCAGGCCCGCGCGCCCCAGGTGCCCGATGGCGGATAGCCGGAGATGACCGAAACCCACGAGGGCCGCGCCGAAAAGAGCCACGAGGAGAGTCGGACCGTCTCCGGCGAGGAGGCGGAAGAGGGCAGCGAAGCAGAGCAGGAGGGCCGCCCGGCCCGCGGGCTCGAGGATCGCTATTCCGAGGGCCAAGGCCAACACGCAGACGATCAGCGCCAGCTCATGCCCCGACCCTGCCAGGCGCGGGAGCTGGGCCAGGGCCCAGGCGGCGAGCCCCGCGGCGCCAGCGCCCAGGGCCCTTCTCTCGTGAGGCAGGGCGAGCAGCGCCCAGGCCGCGGGAGCGCCCAGCGCGATGACCCAGGCGAGGGGCGCCCTTGGCGCCCCGGCCGGATCCCCGAGCCCTGCCGCCAGGCCGAGCACCAGCACCGCGAAAGCGCACGCAATGCCGGTCACGAGCGGCGCCGAGAGCTGGCGCATTCGCCTGGCCGCCAGGCCGAGCGCGAGCACGAGGGCTAGGGCAACCCCGGCAAAGAGAGCGTGGCGCCCGCCCCACCAGCGCAGGGCCGGGAGCGGCAGAAAGAGCGCCGCCGCCCCGACCGCGAGGAGCGGAGCCGGTTCCTTGCGGAGAGCCGACCTCATACCGGGCCTCGTGAGCAGAAAGCCGCCGAGGCCGAAGAGCAGCAGGAGCGCCGCGGGGGCTGCCGCGAGGAAGCCCGTGGGATCGCTCCTCGTCGCTCGCTGGGCGAGATCCACGCAGAAGCTCCCCGCGAGCACGAGGAGCCACCCGAGGCAGATCAAAAGAAGCCCCCGCCAGATCACCGACTCTCGTCTCCTCGGCCAGACCATCACGGCGGCTAGAAGCGCCACTGCGCCTGTGACCAAGGGCGCCCCGAGGTGGCCGAGGCCCGACAGGAGGGCCGCAAAGGAGGCGCAGCCCAGCACCAGCGCGCCTATGGGCAGGGCGATGGGCGGCTCCCTGGATTCGAGATCGGCCCTCCCGTCGCCGGGCTCTCTGGCGGGTCCGCTCGCTCGCCCGCCCCCGAGCAGTAGGATCGGCACCAGCAGGAGCAGCCCGAAGGCGCTAACCCACACCAGGAGGGGCGCCCGCTCCGCCCGCCTCCTGGCCTCGGTGGCCTCGGTGATCACTGCGCGTGCCTCGGCCTCGCAGCGAGGGTAGTCTCCCGCCTTGCAGCTCTCCTTTGCATGTTCCAGGCGTCTGCGAAGGGCTCGCTCCAGCGGGCCCGCCGATCCCGCGGCCTTCCCCTTCCCGATTAGCGCGTCGAGGTGCCGAGCCCTCTGGGCCGCGTGGTTCAGCGCCAGCTGGGCCCGCTCCTGGGGACTGACCTCCAGGGCCTCCAGCAGGCCGGGCTGCTCCGCGCCCCAGGGCGCCGGGGCGCCGAGGAGGGCGGTAATGGTTGGAGCGAAGGTGGTCTGCCAGATGTCCCGGCGGCCGAGCGCTCGTACGCCCCTGCCAGACAGGACGTAGGGAGCCCGCGTGGCCTCCAGCTCACCGGCGCCGTGATTGCCCACGCGGTTGCAGGCGTGATCCGCCACGACGAGCATGGTGACGTCCTCGCCCATTGCGCCTCTCAGACGCGGGATGAGGGCGTCGTACTCGGCCAGCTTCTTGCGGTAGAGGCCCGTCACTCCCCGTTCGAGATGAGCGGCGTGGTCCGAGCCCACGAGATGCACCACCGCGAGGTCCCAGCGCCCCTTGGGAAGCACGCGGAAGGCGTCCGCGAGGGCGGCCCGGTCCGTCTTTTGGACGTCCTCGATGCCCAGGTCGGGCTGGGGATGGCTCTGGCTCACCGTCATGCGGTAGAGGTCCACCCAGATGTGATCCCCGATGAGCACTATTCGCTTGCCCGCGAGATGCAGGCGGCGAAAGAGGTTGTCAGCCCGGATGGGGGGAGAGCGGAAGTTGTGGATGACATGGGTCGGGGTGGGCTGCATGCCGGTGCCGAGGGCCCTCACGCAGGTGCCGGTCATGGTGAAGGTGCCCGTCCGGGCGATGCCCCAGGTGCCCTCTCGCCTGAGCCTGGCGAGGTTCGGCATGAGGGCCTCGTCAAAGGCGGCTTCGGCCCGCATCGCGTCGAACACCAGCCATAGGACCTGTCTCGACGGCGCCCGCACCGGCGCGAGGTCGGGCGGCGCTCCGGCGGGATCTGGCTCCTTGCCTCCAGTGAAGAAGAGCGTGATCCAGGCTCCGGTCATGCCCGCGCCCCCGAGGAAGACTCCGAGGCCCAGGCAGAGGGCCCGGAGCAATGGCCGTCCGCCTCGGAATCGCCCGGGGGGAGGACGGCGGGGCAGCGGCGGATCCCCTCCGCCCCCTGTGCCCATCCCTGGCCCGCTTTCTCCTGGGGCGCTCACTCGAGTCATTTGGGCTCACCCGAGCCTTTCTCCTCTTTGGCCGTCTCGCTCCCGCACGTCGAGCTACCGGCGTGGGGCGTCTCTGCTCGCGGACAAGGCTCGGTCCTGGTATCGGCGCGGCCCGCCAGGGCGCGGCCCGCCAGGGCCCGGCCCGCCAGGGCCCGGCCCGCCAGGGCGCGGGTGACGAGGATCCGGATACCCAGGGCAGCCGCGATACCAAGGCCGATGAAGAAGAAGAACCAGTTGCGCTCGTAGATGGAGACCGGGACCAGGATGAGGGCCCCTGCCAGCACGAGCATGTCTGGCCAAGAGAAGTGAGCCGGCTGTGCAGGGCCTCCTTGACTACTTGGCTGCTTCTTCATGGGTCGCTGTCGCATCCTCGCGGCATTTGGTCTTGTCGAGCCGACTGGCAAGGGCGGAACTTACTGCGAAAGTCTGGCCGAGCCAATGTCCCTCGTGGGGCAAACGAGTGCCGCCCAGAAGGGCCCCAAGGGCTCACCGCCTCCCAAGGAGCCTCTCGTAGAGCGCCAGATGGGCCTGGCACATTCGCTCCTCGGTGAAGCTCTGGCTCACTCTCTGGCGAGCTTTCTCTCCGAAGCCAAGGGCGGCGGCGGGATCCGCGGCGAGACGAGCCATCGCCGCCGACAGCGCGGCCTCGTCTCCCCTCTCCACGAGGAGCCCGGTCCTGTCATCCTGGACCGCCTCTGGTATCCCCCCAGCCCTGGTGGCGATCACCGGCAGGCCGGCGGCCATGGCCTCGAGCACCGCGTAGGGGAACCCTTCCCACGCCGAGGTGACATGCACCAGGGCATCCACCGCCGATAGAAGCGCCGGCATGTCCTTTCTGAAGCCTGGGAACCTCACCCTCCCAGCGAGGCCGAGGCGGGCGGCAAGGGCCCTCGACTCGGCGCCGAGGGGCCCGTCTCCGGCCAGGAGCAGCCCGACTGACCCTCGCTTCGCAGCTACGGGGGCAAAGGCCCTGAGGATCAGTCCTGGGTCTCGTGGTCTGTCCAGGCGCCCTGCCGAGAGGAAGAGAAACTGATCCTCGCCAATGCCCAGGTCGCGGCGGATCCAGGCCCGGCTGCCCTCCCGGTCGGCCCCCGGGCCAGCGTCGCCGCGCCAGAAGCGCGAGTGGTCCACGCCGTTGTGGATGACGTGCAAGCGCGCGCCCGGGAGCCCGAACCGAGCCGCCTCCTGGCGCTCCGCCTCGCACACGCAGAGGTAGCCTGCGGTGAGGGGCTCGAGGGCCGCTTCGCCGAGGCGTCGGGCCAGCCTCGACGGCCCACCAAGGTATGGCGCGGTGAAGCCGTGAAAGGCGTAGAGCAGCTTGGGCCGGGGCCAGAGCCCGGCAAGGGCCAGCCTCGCCCAGAGGGCGGCCCGGGCGCCGTGGGCGTGGACGATGTCCGGCCTCGAACGGCCGAAGATCCGTCGAAGGGCCACGATCCACCCTGGCCCGCAGGATCCGAGGTCAGGGGCAGAGACTCCCGCTGCTCTCAGCTCCTCCCGGGAGAGCTCACCCTCCTCTGCGAGGGCCACCTCGGCCTCGTGGCCGGCGCCCGTCAGGTACCGGGCGAGGGCGCCGACATGGACGGCGCCGCCCCCCCTGGAGGAGGCTATCACGTGGGTGATCCGCATGACGCACAGCCTACCTCCCTGGCCGCCTGGTGGGTAGCCTTCCCGATCGCCTGGCCGAGGGCCATCCGGATTATGAAGGCATGACTGCTTTACAACCAAAGGCCGAAGATGCCAAAACGAGCCTTGGACGTGGGCGCGAGGCATCCGGGCCCCGGAGGAGCATCGCGCCCGACGCCAGCGGTTCTGGCCAGAGAAGTGCCGAGCATGCGGATCCTGCACCTATACAAGGCCTACCCCCCCGTCAAGGGCGGCATCGAGAACACGGTCCAGCTCCTGGCCGAGGCCCAGGCCGCCGAGGGTCACGACGTGACGGTCATCGTATCGGCGCCGGGTCCCTTGGGACAGCGAACCAGGGTGAACGGCGTCGAGCTCATGCGCCTTGGAAGGCTCGCCGAGCTTGCCTCTACTCCCCTGAGCCCCGGCCTCCCCCTGGCGCTCATGGGGCGAAGGGCGGACATCGCGCACCTGCACGCGCCCTTTCCCCCCGCCGAGGTGGCCAACTGGCTCTTCGGCCGGAGCCGGAGGACGGTCATCACCTGGCACAGCGACGTGGTGCGCCAGAAACGCATCCTCAGGTTCTATGCTCCTGTCCTGCGTATGCTGCTCCTCCGGGCGGATCGCATATTCCCAACGAGCGCGTCCTACCTGAGGCGCTCGCCATTCCTCGCCGAGGTCTCCTCCCGTTGCCAGGTCATCCCACTCGGGATCCGGCTCGATCCCTTCCTCTCGCCCGATCCTGACGGGGCCAGGCGGCTTCGCCTCGCCTGGGGAACAGCCCGAGACGGAAGGCCCCGTCCGGTTCTGCTCTTCGTGGGCCTGCTGCGCGCCTACAAGGGGCTCGGCTATCTCCTCGATGCCATGCGGCGCCTGGACGCCAGGCTCGTCATCGTGGGAGACGGGCCAGAGGCTGGCCACCTGAGGGAGGAAGCCAGAGACCTGGGCGTGGCCGACAAGGTGGTCTTCGCGGGCCGCCTCGAAGACCGGGACCTGCCCGCTGCCTATCAGGCCGCCGACCTCTTCGCGCTGCCCTCGCACCTGCCCTCCGAGGCCTTCGGCCTGGTGCTGATCGAGGCCATGGCCTCGGCGCTCCCGGTGGTGTGCGCGGAGCTCGGCACAGGCACCACCGAGGTGGCGCGCTCGGGCGAGACCGCCCTGGTGGTGCCGCCGGCAGACTCCGAAGCCCTGGCAAAGGCCCTCGGGCGCCTGCTCGAGGACGAGGCCCTCCGCCGCCGCCTCGGGGAGGCCGGTCGCCGCCGGGCCTTGGCCGAGTATGCGGCGCCCGTCTATGTCAGGCGAACGATGGAGGCCTACGAGGAGCTGCTCGGCGGAGCCCGCCGGCCTGCCGGGATCAGCTAGGCTTTTTTTCCCGAGGGAGTTGGGCGCCGGGCTCCAGGGCCACCTTGGCGCCTGCGCCCTGGGGCGAGGCTGCCTCATTGGGGAGGGCCTCCATGTCCTTGATTATGCTCGCGAGCGCCTCTGTCTCCACGCGATGGACCCTGCCGCAGAAGTGGCACGTGACCTCTGCCCGGCCCTCCTCGGCGAGGATGCCTCGCAGATCCTCCACGCCCAGGGTTCGCAGGGCTGCGGCCACGCGGCCCGAGTCGCAGGGGCAATGGAACTCCACTCTCCGCCACTCCAGGATCCAGGCGGGCTGGTCGAGGAGGTCTTCCAGCATGGGCAGGAGCTCGTCGGCCCCTCTGAGGTCTCGCTCCACCCACCCATTCTCCACCCGGCTGGCGATGCCTTCCAGCGCCTGGGCGCTGGCTCCGGGCGTGGTCTGCACGAGGACCCCTCCTGCCCAGCTCGGCGCTCCGGCCTCGTCGAGGAGCACCGCGGCCCTTATCACCGAGGGCATCTGCTCCGATTCGACCAGGTAGCGCTGGATGTCCTCGTCGATCTCGCCGGAGGCCAGGGAGCAGGTGCCCTGGTAGATCTCCTTGAGGCCCAGGTCGCGGTGCACCACCACCCGGCCCTCCGAGCCGAGCAGAGGGGCCACCGGGATGCGTCCACGCCATGCCGGGCCCGGCTCCGCGGAGCCATTCTTCGCCTCGCAGCTCCCTCCGAAGCCATCCTTCGCCTCGCCGCTCGCCCCGGAGCCTGCCCTGCGGGCCGAAGGCCTCACGGCGAGGTAGCCCCTCACCTGCCCCAGGTCGTTTGCGTCCACGGTGATCGACCCGCCCTCTCCGAGGATCTGCGCCGTCACCCGCTCGCCTCCCTTGGTCACGGTGGCCAGGAGCAGCCCGGCCAGGAGGCCGCGGCCGAGGGCCACCGCCTGGGCGCCCTCGAGGTGGTGACGGGCCACCGCGTCGCGAACCAAGCTGGTGGCCACAACCACCACGGCGCGAAGAGGGGGCTCGTCCGCCAGGCAGCGGTACAGGAGGTCCGTCTCGGCGGTTCGCAGCTTCGGCAGATCCAACTGGTCCTCTCCTGGCAAGGCGAGCGTGAGGGAGGGAGCCGAGCTCGCCTCTGGCGACCCCCGGGCCTCGCGACCAACCTAGAAATCGCTCTCCACAACCCTCCTACGGCGCAGCTCCCGGTGCAGCCCCGCCGGATCCAGGAGGGTGACCTCCACGTCGCCAAAGCGCAGCCGGTCCCCGGGGCTCGACACCACCGCGGCCTGGTCTCCCTCGCCGAGGACGCGGCCATTCACCGCGGTGCCGTTGGATGAGCCGTCGTCGGCCAGCATCAGGGCCTCGGCGCCCCCTTGCTGCCGCACGAAGAAGTGTGCGTGCAGCTTGGACACGCTGGCATGCCTCAGCACAATGTCGTTGTTGGTGGCCCTGCCAACCGAGATCTGCCGGGCCCAGGAGTTGCGGCTCGACTTCTCCACTCGAAAGAGGAAGAGCTGGCCCGCTCCGGCGGTCCTCGTGGCGTCGAAGTCCCGCAAGCCCTGAGGGCTCGCCAGGCGGGTCTTGAACCCCAGGGCCTCGGCCGATGGCATGCGGCCGTAGAGATACAGCCCCGGGTTGGCCTGGGCAAAGGCTGGCAGGGACCGAAGCAGCGCTTGTTCCTTCAGCTTGGCGAGGAGATCCATGGCGAGGGCCGCTCTCGGCTACGTCAAGCGAACTGTATCGCACGGATTAGCCGATGGAGCAATGACTGGGATGGACGCGCACGGATCCCGGGCAGCGACTCTTGCCCTTGGCGACTGTGGCGTCTTCGGGATAGTGTCCATTCCGAGGGAGCAGCACGAGTCGCCATGCCGAGGCCGCCGAGGTTCAGCCGGGCCGACCAGGAGCTGATCGCAAGGGTCAGCCAGGAGGCCGAGGAGCTTACCGGGGACTACTTCCGGCTCCCGAGCTTCGGGCCCAAGCGCTACGTTTACGAGGTCAGCACCGCCGCAGCTCACAGGGAGGGAGAGGACGCCCCGGGGGCCTTCGCCCAGATCTGCCGGTACGTCCGCAGCCCGCCCGTGCCAGGAGAACGGCAGCGCGCGGCCCGCTACTACAGGGTGTGCCTCCAGGACGCCTCCATCCTCGAGGCGCTAGAGCGGCAGGGAGTGCCCTTCTGCCTCGAGACGCTCCTCCGATACATAATGACCCACGAGCTGATCCACATCGTGCGGTTCGAGCAGTTCCGGCATCCCTTCCTGACCGACCCCGGTGAGAAGGAGGCCGAGGAGCGGCGCGTACATGCTCTGACCTATGACCTGCTCGAGCGCCGGGAGGATCCGAAGATGGCCAGTCTGCTCGGGTTCTACCGGACCCACCGCATGCCCAGGTGCTTCTAGCCAAGCCTGCCAGCCGGGCCTGCCAGCCGGGCCCGCCAGCCGGGCCCGCCGGGCTTGACGCGTCGCGTCAGCGCGGGTAGTCTCCAGGCCACCCAAGGGAGAACGGCACACTGTGCGAGGAGAGAACGAAATGAAGGACGTAAAGGGAAAGACTGCCCTTGTAACGGGCGGCGCGAGCGGTATGGGCTACCAATGGGCGGAGCTGTTCGCCAAGGACGGCGCGAGCCTCGTGCTGTGGGATCTTCGGGAGGACCGTCTGACCGAGGCCGCGGGCAAGCTCAGGGCCCTCGGCGTGGACGTCCTGACTCAGGTGGTGGACGTCTCGGACAGAGGGGCGGTGTACCGGGCCGCGCTGAAGGCCCAGGCCGAGACCGGCGGGGTGGACATCCTCGTCAACAACGCCGGCATCGTATTCTCCAAACCCTTCCTGGAGACCCCCGACGAGCACCTGGCCGCGACGATCGACGTGGATCTGAAGGCGCTGTTCTGGACCACAAAGGCCTTCCTGCCGAGGATGCTCGAGCGGGGCTCGGGTCACATCATCAACGTCTCCTCCGCCTCGGGCTTCGTCGGCGTCCCGCTGATGCCAGCCTACGTGGCCTCCAAGTGGGGAGTCATAGGCCTCACGGAGTCGCTCCGCTACGAGCTAAGAGGCAAGGGCATAGGCTTTACTCTCTTCTGCCCGAGCTTCGTGGACACCGGCATGTTCGAGGGGGCCAGGCCGCCGCTGCTCACCAAGATGCTGAAGTCGGAAGAGGTGGTGGCCAGAGCCTACGAGGGGTTCCGCCGGGGCGAGTACTTCATCATAGAGCCCTTCCTCGTGAAGATCACACCGGCCCTGAAGGGGATCCTGCCCTCGCGCCTGTTCGATCTCGTGGCCCAGGTCTTGGGCGTCACCAAGACCATGGATGACTGGAAAGACCGCCGGCGCTAGGGCGCGCCCTCCCGGGGAGCGCCGCCCGCCGGCTTCCCCCTCCAGAGCCTTATGCGACCGTCCTGGCCCGCTGAGACGGCCACCGATCCATCGGGGGTCACCGCCACCGCGTGCACCGCGCCCTTGTGGGCGGGGGTGATCCGCTGCCCCACGAGCTGCCGGTCGGAGAGCCATAGGATCCGCCCGTTGAAGGTCCCAGCCACCAGCGTCTCGCTCTTCCCCGCCCTTGCCAGACATGTGATTGCCGGGCCGGGAAGGCGCCTGAGCGCGGCGCCGCTCGAGGCGCTGAAGACCCGCAGGCTCTGATCGTCGGAGACGCTGATCACCTGCTGGCCGTCCGCGGAGAAGAGGGCCGCGTTCACGGCAAAGGTGTGCCCGAACATGGACCGCTCCAGGGCTCCAGAATCCACGTCGAAGAGCCGTACGGCGTGATCCCAGCCCGCCCCGGCGAGCTTCCTTCCATCAGGGCTGAAGGCCACATGGTTCACCCAGGAGGTGTGCCCCGCGAGGAGCCTGGAGACGGGCCTCGAACCCCTGAGCTCGAAGACGGTGATCGCCTGGGCCTGGCCCGCCACCGCCAGGATGTCTCCGCGGGGTCCAAAGACGAGGTGCCTGGGATGGCCCGCGAGGGGGCCCAGGCGCCGGATGCGCCGGCCCGTGGAGAGGTTCACGAGGTCCACCTCCAGCCCCTTCTGGCCAATGGCCAGCAGAACGCCGTCAGGAGAGATGGCCAGGGCCGTCACGGGGCCACGGGCGGCCAGCCGGAACTTGATCTTCCTTCCTGGCAGATCGTAGACGAGCACCTCGGCGTCGTCGCCTCCCGCGGCGAGGAATCGCCCCTCGGGGCAGAGGGCGAGGGCGCGGACGGCCTTGGGCCATCCCGAGATCACCTGCTCACCGTCCGGGGCGGCCAGGACCCGCGGAGCTCCGCCAGCGGCCATGGAGAGAAACAGAAGCAAGCGGGCAAATCTGGACATGTCTTCAGCCTTAACCCGCTTGGGCTCCTCCATCAAGTATTGCCCACAATTATTGCCCTTGGGCGACTTGGCGAGTCCAGGGAATGACAAGGGCCAAACTTGAGTTATCCTCTGGTCATGACCTGGTCGTTCGGCGGCTCGTCCAAGCGACCCACGGAGCCCACATGAGAACTCGCGCGAGCACACGCGATCTGACCCTCGCGGTGGCCATCACGGCAATCATCTCGATCGGAGCATCCCTCGGCCTCTTCGTGCTCCTCGGGCCCCGCCTGCTTCCCGGCGGCGCTCCCAGGCCCGAGAGCCCAGAGCCACCTCAGGGTCGCGTCTTCACGGTGTCGGCGCCCGTGACGGGACCGGATCCGACCCCGAGCACCAAGCCGCCGAGCACCCCGGCTCCCGTGAACCTGGACCCGGGCAGGCCTGGGTCCTTCACGGATCTCGTGAAGATCCTCGGACCCACGGTGGTGCACATCGGAACCGTGAGGGATCTGGATTCGAGCCCGCTCCAGCGCTGGCTCGGCGGCCCGCAGGGGCGGGCCTCGGGCCTTGGCACGGGCGTGATCGTCCGGCCCGACGGTTTGATCCTCACCAACAACCATGTGATCAGGGAGGCCGACCTCATACAGGTGCGCCTCTGGGACAACCGGGAGTTCAGGGCCGAGGTGATCGGTCGGGATCCCGAGACCGACGTGGCGCTCATCCAGGTGAGGGACGCCAAGCCCCTGCCCCACGCCAAGCTCGGCGACTCGGACACCCTGCAGATCGGCGAGTGGGTCCTGGCCATCGGCAACCCCTTCGGTCTGGACCACACGGTCACCGCTGGCATCGTCAGCGCCAAGGGGCGGCGCAACATCAACCCTGGAGGCAAGCGAGGCTACTGGAACTTCATCCAGACCGACGCCTCCATCAACCCGGGCAACTCGGGCGGCCCCCTCATCAACGCCTCTGGCGAGGTGGTGGGCATCAACACGGCCATCGACGGCAGGGGGCCAGGTATCGGCTTTGCCATCCCCATCAACATGATAAAGACCGTCATGCCCCAGCTCATCAAGTTCGGCCAGGTCCAGAGGAGCTGGATCGGCGTCTCCATACAGCCGGTGACCGACCAGATCCAGGCCGTGCTCAAGCTCGGCTCCAAGGACGGCGCCCTGGTCACCGAGGTGGTGGCTGGATCCCCTGGAGACCAGGCTGGCCTCCTTCCAGGAGACGTGATCCTGGAGTTCGATGGCAAGCCCGTGCGCCAGAGCTCGGACCTGCCTTGGCTCGCCTCCACGGCGGGCATTGGGCGGCAGGTCAAGGTCGGCCTGCTCCGGAAGGGCAAGCCCGCCGCGGTCACGATCACCCTCTCGCCGAGGCCCGGGGACTCTGCGATCACGCCTCGCGCGCCTCGCACCGAGGGAGCCGAGCTCGGCCTCGTAGTCAGCGAGGTGACGCCGGACGTGGCGCGCCTCTTCGGGCTGCGCAGCATGGGCGGCGTGGTGGTCACGAAGGTGGAGCCGGGCAGCCAGGCCGAGCTGGCCGGGGTCGTGCGCGGGGAGCTGATATTACAGCTGGGGCCCACGGTCATCAGAAGCCTGGCGGACTACCTGGGGGCCCTGCGGCGCCTGGGGCGGGGAGAGCGCACGATGATCCTGCTGGAATCGCCCCATGGGACCCGCTGGATCACCCTGCGCAAGGGCGGTAGCCCATAGCAGTTCTTCAGGATCCCCGGCGTCCCCGAGGCCGCCTCCTGGTCTGGCGCGTAGCCCTCTTCCCTTTTTGACCTTCACTCCCCTTCGCGCTACCATGGGATCTCGTCCGAAGGAGCTCCCATGGCCAAGTACGACAACCCAGACCGCGCGCGGATGCTTGCGAGAGCCATCGCCTCCGACCTGATGCTCTATAACGAAGAGCGGTTGACCAAGGCGATCCAGAACGACTCCGTGTTCGAGGATCTCAGGGAAGAGATCGAGGAGGGGCGCACGCTCTTCCAGAGCCGAGTCACGGACGAGGTCTTCGGACTCAACCTCTACGAGCGCGCCATCGTGGACGTGATGATCAAGTCCAAGGGCCACGTGAAATCCAAGATCTGGTAGGGGCGATTGCCCTCGCGAGAGTTCATCGTCGACGCCGAAGGGGCAGGGCAGCGGCTGGACGTCTTCCTGTCGGCCCGCGCCGCGGTGACCCGATCACAGGTACAGCGCCACATAGAGCTAGGGGTGGTGACGGTGGGAGGCGCGCCAGCCAGGGCCTCACGGGCGCTTCGCACGGGTGAGGTGGTTGAGTACTCTCCCCCGCCTCCCGCGCCCGCCGAGGCCGAGCCCGAGGACATCCCCTTGAGGGTGCTCCACGAGGATGAGCACCTGGTGGTGGTGGACAAGCCCGCTGGCCTGGTGGTGCACCCCGCCGCCGGCCACGCGGGGGGCACCCTGGTGAACGCGCTGCTGCACCACTGCGGGGCCCTGTCCCTGGTGGGGGGCCGAATGAGGCCCGGGATAGTCCACCGCCTGGACAAGGGGACCTCGGGCGTGATGGTGATCTCCAAGAGCGACGCGGCCCACCTCGGCCTCTCCGAGCAGTTTTCCGCACACAGCGTGGAGCGTGCCTACACCGCGATCACGGTGGGCGCGCCCCCTTCGGACAGGGGCTCCTTCGACACGCTCCATGGCCGCCACCCCGTGGACCGCAAGCGCTTCACCTGCTCGGTCACGAGGGGCAAGCGGGCCGTGACGCACTACGAGGTGCTGGAGCACATCGGCCCCCTGTGCCTTGTGCGCGCGAGATTGGAGACCGGCCGCACCCACCAGGTGAGGGTCCACCTGTCCGAGCACGGAGCGCCCCTCCTCGGAGATCCACAGTATGGCCGCTCCTGCCGCGATCAGGACCTGCGGGCGCTGGCGAAGGCGCTCGGCAGGCAAGCCCTGCACGCCGGCGTCCTCGGCTTCGTCCACCCGATCACCCGGGAGCCCCTCGCCTTCGAAACGCCGCTGCCCGCGGACATGGAGGCAGCGCTGGCCGCGGCCCGGCTGCTGCTGGCGAAAAAACCGTGAGGAGAATCCATGCCAAGCGCCCCTCTCACCGGCCCGGAGCTCATCACCGCCCAATGCCTGGAGGCGCCGGGCCTGATCCACTCCTTCACCACCAGGAGGGGCGGCGTGAGCAAGGGGAGCTTCACCTCTCTGAACTTCAGCCCCAAGTGGCCCGAGGACCTGGCCGCCGTGGCAGAGAACCACCGCCTGCTGGCCCGGAGTCTCGGCTTCGACCCTCGGCGGCTCTACCGGGTCTTCCAGGTCCACGGGACAGACGGCGTCGTGGTAAATGACGAGTCCCCGGCAAAGGTGTACGAGCGTCAGGCGGACTTTCTGGTCACCGATCGCCCCGGGGCCATCCTCGGAGTGATCACGGCCGACTGCGTGCCTGTGCTGCTCTGGGATCCGGGCCGGCCGGCCGTGGCGGCGGTTCACGCGGGGTGGCGCGGCCTGGTGGCCGGCGTCCTCGAGGCCGCAGTCTCCACTCTGAAATCGCGATACGGGAGCCGCCCATCCTCCATCCGGGCGGCGCTCGGCCCGAGCATCGGCCCCTGCTGCTTCGAGGTGGGCGCCGAGGTCGTCGAGGCCTTTGCCAGGGCCTTCCCAGATGCACCCGGCCTCGCCCTTCAGCCAGGACCGGGCCGGGGGACGAGCACCAGGCCCCATGTGGACCTCTGGGCCGCGGCCCGTCACGCCCTGCAGAGGGCCGGGCTACGACAGGAGCACCTGGCGGATCCGCCCGGCTGCACGCACTGCGAC
>JAVEWA010000060.1:0-16722 GCA_034004785.1 Polyangia bacterium
AGGCGCATCCCGTTCGAATTGCAGCGCTCCTCCATGGCATTCTCCATTCCAACTCCTACCCACGAAAAGAGTGCCGTGAGAACCCGGCAGAGCCAGGACGATGTTAGAAGTCGTAGGAGTTAGGCCATCCGTGATCAACGCTGCCCGATCCTCCAACTCTGTCGCCGAGATTGTGGTTATCATCCATGGGTAGATTCCCTTCGGAGGCTCGTCGCTGGCCAAGTGCAGCCGATAGTGCAGCACAGAGGGAGGCCTCAAACATGTCCGCAGTATTCCCTCGCTGGGGCGATAGAGCGCAACCACGTCCACCTGTTGCTCCGTGGCGTCGTAGGTCACTGACTCAGCGAGAAAAAGAATGGTGGGCAAAGGTTTGTTGCTATTATTCGAATTCTCGTTCGCACTCCCATTGGCGTCCCCGCAGGCCGTGAGCCACAGGGGACAGTTCGTGGGGGTATAGCCCTCACTCGTGTTCACGTCGAATCGATGCAGCGCAAACTCGGAAGATGAGCGCGCAGCCGTGTGGTAGAGCCGTTCGAACTTCTCAGAGTCCCCGAACCCGGACCGGCACGAGGCTTCGCTCCCCGAGGGAACCGTCGCCGAGCTTGCCGAAGTTTCGGCCCCAGCACCAGGCCGATCCGTCTGCGAGCCAGGCACAGGAGTGGGTTTGCGCCGCGGTAACGCCATGAACCGGCTCCAGGCCACCTATGCGCACGGGATCCGCGCGATCCGTGCTGGTGCCATCACCGAGCTGCCCCTGGTCGTTCGCTCCCCAGCAGAACGCCGTTCCGGCCATCGTGACCGCGCAGGTATGTTCGTCACCAGCCTCGATGGATGCAACCTCGCCCAAGGTCACCACGCGTTGCGGCGTCGTCATGTCGTCAGATGGGCCGTCACCTAGCTGGCCTCGGGCATTGGCGCCCCAGCAGAAGACATCTCCCTGGTCGTCCAGCAGGCAGGCATGCATGCCTCCGGCCGTGACCTGAACCGCGACACCGGTGAAGGCCACAGGAACGGGAGAGAGGCGATCGATGGTGCTTCCGTCGCCGAGCTTCCCGTGGTCGTTCGCACCCCAGCAGGACACCGTGCCGCCCTGCCGGAGCGCGCAGACGTGGGATGTCCCCGCCGCGATGGAGAGCCCGTCGGACAGGCCGCTGACCGACACCAGGTCGGCTGTGAATCCTCCCATTGTGCCGCCGCCGAGCTGTCCCATGCTGTTGTCACCGAAGCAGCGCGCCGTCCCGTCTGACAGCACGGCGCAGGTGAAGCAGGCTCCCGCCGAGACGGACACTGCCTCATCGAGCCCAGGCACGCCGAGGGGCGTGACTATCGAGCCGCCCATTGGCGCCGCCGGACCGAGCTCGCCGAAGTCGTTCCACCCCCAGCAGGACACTCCACCCATCTCGAGCCGGGCGCAGGTGTGGCAGTTGCAATACCCGGTGAGCTCAGCCACATCCTGAACAAGGGCCAGGACGGGCGCTGGTTCCTTCTCGCTCGTGTAGCCCGTGCCGAGCTGTCCGTGCTCGTTGAACCCCCAACACCGCACCTCGCCCGAGATGAGCCTGGCACAGGAGTGACCCCAGGCCGTGGTCATTCCTGACACGCCCGGGCAGTCCGCCGGGCAGTTGGCCCAGGTCTCCTCGCCCTGGCACTGCCCATCTCCACAGGTCGTGCATCCGGTAGTGTCGAAGGCGCAGCCGGCAGTGCAGGCAAGCTCACCCAGGTGGAACCCGAGCCCCTGGCAAGAGGCGTCGCCTACGTCCGCACCGTCGCAGGCCTCCCCGGCCTCCTTTCGCCCGTTTCCGCATGTCGGCCCCGCGTCCTCACCGGGCCGCGCATCCATGGCCGCGTCCACCGAACCATCCTGGGCCTCGGGTCCGGCCGTCCGACCGCCACAGGCACCACCCGCGAGTGTGAGCGCTCCCAGTGCAAGGCCAATCCCCGGCAAGCCGGCAGGCGAAGTGCAACGTCGAAGGCTCATTGAAACCTCCCCCTGTGCGTCTCACGGGCACGCTGGATCCTCGGCACAGTCCGGGTCCCAGCAGTCCACAAATCCATCACAGTCGTCATCCAGTCCATTGCCGCACTCCTCCACCGAGCAGAGCGCTGTGCAAGTGACCTGCAACCGGAAGCTCGATGTGGCCGCGGCGTCCGCGCCGTCCACCACGAAGAAATAGGTCACGTCAGGCCAGGCTACGAAGGAGACATCTTCGTCCAAGTCGCCCGGGCTGGATGACCAGGCCACGCATTGCCCTGGGTCGCAAAAGGGCTCAGGGTCGTCGTAGGGCTGCCCCTGCAAGACATAGAGGTCCAGGTCCGCCATCAAGAGCTGCAGGTCTGCCTGGACCAACATGGGGCGCGTCCCGTATATCCCAGGCTCCTGCCGAAGCACGAACACGACCTCTGAGCCCGTGAGTGCGGCACCCCCGCACGAATAGTGTTGGGTCTCGTTGCTGGAACCCCAGTTGGTGTTGGCAAACCGCACTGATCCACACTGCAGGTCCGTTACCACGGCCGGGATACAGGGGGCGCCCCCACAGGCGATGGCGCCAACGCAGTCCGGATCACCACAGTCGGTGAGCCCGTCGCCGTCATTGTCGAGCTCGTCGTTGCAGAGCTCTGGTCTGAGCGTACACACAGTCGAAGAAAAGCAATCGGGATCCATGCAGTCGATCAGCATGTCACAGTCGTTGTCCAACCAGTCCGTGCAGTCCTCAGGCATGGGCACGCAGCAATGGGGCTCCGACGCGCAATCAGGATCATCGCAGTCCACCAGCCCATCGCAGTCGTTGTCCAGACCGTCCCCGCAGCTCTCGGGCTCCGGGCGACAGCAGTGTGGATCTCCCAGGCAATCCAGGTCCTCGCAGTCCACCATGCGATCCCCGTCGTCGTCCTCGCCGTTGTCACAGTCCTCGATGCCGGCACAGCTAGGCCAGTCTGCACAACTCGGGTCGTCGCAGTCTACGAGCCCATCGCAGTCGTTGTCCTTATCGTCGTTGCAGATCTCGGTGGCGTCGGCGTGGATCGCCGGGTCCTCGTCGTTGCAGTCGTCACCTGAGTTGCCGCAGAGCCAAGCATGTCCGTCGCCGTCGAAGTCGATGCCGTCGTGGTGGCACAGCCCCTCGTCGTCACATCGCGGCTGGGTGCAGATGTCGCCGTCCTCGCAGTCGGCTGCAACGTGACAGTCCCGGCCCTTGGTGCGAGGCCTGGTGCATCCGCTGAGTCCGAGGAGCGCTGCAAGCACCACGTATCCAAGCAGTGGCGAAGGACTGTGGAATCGCCGCATGGTTGCCAAATCCTCCGATGCGCGCCTACCCTCCATCACGGACCAGCGGTGCAGGCCTGGTGCGAAGAGCAGTCATCATCGTCGCAGTCCACGAGGCCGTCGCAGTCGTTGTCGAACCCGTCCTCGCACTCCTCGGGCACGCAGTGATCGCTACAGAAGATGTTGATGAGCCAACCCTCTTGCTGAGACCCCATAGGAGCGTCGACCACCAGGAAGTAGAGCCGGTTTGGCTCCGCTATGAATGTTACCAGCTCGTGTTCAACTCCAGTCTTTGTTCCCTTGGCGATGCAGCGGCCTGGGTCGCAGACCTGTACGGTCTGACCGTCCAGAATGTCCCCCTTGAGCACGAAGAGATCATGGTTTGTAAAGTCCGGGCGCATCTCGACAGTCACTTGTACTAGTCGTTGGTCGTCAGTGATCGTTGCAAACTTGTGTACCCACTCACCGGAGACCTCCTCTGGGCCCCCGCAGGAGTAATGGCTCACTTGCATGTACCCTGTCCACCCGAAGAAGCTCTCTCCACACGTGTGAGCGATGTAGTTTCCCTCCCAGGAATTGCATGGCGGCGCACCGCAGGTGACGGCGCCGCCACAATCCGGGTCCTCGCAGTCCACGAACCCGTCGCAGTCGTTGTCCAAGCCGTCACCGCAGTATTCGAAGGTAGGCACGCAGCACTCTGGCTTGGTCGTGCAGTCTGGGTCGTCGCAATCCTCGAGCCCGTCGCAGTCGTCGTCTACCTCGTTCGAGCATTGCTCAGGTGATGGTACGCAGCACTCGGGCTCCGCTGCGCAGTCTGGGTCGTCGCAGTCCACGAGCCCGTCACAGTCATTGTCTGCTTCGTCCGTGCAGATCTCCGACACCGGCACGCAGCACTCGGGCTCACCAGCGCAGTCGGGATCGTCGCAGCCCACGAGGCCGTCGCAGTCCTCGTCGGCGCTGCTCTCGCACTGCTCGGTAGCGCCGGGATGGATCGTGAGATCGGCGTCGTCACAGTCGTCCCCACCGCCACAGATCGCACCGAAGCCGTCCCCATCCACATCCACTGGCTCGAACCGGCAGCGATGATCTTCGCCACAGAGCCCTTTGAGGCAGGGGTCCGTGGTTGCGCACTCACCGTCTCGAAAGCACCACCCCTCCCCGTGTGCGGTCCGACCACAGCCAAGGCATGGGATGGCCCAGCAGAGGAGACACGCTAGCAGGCCGAATGGCCGCATGTGGTACCTTGCGGAATGCTTATTCCACTAATAATCTCTATACCATAGTTGCGATGACCGAGCCCATCACCTCCTCTCCGAGCAGGTCCTGAGTGCAGATCAGAGGCACTTCCAATCCATGCCTCCGCCCAGCGCGCGAAAAGGTCAGAAGCCATCGCAGATCTCGGCACTCCCCATGTCGGTGTACGTGGTGGCCCCGATGAGGACGTCGTTGTAGGGCGAGCCCACTACCGCCTCCGCGTAGGCGTTTGCTCTGGCGATGGTCACGGAAGACCCGGTGTATTGCGAAGCCTCGGCATCGGATCCGGTGACAGTCGCGACAAGTGACCAGTAGGGCCCAGCATTTCCCTGGAACACTCGGGCTTCGCCAGCGTTGCTCCTCCCTCCTGCGTCTCGGTATGGGGCACCGACCGCGATCCAGCGGTAGCTGTTGGTCTTGTCGATGGCCACCGAGTACCCGAACTGACTGTAGCTCTCTGCTGCACCCAGCAGGTACTCGACCTCGCCCCATGGATCCCCCGACTTGAGCCTGTAGAACACGTATGCCGCCCCCATCATGGGCCAGTTGTCGGGTGGCACCCCGTCATAGTCCTCGTAGGGGGAGCCCACGACCGCATAGGTGTATGTGGTTCCCGCTATGCCAACAGAGTACCCGAAGTAGGAGCCAGCGGCCGTGTAGCTGCCACCGTCGATGAGCTTGGTCTGTACGAAGCTGTATCGACCCTCCCCAGAGTCCCACTCGTAGTGGAAGATGTAGGCCGCGTCGTTCGCCGGGGCTCCGGCGATGATGTAGTCGCCCTCGATGTCCACCGCTGTTCCGAAGAGATCACTCGCCGCTCCATCGGAGGCGGTGAATTTTTTGCTGGTATCGGGCCATTGGTCCCAAGCGGTCCCATTGCGCTGGAAAACGTAAACCGAGCCTTGGTCCGTGGCCGAATCCCAGTAGGGCGCTCCCACGACAATGCGGTCCCCTGAAATCGCCACTGACTTGCCGAACTGGTCGCTGGCACCATAGTCGCCTGCCTGGAGATGATCCTGCATCGCCCATGAGGATCCGTTCCAGTACCAGACATAGGCGGAGCCCGCATTTGCAGCCCCACTCAGATCGTCGGTGGGGCAGCCAACCACGGCGTAGTTGCCGTCGATGGAGACGCTCGTGCCACAGCGGTCGTACGCCGCCTGATCTGCGCTCGTTAGCTTTGCCTGCTTGTACCAGGTGGAGCCGGTCCAGTAGTAGACAAATGCCGCCCCCGCCTCGGTTCCCCGGACGTTGTTGTAGGGGGCGCCCACGATGATCCTTGACTCATCCATGCTCACGGCATGGCCAAAGTGCATGACACTTTGGGGATCACCTCAACACGATGGGTATGTGTACTGCTTGGTCCAGGCCTCGGCTTTTCCAGGACCAGCCACCATGGCGACTAACCCGAATGCTGCGAGCAACGACTGTCTCATCTGACACCTCCTTGTCCCGTCGGCGTTCTCCGAGATTTCCTGTCGCACATTCGCAGTTTCTCGACCTGTACTGACGTTGTACCCAGGCTACCCAGGTCCATGGGGCGAGCGCCAGTCGGTGGGTACCGGGTCCGGCGCGGAATATCACCGGGGTTGGAGGCTCTTTATGTAGCGTTCGTTACAGGTAACAACCCAGAGCGAAGGGAAGAGGGAAGTGGGGAAGGCAGGTGTGCTCACCTTGCTGATGGCACCAGCACTTGCAGCCAGCAGGGGTACCACCGAAGATCGGCGCCCCTCCGGCGAGCAGAAGCTGGGTTGTCCAGCGCTCACTTTGGCGGGGTCAGGCCGTGCCTCACCGCGTACTTGGTGAGGGCGGCGATGCTGTGCAGATCGAGCTTCTCCATGATTCGCTCGCGATAGGAGGTCACGGTCTTCTCGGTCAATCCGAGGTGGATCGCGATTTCCCTGGAGGGGAACCCCTCCGCAATGAGCTGGACGACCGCACGCTCGCGGGAGGTTAGCTCGCCTGGGGCGGTTGCAGAGAGCTCCTCCAATACAGCCGGGAGACCTACGGAGGGCTGGGCAGAGGCCAGGAGCTTCGCGGCGATTTCGGCGCAGAGGTAGCTCTTGCCCTGTGCGACAGAATGGATGGCCGATACCAGCTCCTCGAGGTCGCCGTCCTTGGAGAAGTAGCCGGATGCGCCAGCGTCCATCATGCGCGACACGACACCAAGGTCACCCCAGCCCGAGACAGCGAGGACCTTCACTCCAGGAAAGCGCCTCACGATCTCCTGTGTGGCGCGGTCACCGGACAGCCGAGGCAAGGTGACGTCCATCAAGACGACGTCCGGCGAGTGTGTTTCCACGGCGTCAAGCGCCTCTTGCCCGTCGCCGACGGAGCCCACGACAGTCAGGCCCTCCTGGCCTCTGATGAACCTGCACAGGAGCCTTCTCACCATGGCCTCGTCTTCGACCACAAGAACCCGGACAGTACCTGCCATCACAACCACCCCCATATCGGAAAGGGACTGGCGGTCATCCGAAGATGCAGTTGGATCTTTGGATCGAGCTAGCGCATGGGGTGTGCTCCTTCCCAGGGTCCGATTGGAATACCATATCATGGGAGCCAGCGCGAGAATAGGTGTCGCAGTCAGCCGAGTCAGCCGAAGCTAGAGATCGCCCTGCTGGGCGCCCCATGGGGTAGGCCGAGGGCCGAGGACGCAGGACGGGGAACAGACCGGAATCCGGCCGACTGCGTCCGAGAGCTGGCCGATGCGAAGTCCGGGTGTTGTTCGCGGGCCCCTGCTGTCCGCAGCGCGGGCTCTTCCCTGACCCTAAAGGGAAGGAACGGACGGTCAACCGGACCTGCGATCGGGTGCCTGACGGTCGAATGATGGCGCGCCGACAGGCTCGAGTCGAGCGGCCGGTGTGCGTGATGTTCGGCTTCGTGATCCGCCCTTCGGCCAACGAGGTCGCCAGGGAGCTCGGGGTGCGGGTGGTGGCCTCACGTCCAGGATAACTCGAGCACAGAAACGAGAGCCGCGAGGCTGATTCGGGCTCTCGGCTCCAGGCTCAAGGCGAATCCAACGCAGAACAGCGGCACTCGCTCACCGGGAACGAAAGGTCGGGCCCCGCCGAGATCTTCGTGGGCGAGTACCATCTTTCGTACGTATTGGAGCCCCTTGAACTGGCTGCGGCCCCTACCCTTCCCACCGATCTCCACCACGGTCGGCTGGCCACCGACGGCAAGCGCATAGTCGAGGGTCTTGGCTCCACGGGTGGTCTTGGCGTAGGAGATGGAGAAGCCGTGCTGAGCTGCGGCGAGCAGGAAGAACTCCTCTCGCAGGGCACCAATGGCCTGGGCATAGGGCTGATGGATCAATCTGTAGGAAAGCTGCATGAGCACCTTCGGCTCCCTCGGGACATTCATGCCCGTGGGTTGCACGCGCGTCAGGATGAAGCTGCGTTCGAGGGAGTCGATGCACCTCTCGGCCTTGTACTTGGTCATGCCGACGTTGGCCGCCGTGGAAGTGTAGTTGACGCCTTCCACCGGGCATCTGCCGATGAAGTCCACCGTCATCCGGATCCTGTCGATGTCCTCGGTGGTGAGCCGTCGATCGAAGCGCGGGATGTCCTGCGTGATCACCTTCTTGAGCATCGATGGGAAGGCATTCTGGGAGGATCCGGGCTCCAGCCTGAATGGATGGAGCCCTCCCTGGAGGTAGGCCTCGAAGTGCCCAGTCTGCCTGAGATACTCGGCGGGATCGTCTCGGTCAACGCCTCAGTCAAGGAGAGGGGCTCAAGGAGGGGAGCGCCCGTGAACCAGAGGTACTCGCGGAAGCTAAAGGGCAAAAGGGTCCTTGGGAGCACCCGGCGAGAGAGGTCCCACCCAGCAGAGGATAGAGAGAGGGCCACGGAGCTCGTGAACCAGACTCGCTCGGGCAAGAAGTCGAAGCTCATAGGCATCAACTACTTCGTTCGAAAGTTTTCGTCCGCAGGGTCCACAGGAGCGGGGTCTACAGATGATGCCTGTGAGACTCCGTGCGTGGTCCCTGTCAGGTCCCTGTCAGGAAGCATGCAGAGATCGTCGGCGATCATGTGATTGGGGTCATGGCATCGCCTTCGGCATCTTCTTTGGAGGCTTTCGGACCCTCACCGAAAAGCTAGCCCTTCTTGGGCGCGGGATAGCGGGGGATAGCGGGGGATAGCGCGATTCTCCGCCGCGAGCTGCTTTCTCGGCTGCTTTCTCATGCTCAGTGATGCGCGCTGTCGTCTGGCCAATGCGGCCAATGCCAGTGATCGTCGTCATGGTCTTGGCCTGGGTCATTGATCGTCGTCATGGTCTTGGCCTGGGTCTAGGACGTACGCGCTCTGGGTGGGCGATGTCGGAGGAGGGCGCGGGGCGAGACCCGCCGCCTTCGCGCTGCTCACTGGCAAGGAGGGCAGAGGTCTGCGGGCGCTACGTCAAGACCCTGGACCAGCGCGAGCTGCTCCAGGGCTTCCCGGTCCACCCCGCCACAGAGGCCGCGGCGCCCCTTCACCTGGACATGGTCGCCGAGTCGAGGAAGTACGCGGCAGAGGTCTCCCGGTGCTGCAAGGGAATCAACGGGCCGAGGTGTACGGCCCGATTGGGGGGGGAATGGGAGCGGCTCAGCCGCCCCAGGGCATGCCAGAGTACTCGGCGAACACGCGGTCGTGCAGGGTCTTGAAGAGCCTCTCGTGCTCGCGCTCCCAGGCCGCGAGACGTGCGAGGGACTCGCGGGCCTCGCCCTCGGCCTTGGCCGCGTGGAGGTCGTAGAACTCGGCGAGGTCCCGCTCGATCAGGAAGGCCATCCTGAGCACCGGGAGATCGGGCACCATGGCCTCGATGGTGGTCTGCTCGATCATCTCGGAGGCTGCCCGCTCGGAGAAGAAGCTCGAGTCGTGGGGCTCGAGGGACTCGAGGGACTCGAGGGACTCGAGGGCGGGGTCCGACGCCGGGGCGGAGCCGCCCCCCTGCCTGGCGATCAGGCGCTCGACGTAGCGGATGTGGGCCTGCTCCTCCTCGGCGAGGCGCTTGAACACGCCGACCACCGAGGCGTGCTTGGCCTTTGCCGCATGCTCGCTGAAGAAAGCGAAGCCTTCCCGCTCTCTGTCCAGCGCGTATTCGAGGATCTTACGAACGTCCATGTCACGCCGCCTTCCTTAGGGCCGGGCGCTTGTAGAGGATCGACAGCACGAAGCCCGCGGCCAGCATTCCGGCCGCCACGTAGAGGCTCTTGCCCTTCAGGGCCTCGAGGGCGAAGACCAGCGGGCCGGCGATACCAGCCGCTCCCCAGGCGGTGAGCATCGTGCCATAGACGCGGCCGATGTTGGCGGGGCCGAAGGAGTCAGCCGCGAAGGCCGGCATGGTGGCGAAGCCGCCGCCGTAGCAGGCCAGAAGGTAGCAAGCGATGATGGTGAACAGGGTCACGTTGGCGATCTCGGGCATCACCACGTAGAGCACGCCCTGGGTGGCGAACATGATGATGAAGACCATCTTGCGGCCAATCTTGTCCGAGACCGAGGCCCAGAAGAGCCGACCGAGCCCGTTGAAGATGGAGGCGATTGCCAGGATGAAGCCGCCCGCCGCGGCCAGGGCCTTGGGGTCGGTGAGCAGCTTGGGGTCGTCCTTTCCGACGACCGCCTGAGCCATTGGGGAGAGCTGGGAGAGGAGGCCGAGGCCGGCGCTCACGTTCAGAAACAGCATGCCCCAGAGCATCCACCACTGGGGAGTGGAGAGGGCCTGCGGCAGGTTGAAGGAGTCCGCCGCCGAGGTGGTCTTGGCCGAGGGGGTGAAGCCAGTGGGCAGCCAGCCCGCGGGCGGGTTGTTGTAGAACTGGGCAGAGGCTGTCACGAGCACCAGGAAGATGCCGCCAAAGATGTAGAGAGTCATTGCCACGCCCTTGGCGTCGGGGACCTTGGAGTCGGCGCTGAAGGAGGCGATCATGTCCGGGGCCAGCTTGCCCACGAAGAAGGCGCCCAGGCCAAAGCCCATGACCGCCAGGCCGGTCACCAGGCCGCGCTTGTCGGGGAACCAGCGGATGAGGGTGGCGATGGGCGTCACGTAGCCGAAGCCGTTGCCCAGACCGGCGATGATACCGAAGCCGAGGTACATGAGGATGGTGCTGCCCGACTGGGCGGCGTAGCCCGCGATCAGCGTGCCGAGGCCGAAGAGGATGCCGCCGATGGTGGCGACGAACTTGGGGCCCTTCTTGTCCACCAGGATCCCGCCAAAGGCGGCGGAGACGCCGATGACGCCGATGCAGATCATGAAGGTGAGCTGCGTCGCGAACTCGGACCAGCCATGGGTGCCCATCAAGGGCTTCTTGTACACAGACCAGGCGTACACGGATCCCAGGAGGATCTGCATGACCACCGCCGCGCCCGCGATCACCCAGCGTTTGGACTCAAGCTTCTCGTTGCTCATGGCTCTCGGCCCTTCCTTTCTCTTGCCCGCGTCTATTGGCGGGCCTCCTGTTGGCTAGTCCTTGGCGTCTCGCGAGCCCCGACTCGCAGATTGCGGCGCCGGGGGCATCGAGGGCCAATCTATTTCTTTGATTTCAAAAGCTTGTCAACTTTGCCTATCAGGTCCTTTGGCTCGATGGGCTTGTTGACGAGGTCTGCGACCTTGAGGGTGCTCGTGTCGAACACCTGGTCCGCCGCCGCGGCGATGCTGGAGAATATGATCACCGGCACCTTTGGGTGATGCTCGGCGAACCAGTGGGCGGTCTTGAGCCCTGCGTCCACCTCCTCCATCATCACGTCCAGGATGACGAGGTCAGCGCCGCCCGCGGTCATGGCGGCTCGCCCCTCGGCGCCGGTGGACGCCACCTCGACGGCGAAGCCCTCTTTCTCGAGCACGATCCGGCAGAAGTCCTGCACGTCCCGATCGTCGTCGATCACCAGGATCTTTGCTTTCTGGTCCATCTTTTCACCATCCTCGCTTTGAGCCGGCAACGACCGCCGGCGCATTGCTCTACTGGCTCTACTGGCTCTACTGGCTCTACTGGCTCTGCTAGCTCTACTAGCTCTACTAGCTCTACTGGCAGAGCGCCTCGAACTCGCCTCGGAACTTGGTCACCATGGCCTCGATGGGCGTCGAGAATGCCTCGCCCGTGGGGCAGAGGGTCGTGCCCTTGATGGACTTGCAGAGGCTGAGCACCAGGTCGATGTCGGAGGCCTTGCCCCTGCGGGCCACGAGCTTCTCGAGGAGCGCGGCCACCGCGTGGGAGCCCTGGCGGCAGGGCGTGCACTGCCCGCAGGACTCGTGGGCGTAGAACCTGATGGCACGAAGGGCGATCTCCGGGATGCTGGTGCCATCGCGGATGACCATGATCCCGCCCGAGCCGAGCATGGTGCCCGCCTTCTGGCAGGAGTCGTAGTCCATCTTGAGGCCCGTGGCCTCCTTGGCGGTGAGGATTGGCACGGACAGGCCGCCCACGATGATCGCCTTGAGCTTGCCGTCCACCCCCCCAGCGGCCTCCAGCAGGGTTTCTAGCGGCGTCCCCAGGGGGTACTCGTAGGTGCCGGGCTTCTTCACGTGGCCGGAGATCCCGAAGATCTTGGGCCCGAAGTTGTTGGGCGGGCCCCACTTGGTGAAGGCGTCTGCGCCCTGCTCGACGATGAAGGGCACCGAGGCGAGGGTCTCGACGTTGTTGACTATGGTCGGGCTCCCGTAGAGTCCCACCACGGCCGGGAAGGGCGGCTTGAGACGCGGGTTGCCGCGCTTGCCCTCCAGGGACTCGATCAGGGCGGTCTCCTCGCCGCAGACGTAGGCGCCGGCGCCGAGGTGCACGATGATGTCGAAGTCCACTCCCTTGCCGAGGATGTCCTTGCCGAGCAGGCCCTCGGCCCTGGCCTCCTCGATGGCCCGCTCGAGGATGCCAGCGATCCAGGCGAACTCGCCCCGGATGTAGATGAACCCGAGCTTTGCGCCGATGGCGTACCCGCTGATGGTCATGCCCTCGATGAGCAGGTGCGGGTCGTACTGCATGATCTGGCGATCCTTGAAGGTGCCGGGCTCGCCCTCGTCGGCGTTGCAGACCAGGTAGGTCGGCCTGCCCGTGTCCTTCGCAAGGAACCCCCACTTCACTCCGGCGGGGAAGCCGGCCCCGCCCCGGCCGCGGACCCCGCTCTTCTTGACCTCGGCCTGGATGTCGGCGGGGGTCTTCGCGAGCGCGATGGGCAGGGCCTTGTAGCCCCCGGTCTTCTTGTACACCGCGAGCTTGGTCGAGTCCTTGACGCCGCGCCGCTTGAGCAGCACGTCGCAGACGGTGCCGAAGCTCGCCTCGGTGGGCAGCTCCGGCATCTTCCCTTTCTCGAGGCTCGCGAGCAGGGCGTCGGTGCGCTCCGGTGTCATGTTCTCGTAGTAGCGGTCGCCAACCTGGATCACCGGACAGGTGCCGCAGGAGGCGAGGCACTCCACCGTTGAAAGGGTGAAGAGGCCGTCCGGCGTGGTCTCGCCCACTTTGATCCCGAGCTTCTTCTCTAGGTGAGAGACTATGTCCATCGCCCCCGCGAGCATGGCCGGGATGTTGGTGTCCACCTGGAGGTGGAACTTCCCGAGGGGCCCGCGGGCGAACATGGTGTAGTAGGACTGGACGCCGAAGGCCTCGGAAAGGGGCAGGCCTATCACGTCCGCGATCTCCGCCAGGGCCTCCTCTCCCACGAAGCCGGCCTCCTTCTGGACCAGGTGGATGGCCGGGAGCAGGGCCGAGCGGCGGCTCGGGTATCTCTGGGCGATCTGTTCGATGGTCTGCTTGATCTCTTCTCTCATTGTTTCACCGTCCCGCTCCTAGGCCTCTTGACCGCCGACCCGCTCGATGCGAGCCGCGCAGACCTTGTACTCGGGGATCTTGGCGATTGGATCCAGGGCGTCGTTCGTGAGACGGTTCGCGGCGGCCTCGGCGAAGTGGAAGGGGACGAAGATCGAGCCCTTGGCCACTCGCTCGCTGACGAGGGCGGTCGTCTCGATCCGGCCGCGCCTCGTCGCCACGGCGACCTTGTCGCCGCTCGATACCCCGTGCCGCTTGGCGTCCTCGGGGTGCAGCTCCACGTGGCCGCTGCTCACGGCGGAGTCCAGGATGGCCGAGCGGCGGGTCATGCTGCCGGTGTGGAAGTGCTCGAGGATGCGCCCGGTGCTCATCACCAGGTCGTACTCGGTGCAGGGCTCCTCCGCCGGCGGGCGGTACTCGATTGGGGTCAAGAGGGCCAGGCCGCGGGAGAACTTGCCGGCGTGCAGGAAGCGGGTGCCGGCGTGCTCCTCGTTCGGGCAGGGCCACTGGATGCCCACCTCGCGGATCCGGTCGTAGGTCAGGCCCGCGTAGGCAGGGGTGAGGTCGCGGATCTCCTTGAAGAGCCCCTCGGGGGTGCGGGGGAACTCTTGGCCGAACCTGGCCGCGATGTCCGCGATGATCTCGTAGTCCTGCCGCACGTTGCCCGTCGGCCTGATGGCAGGGCTAGTGAGCTGAACGCGCCGCTCGGTGTTCGTGACGGTCCCTAGCTTCTCGGCGAAGGAAACCGCCGGGAGCACCACGTCGGCCAGCTTGGCCGTCTCGGTGAGGAAGATGTCCTGAACAACCAGGAAGTCGAGCTTCTCGAGGCTCTCCTCCACATGGTGCAGGTTTGGGTCCGACACCATGGGGTTCTCGCCCATGATGTAGATGGCGCGGATCTTGTTGCCGGCCTCGGGGATCATGGTGGTGAGGGTCATCCCCACCTTGTCGCTGAGTGGGGCGTTCCAGTACTTGGAGAACTTCTCCACCGCAGCGGGGTTGGTCACGGGCTGATACCCGGTGAACACGTTGGGCAGCCCGCCCATGTCGCAGGCGCCCTGGACGTTGTTCTGGCCGCGCAGCGGGTTCACGCCGCCGCCCTCCACCCCGAGGTTGCCCGTGATGAGCTGGAGGTTGACGCAGGACTTGACGTTGTCCACGCCGTGGCTGTGCTGCGTGATGCCCATGCAGTAGTACAGCGCGCCGACCCCGGTCTTTGTGTAGAGCTCGGCCGCGGCCCGCAGGTCGGCGGGCTCGACCCCGGTGAGCTCCTGGACCTTCTCTGGGGTGTAGAAATCGATGGCCTTGCGGTACTCCTCGAATCCCTCGCAGCGCTCCTCGATGTACTTCTTGGCCTCCCACCCCTCCTTGAGAATGATGTGCTGGAGCCCCGAGAGCAGCGCCACGTCGGAGCCGTTCCGCTGCTGGAGCCAGATGTCCGCGAAGTTCACCAGATCCACCCGCCTGGGATCGCACACGATGAGCTTGGCCCCGTGGTGCTTCACGGCCTGCTTGAGCAGGGAGCCGAACACCGGGTGGTTCCAGGTCGTGTTGGAGCCGATCACCAGGATGACCTTGGCCTTGAGGACCTCCTCCATGCTGTTGGTCATGGCGCCGGAGCCGAGCGTGGTGGCCAGACCGGCCACCGTGGAGCTGTGTCAAAGACGTGCGCAGTGGTCTATGTTGTTCGTGCCTATCGCCGCCCTCGCAAGGCGCCCAAGGGCGTAGTTCTCCTCGTTGGTTACCTTTGCCGAGGTGAAGAAGCCCACCGAGTCGGGTCCGTAGGCGTCCTTGGCCTTCTTGAGCCCCTCGACCACGCGATCGAGGGCCTCGTCCCAGGAGGCCTCCACGAGCTGCCCGTCCTTGCGGACGAGGGGATTGCGCAGTCGCTCGGGGCTGTCCACGAAGTCGAGCCCGAAGCGGCCCTTGACACAGAGCATGCCCTTGTTGGGCTGGCGGTCCCACTGCCCCTCGTGGGCCATGGCGAAGGCGTACCTGTTCGCCTTGACGTGGTAGTCGATCTGGCAGCCAACTCCGCAGTAGGGGCAGGTCACCTTGGTGGCCTCGGTCTCGGCGGGTCGGATCTTCCGCTCCATGGGCTGCCTGAGGACCAGGGCCCCCACAGGGCAGACCTGGACGCACTCACCACACTGCACGCAGGAGGACTCCCCCATGGGGAGATCGCTGTCGCACACCACCCTGGCGTGGCTTCCCCTATAGCCGAAGGCTAGCACCTCGTTGACCACGCCGTGCTGGCACGCAAGCACGCAGCGGCCGCACTGGATGCACTTGTCGGCCTCCCGCACGATGCCCCAGGAGGATGTGTCCTTGGGCGTGGGCTCCGACTCGATGAGATAGGCCGGCCGCTCGATGCCGCAGTGGTACGCCATGTCCTGCAGCTCGCACTCGCCGCTTTTCTGGCAGGAGATGCAGTTGTGGTGCCCCTCGGAAAGGAGCAGCTCCACCACCATCTTGCGGGTCTCCTTCACCCTGGGGGTATCGGTGTGAACCACCATCCCTTCCTTGGCTTCGAGCGCGCAGGACTCCTTCAGGCCCCGCAGGCCATCGACCTCCACCACGCAGGCGCGGCAGCGGCCTGCCTTGCCGGTCTTGGGATGGAAGCAAAGGGCGGGCACGTAGATTCCAGCGGCGCGCGCCGCGTCGAGAACCGTCTGCCCCGGCGCCGCCTCGACGAGGCGTCCATCAATGGTGAGCTGCATGCTTGGATCTCCTTAGCTTCCCCCTGCGGGGGAATGGGCTGTCCGGGCCAGATGCACTCGAGCGGCCCTTGTCTCTGGCGTCGCCTGAACGGCTCGGCCATCAGAGAATCGCCAGAGGGAATCTCGCAGCGAGCGATCCCGCGGCCAATCGCTCCTTGTGGCTGGTTCGACATGCAACCAGCGCAGAAAAACCCTCTGATTACATGTCGTTTCAAACACGAAAACGGCCACAATGCAATCAGAAGGCGCATGCCTAAATATCCCTTTTATATCAATTCCATACACGCCCAGCAGCAATCCTGGCAGCGATCAAGTGCGGCTTGACTAACTTGAGTCGCGGCAGCCCGGTTTTTCGAGGCGCCCCAGGGCTCGTCCTAATCGCCCGTGTCCTCTCTCGAGATCCAGCGCCTGTAGTCCTCGGCGGTGTTGAGGTTGCCGTACCAGGCCGGCCGATCAAAGGGGACATGGCGAACTCGGACCTTGCCGAGGAGCCCGATGATGCGCCTCTGGCCGCTTCGGAGCAGCTCCTCAGCTACGGGAGCAATGCTCTTGCGATAGATGGCGAGCATGGGCTCGGTCCTGCCGTCGTCGAGCCTCGGAATGACGATGTCGTGATCAGGGGCCAGGGCGAGGAGGTGAAGGACGAAGCCCGGGTCGATCGATGGGATGTCGCAGCCCGTGACAAAGGCGAGCTCGTTCGAGGCCCGCTCGAGGCAGGAGAGGATGCCCATGAGAGGCCCCTTGCCCCTCTCCCG
>JAVEWA010000061.1:0-16703 GCA_034004785.1 Polyangia bacterium
TAGCCGAGCGGCTGGTAGGGCGGCTGGCCGGGAAGCCACGCCACGCCCCTTTGCGGGGCGTCCAGGAAAGAGGGCTTCCCTAGGGCTTGGTGGAGGCGTCTATGCGCTGCACGACATCGCCCGTGACGTCGATGAGGCCCTTGTGGAAATAGACCGCGCTGCGCTCGATTATTAGATCGAAGCCCTTGGCTTTGGCCACGGCCTCGACAGTGCTCAGGAACACGGTGCGGAGCGGCTGGAGCAGGGCGACACGTTTCTGCTGCAGCTTGTTGTTCTCCTCGTTCACCTGCTGCATCAGGGTCTGGCCTTGGAGAAGAAGCTTCCTGTAGTTCTCCTCCAGGGCCGCCTTGCGCTGCTTGAACACCGCCTCCTTCAGGATTGTCTTCGACGCTTCGAGCTGCTTGAAGGCGGTGACGATGTTCTTCTCCTCCTGCTGGAGATTCGCCTTCTTGCGATCTATGGAGGCCTGCTTTCGCTTGAAGAACGCCTCGATCTCCTTGCCAATCTTCACACCTTGCCTGGTCTTGGAAAGGACGTCCTCGAAGGATACGACTCCAACCTTGGCCTCGGCCAGGCCCGGAAGGGCCAGGCCGACAAGGGAAGTTATCAGGAAAAAGAGCAACGACTTTCTCATTTTTGGCTCCTCGGGTGAGCACCGAAGGTACTGACTTGACCTGGCCTCGTCAAGAAGACTCGAGCCTGGCCGCCTCAATGCACAGGGTTAGACGTCCTGGCCGTCCTACTGTTCAATGTCCATTCGCTTGACCACCTCGTCCGTGATGTCCGAAACGGGCCAGACCCACAGACCCTGCTCCTCCCCCCGGCTGGTCATCAGGATCAAGTCCAGACCCTTGTCCGAGCGGATGGCCATGGCCGCCTTGCGGACGACCTCCTTGAACTCGGCCAGCAGACGCTCGCCGAAGGCGTTGAGCTCCTTGCGGTAGCGGAGGTGGGTTTCCCTGAGCTCCTTGTCGAGTTTCTGAAAGGTCTCTGCCTTGGCGCGCACCTGCGGGTCCGCTGCGGGGAGCTTCGCCTGAGCCGCCTTGTGCTCGGCCTCGGCCTCGGCAAGACGCTTCTGCATGGCCTCCAGCTTGGAGGTCAGGCGCTCGCCCTCTTCCTCGATCTGCTTGCGGATCTTCTGGCCTCTTTGGCTTATCCGCACGACTCGCGAGCCGTCCACGAGCCCAACGCGCATCTGGGGCGGGGGCGGGCAAGCAGCAACGGCCGCCGACAGGCAGGCCATGGCGCCTAGTAGCGCAACACGTCGCATGAGGGAATCTCCTAGAAGAAGTTGCCTATGGTGAACTCGAAGACTATGCGTTCCTCGCCAGGCTGTCGCACCAGGGGCAGGCCCCACTCGAAGCGGAGGGGACCGATCGGGCTGAACCAGCGGAAGCCGAAGCCCCAGGCGGAACGCAGCATGGCCCGGTCCTTGCGGCCCCCCATCAGGTCCGAGCGCAGTGTGAAGGTCTCGTCGTCGTCGAAGGCGTTGCCGGCGTCGAAGAAGAGCACCCCCTTGATCCCGACCTTTTCGAAGATTGGGAACTCCAACTCCACGTTGAAGACGAGCTCCTTGTTTCCACCGGTGGGGAAGTCGAAGAGCGCCGCGTTGGGATCGGGGGAGATGGGCACCTTCCTCCTGGGGCCCAGGGTCCTCGGGCGGAATCCACGGACGCTGTTGATGCCGCCCGGGAAGAACCGCTCGAAGATGGGTACACCCGCGGAGCGTTCGGACACAACCATGCCCGCCTCGGCGTTCACCTTGAATACGATGCCCGCCCAGATCGGGAAGTACCAGCGGCTGAAGAGCGTGTAGCGGTTGAACACGTTCTGGCTTCCCAGCCAGGGAGGCGCGAACTCGGCCGAGAGGCTGTGGAACATGCCCTTGGACGGGAAGAGGCGGTTGTTTCTGGTGTCGTAGCTGATAGTGCCCCGGACGCTCGAGGTGAGGCCGTCGTTGAATAGGTTCGCTATGACGGCGGTGCGCGGGATGTTCAGCCGCGAGCTGGAGGCGAGCAGGACGTTTGACGCCTCGGTGTCCACGTTCACCTGCTCGGCCTTGTACGTGAGGAAGACGCGCAGGGCGTGGGTGATCGGATAGCCCCAGGTGAGGCTGCCGCCATAGGCCTGCCTGTTGAAGCTCTCGTAGTTCACCAGAGAGTTGAACAGGGAGAAAGCGAAGGTCCATCGGGAGTCAAGGAAGTATGGCTCGGTGAACCTGAGCAGGAAGAGCTGCCGGAGCCCCGAGAGCTGCGCCTGGAGGGTGAGAGATTGGCCCCGGCCGAACAGGTTGTTCTGGGAGATCTGAGCCTGGGCGATGAAGTTCTCCACGGAGGAGAACCCTGCGCCAATCTGGAAAGTCCCGGTTGGCCGCTCGGAGACCCGCAGGTTGATCACGATGCGGTCGTCCGCCGAGCCCTGCTTGGTGTTGATGGTGACGTCCTTGAAGAACCCGAGGGCGGTGACTCTTTGCTTGGATACTTCTATTCGCGCCGAGTTGTAGAGATCGCCCTCGGAGATGACCATCTCTCTACGGATCACTTTGTCTCGGGTCTTGGTGTTGCCGACGATGTTGATCCGCTCGATGGTGACCTTCTTGCCTTTCTCCAGCTCGAAGGTGAGGTGCACGATCCGCTTGTCCATGTCTATGTTTGTCAGCGGAGTGACGTTGGCGAAGGCGAACCCTCTGTTCTTGTAGAGGTTGGTTATGGCGACTATGTCTTCGCCTAGGTTGGAGCGGCTGAAGAGCTTGCTAGACTTGGTCTTGAGGCGCTTGAAGTACTGCGCCTTGAGGGCGGCGAGGGAAGCCTTGTCGCCGGCCTTCGCCTTCTTTTCGAGCTCGGGATCGCCAAGCAGGTCGCCCTTGAAGTCGATGTCTCCGATGGAGTACTGCTTGCCCTCCGTAACGTTGATGGTGATGTACATGAAGCGGCGATCGGGGCTCAGGACCACGTGGGGCCTGGACAGAGAGACGTTGATGTATCCCTTGTCGTAGTAGTAGGCTCGGATGAGCATTTGATCGCGCTGGAAGACGTCGTCCTTGTAGGTGCCGCTGGAGGTTATGAACGAGAAGTAACCCGCCGATTGGGTGCGGAGGATGGACGTCAGCTCCTCGCTTTTGACGGCTTGGTTGCCAACGAAGCGAACGTCCCGGACCTCCACCTTCTGCCCCTCCTTCACCCGGAAGGTGACGTCCACTGTGGTCTTGTCGATGTTCTTCACCTCGAAGCTCACCTCTGCGAGGTAGTAGCCCTTGTCGAGGTACTGCTCCCGGATCTTTTCGGCGTTCTTCTTCACCTGCGAGAGGTTCAGGATCTGGTTCTTCTTGAGGTCGAGCACCTCGTTGATCTTGTCTATGTCCACCTCGTCGTTGCCCACGACGACGATCTTTCGGATGGATGGCTTCTCCTGCACGATGTAGACGAGCACGACTCCTTCGGCGAGCAGAGTGGCGTCCACCTGTACGTCGTCGAACTTGCCCATGCGCCAGAGGCGCCGGACGTCCTCTTGAAGGCGCATCGGATCGTAGAGATCATCGACCTTGGTCACCAGCTCCCGAAGGATGGTCTCATTCTCCACCCTCCTGTTTCCCTGGAACTTGATTCTCAGTACGCGGGGCTTCGCGACCGCAGGTGCGGGAGTTTCAGCGGGCTCGGCGAGGCCTTCCCCGGCTGGCCAAACCGCGGCGAGGGCGCACAGGGCCAGCCCCAGGAGGTAAGGCAGAGGCCTAGGCTGCCGCGACATGGTCCTCCAGCCTTCCATCGATCATGCGGATCCTGCGCGGCATGGACGAGGCGAGGTCCGGGTTGTGGGTCACCACCAGCATGGTGGTGCCGAACTCACGGTTGAACTCGAAGAAGAGCGCGTGCATCTCCTCGCTCGTCTTGGTGTCGAGGTTGCCCGTGGGCTCGTCCGCCAGGAGCAGCCGGGGGCGCATCACGAGCGACCGCGCCAGCGCGACCCGCTGCTGCTCTCCGCCCGAGAGCTGGCCCGGGCGGTGGGTCAAGCGGTGGCTCAGGCCTACCCGCTCGAGCAGAGCGGCGGCCCGGTGGCGGGCATCCCGGCGCGGCACACGCTGGATGAGGGCGGGCATCATCACGTTCTCCAGCGCGGTGAACTCGGGCAGGAGGTGGTGGAACTGGAAAACGAAGCCGATTCGCTGCCCCCGGAACTCGTCCAAGGCCGCAGGCGAGAACCTCGTGATGTCCTGACCGTCGAACCGGATAGTTCCCGCGGTTGGCAGGTCGAGGGTGCCGAGCACATGGAGCAGCGTGGACTTCCCGACTCCAGACGCACCCTCAACCGAGAGCATCTCGCCTTGGCGAACGACCATGGTGATCCCCTGGAGCACGGGGATCACCCTGCCGCCATGGAGGAAGTCCTTGGAGAGGTCTTTGACCTCGAGCAAGGTATCGCCCGGTGAAGTCACTCTGGGTTGGCTCCGCAGGGCCGCTGGGCAGGCAAAATGATGTGCAACCTGCCCAAAAGACAGCCGTAGTCCGGTAGCTTTCGCACAATCAATGCCCACTGTCAACGTGTTGGACCAGCCATGGCCGACCGGGGTTGCCCCCGCCGCGTTTCGTCTTCCGTCGGTTGTATCGACTTACCCTGAGGTTTCGCCACAGGGCAAGCTCTGGCAGCCCTCCAGGGCCCCGAGCGCCATGCCCGCCACCAAGTCCGGGAAGGAGATCCCCGCCGCCGCCGCCTGCTGGGGCAAGAGCGAGGTTTTCGTGAGGCCGGGGATGGTGTTGGTCTCGAGGGTGACGATCCGGTCCTCCCCGCTCCAGATGAAGTCCGTGCGGGAGAACCCCCTGCATCCAAGGGCGCGGTGAGCCGCCAAGCCCAAGGCCTGGATCCTGTCCCTCACTGGCTCTGGGATATCGGCTGGGCAGATCTCGCGCGCCCCGCCCGGGGTGTACTTCGCGCGGAAGTCGAAGAACTCCGAGCAGACTGGAACGACCTCCAGCACGGGCAGGGGGCGGATGGGCCCGAAGTGTCGGGAGTCCAGTACGCCGCAGGTCAGCTCGCGGCCCGCCACGAAGGCCTCCACGAGCAGGCTTCGGTCATGCTGCAACAGGCGCTCGATGGCGGCTGCAAGATCGGCGTCCCCAGGGAGTATGTCGAGGCCGACCGAAGATCCCAGCCTGGGCGTCTTGAGGACGTATGGAGGCTCGAAGCGCCTCTTCAGCTCCCCGAGGACTGCCCCTGGATCCTCGCGCCACCTGGCGCCTTCGATGAGCCAGTCGTCTGCCACGGGGATGCCGCTTGTCCGGTAAACCGCCTTGGTGTTGGGCTTGCTAATGGCGAGGCTGCTCGCGTCTGCGTCCGAGCCGGTGAAGGGGAGGCTGGCGAGCTGCATGAGGGATTGCACCCGGCCATCCTCTCCCTCTGGTCCATGCATCGCGATGAAGGCCAGGTCCGGCTTGCGATCCAGGAGCGCTCGCAGCGCCTCGGGCAGCTCGAGGCCGCCGCTCGGTGGTAGCGTCATGGACGGCTCGGCTTCGGGCTCGGACGGGAAGGACCAGCGGCCATCCTTGCCCAGGATCACGGGGAAGGGGTCGAACCGGTCCCTCGGTAGCTGGGTGAGCACGCTCCACCCAGATTGCCTGGAGATCTCGTGCTCGCCGCTGCGTCCCCCCATGAGCACTGCAACGCGGACGCGGGGTTCGATCATGTTCACCTCCGGCGGGAGCCTGGCCTCGCTCCGCCACAGCTCGTCATCCTATCCGAGGTGTGGCATCCTTCCCAACTCCTTCACTCCGGGGCGGCGGGTACGGCGTACCCAGCCTGGCGGAGCCAGGAGGCGTACCACCGAGCCGTGGCCATGCGCTCCGCTGGTGGAGGGTGAGTGCTCCACAGGAGGTAGACCCACCTCGGGGGACGGAGCTCCTGCTGGTTCCGGACGGCGAGGCGCATTTGAAGCCTCGAGAATGCCTCTGGATCAGCGGTTAGGACCAGGGCCCTGCGGTCGGCCTGACGCTCGTGGGCACGTTTTCGCCAGGCAATGGCGGGTTGCAGGGCGTGGAAGAAGAGGAAGAGGGCGAAGCCCAGCATCGGCCAGGTGGCGACGTCTCCAGGGCCACTCATTTTTTTTCTTCGTCCGGCCAGGCGGAGCACCTTCGACAGGAGCCAGAGGAGCACTATCAGACCGAGGGCGCTGCCTCCGTAGGTCAGGAGATCTTGCCGCTGGTGCTCATGGCCTAGCTCGTGTGCAACCGCCACATCCACCTCTCGGGGCGAGGCCTCCTCGAGGAGGTTGTCCCAGAGCAGGAGCTCTCTCGTGGCCCCGAGGCCCAGGAGCTGCGCGTCCAGCGAGCGGGTCGTGCGGCTCGCGTGGATGACCTTGACGCTGGACAGGCTCACGCCCTCTGCTCTCGCGAGGGCCTCCAATCGGGGAAGCAGGGCCCTGTGGGCAGGATCCTGGGAGGATTCGAGGGGAGTGACCTTGTCGTAGATCCTCGTCAGGCGCGGCTCGATCAGGCCGTAGCCAACCAGGGCGAGGCCCGCTGGCAACCCGATGGCCAGCCACCAATACCTTGGCAGCCGGCGCACGAGACCATACAGGCCGAGCAGGAGGCAGGAAAAAAGTACCAGCTGGATCGCGGCCTGCTTGGTGGCGTCCCAGGCCCAGGTGCGTCCGTCGTAGTTGGAGAGCCCGGCTGCCTGATCCATGGACTCTCCCCAGAGCGCAAGGGGCAGGGTCACGAGGGCTCCGAGCCCGAAGTAGGCCCAGGCGAAGAGCAGAGCTCCGGCCCAGTCGTCTCCAAAGAGCCGGCGGGGCAGGGAGGCCACACGACAAGCCGTGCCGAGGCTGAAGGGCCTGTGGCGGGCAAGGCGTTGGGCTGCCCGGAGACAGGCCTCCCTGAGGCGCGGCCCCAATGGGGATAGGAGAAAGAGCAGGTACCAGGCGATGTCCACTCCGATGGTGACCAGGGCGAGCCTCCGGCGCTCCTTGGCTCGCCTTGTCACGCCCGCGCGCTCGGTTTCCTCGAAGTACTCCGAGGTTGAGAAGGCGATGGTGGACCAGGCCTCCACCGGGGGAGTCCGGGCGCGCAAGGCCTCGGGAGCGAGGGAGGCTCTGCCTGTGTCCTGCGCAGGTTGCCCGGCGGCCAGGCAGCACAAGGCGAAGGGAAGGAGTGGCCCCATGAAGCGACTATAGGACGGCCTCGAACCAGTGGATAGCAAGAGGTTCATGCGGCTTCATCTGAGTTGAATCGTCGCTTCGACCCTGGGCCCGCAGTGGTCGAGGGCATGGCCGCCCAGGGTGAAATATTACAGTATATAATTACGGGCGCTTGTGAGTTTTGAGACAAAGCGCCTTGACATTCCAGTTCGTGGCGTTCACTTATAGTACATGGTAATCATGGAGCAATGCGGTGCCTGCCAGAGCTCCATGTGGTTTGGGGAGTGTCTTTGGAAGCAGGAAATGCGAGTTGAATTTTAGTGTTGCTGGAAACCGCTGGTGCGAGGAGGTGTGTGGATGTTGAGACTGCTCGAAGCGACCATGCGGCGAAGCCTGGGAAAGCGTGACAGATCGCAAAACGGCTCCCATCCGAAGCCAGCTGCGCTCCGGGGCTCTCCTGCTCCTAGCCAGTATCTGTTTCGGGTGGACCTCCACGTCCAAAGAGATGCCCTGCTCAATAATGGTGCCTTGCCCGATGCCGGGGAGCTGGCAGACCTGATGCGGCTTCGAGATCTGGCCGGGCTGGTGGTCTCCGAGCACGACGCCTTGCCGGACCTCGCCGAGATCGACTGTTTGAACAGAGGGCTGCCACAAGGCCTGCGCGTGTATAGGGCCGCAGAGGTGAGCACCTCGGAGGGGCACTGTCTCGTCGTCGGCCTGCCCAGCCTGGAGGGGCTCTCGGCCGGCGTCTCGACCTGGGAGCTCGTCAAGGCGGCTGATCGGCATCGGGCAGCGGTCGTCCTGGTGCATCCTCTGCAGCCAACGGCACTCACACCTCGTCCGGTGGCTGTGTCCGACATGGCACCGGGCATCCACGCGGTGGAGGTGATGAGCTCCGCGACCCGCAGCACGCAGGAGCTGGAGGCCAGGCTTTCTGCCCACGACAGGGGCTGGATCATGGTGGCGGGAAGCGATGCGCTGTCGAGAAGGAGCATTGGGGCAGCCTATTGCGCCCTGCCGCGACTTCCCAGGGACGAAGCTGAGCTGGCGGGCTTCGTGAGGGCCGGCAGCCTGCGGCCCGAGCGTGCAGAATGACCCCTTGTGGCCCACCAAATGGTGCTTCAATCGGACAGGCCGCCTTGCAGCTCTTCGAGGCCCTGGCTTTCGGGGTGATGTAGGCCTCTCTCCTACCTTTTTTCGTTGTAACCGAGGCGAACTGGGTGTATTGCTCGGGGGTTGCTTGGCCGATTTCTTCGACATCACGCCGAGTCAGCTCTGTCTGGGGCTGTAGGCAACGAGGTGCTGAAAATGAGAGTTTCCCGCTTGATCACACTGGCTGGGATGACCTGTTTAGCGGGGTTCTTTGTCCTTTCGGGCTGCAAGGGGGATGCCGGCGCCGCTGAGAACGTCATCGTCCCCGAAGGCAAGGCCGACAATTACTTCTCCATGACCGCCCAGGAGTACGTGGTCCAGGGGACCTCCCAGGTCACGCTCGAGGCGTCCTTGGCGAGCGCTTCGGAGGAGAGCAAGCTCGCGAGGGCCAAGGTGCTCATTGGCTACAAGCACGTGGCCATCGAGTGGTTCCTGAACGTGTATCTCATCGACAAGAGCAACCACGACGCCAACGAGTCCTACGGCGGCTTCAAGTCCATGGTGAAGGCCGGCTCCTACGAGGACCTGAACATCCAGGCCGTGGACGACCTGACATACGAGTTCACCTTCCAGATGATCGTAGGCGGCACGAGCGATCTCCTCACCCTCCTTCCCACCACGACAGGCCCCGACGGCCGTAAACAGTTCACTCTCCAGATGGGCAGGCCCACCAACACCCAGATGGCCCAGCTCGAGCTGAACAGCGAGTGGTATCGGAGCGCCCCTTGGAGCGACTGGGATCCCTCCAAGCACAGCCCCGAGGAGCTCGAGCCCATAGATCTCTCGATCTGGCCAGAGACCCGCTCCACGGACGCCTGGATCGACTACAACGCCCTCTTTGCAGACGGCCTCCTGACCGTGGCGGTCCACTTCGGTTGGGACTACCACGCCGAGTATCACCTGAAGCACTCGGAGAGCTTCTACAAGTGGCTCACCGGCACCATGGGCTTCACCTCCCCGGTCGCCTCCTACGCCGAGTACACGCGCACCTCCGGGCCCCTCAAGAAGACCTTCACCGCCAACGGTCGTCAGTTGACCGCCGAGGTCTCGCTCTACTGGGGCAAGCCCGGAACCGACACGGATCCAGACACCGACGCCGGCGGAATCGTGCTCGAGAACGACATGCGCGAGAGCTTCAGGACCAAGGAGGTGATCATGTTCTCCGGGCACTCCGGCTACCTCTACGGCTTCGCCCTCGCCAACTGGCGAAAGACCTCGGAGGGGGATCTGGACGACTCGGAAGTGCCTGGGCTGGACATGCCCGCCGACGTCTATCAGCTGGTGCTCGCCGAGGGCTGTGATACCTACGCCATGGGGGAGGCCTTCTGGCAGAATCCAAACAAGGCAGGCCGCAAGAACCTCGATATCATCACGACCACCAGCTTCTCCAACGCCTCTGCTCCCACCGTTGTCCAAGACACGATAAGCGCCCTCGTGCCGAGGAGCGGCCAGCATCTGCCCTCGACCTATTCCCAGCTCCTGAGGGATCTCGACACCAACTCCTACTGGTTCAACACGATGTACGGCGTGCACGGAATCGACGACAATCCGAAGCTGCACCCCTACGCCGACCTCACTACGCTCTGCCAGCCCTGCAGCCAGAACAGCCAGTGTGGCGACGTTGGCAACCAGTGTTCCCGGTTGAACGACCAAGAGAAGGTCTGCACGGCTTTCTGCACCGACGACTCGGGCTGCCCGGCCGGCTACTCCTGCCTGTCTTCGGCGCAGGGCTTCGAGGTCCAGTCGCGTCAGTGCGTCCCGGCCAACAGGACCTGCCTGACGCCGTCGCAGCCGGCCGGGCCCACGGTGATCCTCAACGAGATCCTGGCGGATCCCCCCCTTGACTCATCCGGCGATGCCAACGGAGACGGGCTGCGCGACGCCGTGCAGGACGAGTTCGTCGAGGTGGTGAACGTCTCCGGCGGCCCGGTGGACCTCGAGGGAATCACAATTTCCGACGGGGTGCGAGTTCGCTTCACCTTCCCCGCGGGCGCGGTGCTCGAGGCCGGCAAGGCCGCGGTGGTGTTTGGCGGTGGGAACCCGGCGTCCTTCTCCCTACTCCCGGGCGCGAGCGATGCGCTGATCTTCGTGACGAGTGGCGGGTTGGGTCTCAGCAACACGGGTGACACGGTCACCCTGGCGAGCGCGAGCGGGGACGTCCTGGACCTGCACACCTTCGGGTCGGAAGGAGGTCAGGACCGCGCTCTCGTGCGGGCCACTGACGCCGACCCCGGTGCGAGCTTCATTCCACACCCCTCGGTAGTATCCTCGCCAGGTACCCGGCAGGATGGCACGGCCTTCTAGCGTCCGTTGCTCCCATAGCCGGACGATTTGACAGTGACGCGGAGGAGGAGGGCATGGCATGCAGGCCTCGGAAGGGGGGAGGAAACGTGCTATGTAGTTGAGCACGGGCTAGGCTTCGGGCTGAGCCTCGGGGAGCCGTACTTGGCGCCCTGGGCTGGCTGGAGCCTGAGAGGTCTGCTATGTCGAGCGAGCTAGCCACCAGACGGGTGCCAACTCTTTCCTGGATCGCCCTCGCCCTGTTGGGAGGCGTTCTGGTCTGTCTGTCCGGGTGCAAGGACCGAAACATCGGGCATGGAACCACCGAGCGCGAGTGCTGGGATCTCTGGGAGTGCAACCCGGGCAGGCTTTGCGGCGAGATGATTGACTGCCAGGACTTCCGCTGCATGACCGACGCCTCTCCCGTGGTGGTGCCTTGCCCGGCGGACGAGTGCCTGAGGGATTCGGATTGTCTCGTCGCCATGCCCTTCGACTGCTGCAACGGCTGCCCCGAGGTGGCCAGGCGAGTCGATCTCGAGTCCGAGCCCGACCTGCGTTGCTTCTACGAGCAAGGGACAACGGCGCCGAGCCCGCCTCCGGAGTGTCTCATCGACTGCTACGCTTGCCCCCTCTGCTTCCCCCAGCCCCTCGCCGCTCGCTGCGATCTGGGGCGTTGCGTGCCCGTTGACAGGGGCTGCCCCTCCAGTTGGCCCGAGCCGCCCACCCGCCTGACGGTGGTGCAGCTTCTGGCCTCCCCCGAGGCCTACGACGGGCAAGAAGTTCGCGTTGCCGGCACGTTGCTTCCCGCGGGACCCATGGCCTGCGCCGACGGGTGCACAGGGCCCAGGTGCTGCTACGCCAGCATGTCCATCGATGGGGCCATCCTGCTCGAAGGAAATCCCTGCGCCCTGCAGCTAGGTTTCTGGATGGCCAACGGCTGTGAGGACAAAATGGAGAGCGAGGGCATGCTGGCGGGTGGAGCCTACGAGGTCTGGGGTACCGCTCGGCTCACTGGGCAGACCTACCGGCCCCTCATCCTGGAGGTCGTGGGCCTCAGGCTCAGGGACGCGGCCTCGGAGGGCATGGCCGGCGCCTTCGATGTGACCGTCACCCAGATCCAGTCTGATGCATCCGACCCTGGCTGCCGGCCGCCCAGCCTGCGTCTCGGGGCTCCTGGCAGGGTCTATCTCGCAGAGGCGGGAGGCATGGTGCGAGCCTGGGCGCCGATGTTCGACTGCAACACCGATTTCACGGGCACTGCCCAGGGTGGAGTCACCTTCGATTCCAGGGTGCCCATCTACTGCGACGACTGCTGCTGCGACTTCCTCCTTGGGGGCGAGGTTACCGCGTCCCGCATCTTCGGCTCCTACACCTCCTTCGACGGCCTCTGCCGGCACCACTACTTCTTCGAGGGCGCGAGGGATCCCCTCCCGCATCGGGATCCCTAGGCCCCCCAATATCAAGTCGATCGATAAGGCGTGGGGGGCGCCCATTGCGCTCGGCAGGCTGTTTTAGGCAATGGGACACATTTTTCTGGAAGCGGAGATCTGAAGGCTTTTTGTGTGTAATTTCGTATTGGTAGAATATTACACGCTGGGCAAAAGTGCAAGCGGATTAGCTATGGGTGTTTTTTGGGCCTTTACAGAATATAATTTTCCGTTCATACTATAATCATCGTCAGGGAACGGCTTCGGCTCAGTGGGATGGAGGTCTGCACCATGGGAGATCCAAAGCTTTTTCTTCATGAGCTGGAGATTCTGGTGAACCAGCAGGTCCAGTACGTCTTGGGCATGGCCGCCCGGTGCCCGGCGGAAGGGGATCCTGAATGGTCAAGGGTGCTGCAACGCTATAAGGTGCAAGAGTGCAGTGCCAACGAAAGGGAAGGCGCCGTGAGGAGAGCTGGGCTCTCCCGGGGAGCGCCAGCTGGCGAGGTGCAGGCAGTGCTCGAGGCTATCCAGGCCCTGGCGCTTCCCGCCCTCGCCCACATCGAACAGCAGTTCCGGGAGACCCTCAGCCGGAACATGCTCCTCGGGGCCTGGGTGGGCCGCATCCGGCAGCGGCTCGAGCAGCTGCCGCAGCTCGCGCTCAAACCAGCCGAGGAGCGACCTCGGGATCTGTTTCATCCCTCCTGGCCCATGGCGGCCGCCATCTAGGAGTCCCCCGCTCCTAGGGCCAGGAGGCCCCAAGAGGCCGAGCCTCCCTCGGGCAAGCCTTCTTTCTTCGCCCTCCGTCTCGAGAACCAAAGCAAATCACAATCGGCGGCCGCCGTCTGTCCGCGCCTCGTCCAGCGACCTTCGGTCGCATGCTTGACAACGGGTTGGGGATGTTCCTACGCTCTGTTTTCGAGACAGAGAGATTGCCCCCCTTGGCGGGGCCGGACCCTTGCTTGGTCTGGAGAAAGTCTATGCGTAACACCCCGGTAGGAGCCAGCATGTCAATGATATCCTGGTCGCGTCCGCTCGAAGCGCTGGCGCTCGTTGCCTGCATCCTGTTTTTTTCCTGCGCCGGGGCGCCTGAGCCGGGCGGCCTGACCACGCAGCGCTCCATCGTGGGCGGGGTCAACGAGAGCGGCTACCCGGCCGTGGGGGCCATGACCTTCGTGTATCCGGGCTATGGCTATGGCGGCTCCTTCTGCTCGGGCACTCTCATAGCCGAGCGCTGGGTGCTCACGGCGGCCCACTGCATGGACGAGGTCGGCGGCATCGACTTGGTCCAGAACCCCCAGGTGGTTCATTTCTACGTGGGGACGAACGCCAACCCTGGGACCAACGGCTGGCCCTCCACCGGGACCCTCTACCAGGCGGACGCGGTGTTCGTGCACGGCAGCTACAACAGCCAGAACCAGGAGAACGACATCGCCCTCGTGCGCCTGGCCGCGCCCCTCACTTCGGTGACCCCCATCCCGATAAACACGAGCAGCATGAACGGCTGGGCTGGGCAGCAGGTCACCTACGTGGGCTTTGGCGTGAACGACGGCATCAACGAAACCGGCGGCGGCATCAAGCGCAGGGGACAGAACCCCATCTCCCTGGTCTGGCCTAGCGCCTACCAGTCCAACGCCACCTCGGGCGTTGGGGTTTGCTTCGGGGACTCTGGCGGCCCAGGGCTCATGAGCGTGGGCGGCGTTCTCAAGGTGGTCGGCGTGAACTCGGGGGTGAGCTCGTCGTCCAACCCTGACCCCTGCCTGGGCTACGGGGTGCACACCCGGGTGGACGCCTACGCCGGGAATTTCCTCTCCACGACCATGGGTATCGCGCCGCCGAACTGCCAGACCGACCCATCCGTGTGCAACTGCCCAGCGGCCTGCCAGGCGAGCGGGACCTGCGACAACACCGCCTGCCAGACGCTCTCCTGTGATGGCATAGTCACCTGCATGGAGGGCTGTCCGGAGAACGACGAGAGCTGTTACGTGAACTGCTACTACCTGGGTACGGCGGCTGGCCGGACCGCCTACGACGCCTTGCAGACCTGCGTCGCCACCAATTGTGAGAACGCAACCGACCTCTCGGCCTGCATCGGCTCCTATTGCATGACCCAGTACTACGGCTGCTTTCCACCGGCAGACTGCGACATCACCGGAGGGGACTGCGGCTCGGGGGAGGCCTGCTACCCAGCCCAAGGCGGGCACACCGACTGCTATCCCTCGAATGGCAAGACCGAGGAACAGGCATGCAACCCGGACCTCACCGAAAGCCTGGACTGCGGTGACGGCCTGCTCTGCATCACCTATCACGGCTCCGCGACCTGCCACGCCTTCTGCACGTCGGGCGGAGACTGCGGCACCGGGGACTACTGCTACTCGCCCATCTTCCAGGGCATCTCCGGCATCGGGGTGTGCCTCTGCATCGACGCAGACAACGACGGCCACTGCCAGGCAGTGGACTGCGACGACAACAACTCACAGACCTTCCCCGGCGCGGTGGAGCGCTGCGGTGACAACAAGGACAACGACTGCGACGGGGAGGTGGACGAGGGCTGCACTGCTTGCGTGGACGCCGACGGGGACGGCTACTGCGCCGACGTGGACTGCAACGAGAGCGACGCATCGGTGAACCCCGGCGCTGTGGAGCGTTGCGGCGACAGCGTGGACAACGACTGTGACGGGCAGGTGGACGAGGGCTGCTCGACCTGCGTGGACGCTGATCAGGACGGCTACTGCGTGGAGCTCGACTGCGACGACCAGGATCCGGTCAGCTACCCGGGCGCCATCGAGCGCTGCTTCGACAGCGTGGACAACGACTGCGACGGGGAGGTGGACGAGGGCTGTCAGAGCTGCCAGGACACCGACGGGGACGGCTACTGCTCAAGCGTGGACTGCCACGACGGAAACGCCCAGGTCTTCCCAGGCGCGCCCGAGGTCTGCGGCAATGGCATCGACGACGACTGCGACGGGGAGGTGGACGAGGGCTGCGTCTGCGTGGACTCGGACGGCGACGGCTACTGCCTGGGCGGTGGGCCCATGGGGGACTGCAACGACGCGAACCCGTACCAGAACCCCGGGGCGGCAGAGGTGTGCGGCAATGGCATCGACGACAACTGCAACGGCCTGGTGGACGAGAGCTGCGGCGCGGGCAAGCGGGGCGGATGCAATCAGGGCGGAGCGCCCACCCTGCCTCCGGCCCTCCTGCTCTTTGCGTGCCTCGGGTTCCTTTGGCGCCGTCGGAGCCCAGGGCTCCGTTGACGCGCCCATGAAAGCCGAATAGGCTTCCTCCCGTATGTCGCTTGCCCGAGGAGCGAGAATAACCTGGCGACGGCGCAGGGACACCGAAGACGGAGGATACAACATGGCAGACTTCGACCGGGCGCTAAAAGTTGGACGGCCACCCACCATCAAGAAGCTGTTCCCCAACTCCAGGGCGCTGCTCGTCAGTGGGAGGTTCATCGACGCGGCCATGGTGCGCAAGGGCAAGGCCATAGCCATGGCCGCGAACGGCAGGAGCCACCTGGTCATCCGTGGGGCCCTGAGGGCCGCCCAGCGCGCCAAGGCCTGCATGATCATAGAGATCGCGCGATCAGAGGGAGGGGCCAACGCCTACTGTCCAGTCAACTACTGGAACATGGCTCGTCAGGTGGACCAGATCTGCAACGAGCTCGGGATCACCGTCCCGGTGGCCATCCACGCGGACCACTACGGGCTGAAGAAGGCCGCCGACATCGGTCCTGCCAAGGTGGAGATCCCCACCCTCTTCGAGCACGGCATGACCTCCATCGCCATCGACGCCTCGCACCTCCCAGACGATGAGAACCTGCTGGCGACCCTCGAGCTCACGCCTCTCATCCCGAGTTGGGCGTCCCTGGAGACAGAGGTGGGCGAGATCAAGGGCAAGACCGGCCTCTCGACCCCTGCCGAGGCGCTCTTTCTCGTGCAGGGGCTGAACGCCCACGGCGTGCACCCAACCTGGATCGCGCTCAACAACGGCACTTCGCACGGCCTCGAGGAGAGCGACTCGGGGATACAGGTCGATCTTACCGCTCGAATCCACAAGGTCATCGCTCCCTTCAAGGTGAACGGCGCCCAGCACGGGACCTCTGGCAACAGCTCGGATCGCCTGCGGGAGATAGCCAAGAAGACCAACACCACCAAGGCCAACGTCGCCACGGCCTTGCAGATGGTGTCCTGGGGCCTCGAGGTGAACGACTATGGCAATGCCCAGCTGGACGCGGAGGGGAACTTCAAGAAGGTGAAGGGTGAGGGGCTCTCGGAGGAGCTCTGGGCCGAGATGGTGAAGTACGCCGATGGGAAGGGGTGGAAGAAGGGTGACTACAAGAGCATAAACCTGCCCTTCGAAAACAAGATCCTGGGTCAGCCAGAGGCTATACGCGAGCGCATGGCCAAGCGGGTGGAGGAGTTCGTGTACAACATGCTCGCGAACGTCCTCGACACCACGGACAGCGCCGAGCTCGCCATCGAGGAGATCTGCAAGGCCGGGAGCCACGACCCTGGTCCCCGGGCGGATAGGATGGAAGATCCCGCCAACTGGACCCCCGAGAAGATCCGCGAGCGAGCCAAGAGCCTCGGCGGCGACAAGGGCGCGGCAGGCAATTACGACGACTGACCCCGGATCGAGCCCAAACCCAAGGCGCGGCGCCTCTCCCCCAATAACAGCAGGACTGGATTGAGCCAGAGAGAGGCCGCTACTTGGTGGCT
>JAVEWA010000697.1:0-3529 GCA_034004785.1 Polyangia bacterium
GACGCTGTTGGCGATCTCGAGCTGTACGAGCGGGTCCAGGCCTTCGAGCAGGTCAAGAAGACCCCGGTAGGCCTCGTTGATGGCCGCGAGGTCGAGGGCGTCGTAGCCGAGGACCTGCCGCATCCCAGCCTCGGTGGTGCCGCCGGCGCCGTTGTACGCCATGCCCAGGGCGAAGGAGATGGAGAGAGGCGAGATGAACAGGTTTTCCTCGGAGGACCCGAGGGACAGCTCCCTGAAGATGTCGAAGCCAAACTGGTTGGCGGCGAAGGAGAGCTGCTGCTCATCGAGCGTGATCTCCCGAGCCACGTTCTCTCCCTTCTCTGAAGGGCTCTGGCAGCCCGCGGCCGCGCCGATGACCAGGGAAAGGAGCAAGGCTCCAAAGGTGAGGAGGGCCCCGTTACGGGGTCCGCGGTTGTTCTTGGATGAAAGCGACGCTGCAAGTTTCATGTTCGTATCCTCCTTGACGTGACCCATTGCGCATGCGAAGGCCATGCCAACCATCCTGCCATCCTCGAAAAACAAATTTGTGCTTGGAATGCAGCTTGTTGAGCGGTCACCAGGGCCAGGAGCCGAGCCTGGTTCGTCCGGAGAATCTCAGTTTTCTGTCGAAGCGCCGCCTCTTTGCCAGAGCCAGCCTGGTGGCTCGCGACGCCACCCTCGGCTGTCCCTGTTCCGCCCCGACGCCTCGCGCTATCATGCCCGGGCCGGATCCACCGGCCCAGTTGACACAAGGAGCCAGCAGCCATGCAGACCGCACTCACCGATCTCCTCTCCATCCGTGCGCCCATCCTGGGCGGCACCATGATGGATCTCTCCACCGCCCCCTTCGTGACGGCCATCTGCGAGGCCGGCGCCCTGGGCATCATCGCCTCGGCCATCTACCGGGACTACGACACCTTCAGAGACGACCTGAAACGGGTGAAGGACGGCACGGATCAGCCCTTCGCCGTGAACATCAACCTCTTCCCCGTGATGGAGAAGCTGGATAACAGGCGCTACGTGGAGATCATGGCCGAGGAGGGCGTGCGGGTCGTGGAGACCTCGGGCTTCGCCCCCGACGAGGAGCTGGTGACCCTGTTCAAGGAGTCGGGCTTCACCTGGCTCCACAAGTGCGTGGGCGTGCGCTACGCCCGCAAGGCAGAGGCCCTGGGCGCCGACTCCGTCACGGTGGTGGGCTACGAGAACGGCGGCGCCACCGGCAACCTCAACGTCACCACCCTCGTCCTGGTCCCGAGCACAGTGGACGCACTCGGGATTCCAGTGGTGGGCGGCGGCGGCGTGGTGGACGGCCGCACCCTCGCCGCGGTGCTCGTCCTGGGCGCCGCTGGCGCCGTGGTAGGCACTCGCCTGTTGCTGTCCGAGGAGTGCCCTGTGCACCCGAGGCTCAAGCAGGCCCTGTGCGAGGCCGACGAGCTCTCCACGGACATAATCATGCGCTCGGTGGGCTTCGCCCACAGGGTCTGGATGAACTCGCGTGCCAAGGAGGCGGCCCGGGTGGAGGCAGAGGGCGGCGGGATCGCCGAGCTCTACCCCCACGTCTCTGGCGCGGCCGCACGGGTAATGTACGAGACAGGGGATCTAGAGGCGGGCACCGTGTCCGTGTCCCAGGGCGTCGGCCTCATCCGGCAGGTGAAGCCCTGCAAGGAGATCATCGCGGAGATGGTGGCCGAGGCAGAGGCGCTGCTCGGCTCGGCCCCCAGGCGGTGATCCTGCCTCTCGAGCCGGATACTACGGCTACTTGAGGACGATCTTGGACGGCCTCCCCCCCCCGCCACCGCCGAGGAGTGACGAGGCGACCTCGCCGGGGGTGACGATGCGGGACATCTCCTGGCGCTGAAGCTCCCGGATCTGCTCCACCACCTCCTTGACCGCCTGGTCGATGGCCGCGGGGAACTTCTCGAGGGCCTCGTCGAGGCTGGCGGCTTCGATCTTGGTGCGGATGGGGAGCGGGCCGCTCGGACCCATTATCTGGGCCTCTCCGGAGAAGAGCGGCTTGCGCGCGGGATCCGGGCTGCCGTCGGTCTTGACGGGCGTGAACACCTGGATGCTGCCGACCCGGAGGTCCGTGATGACCTCCTCCCTGTAGAGGTTGGCTTTGTCCATGGCGATGTCCGAGACGGGCTTCATGCTGATTGGCTCGCTCACTTTGGGTCTCCTTGCAGCCCCGGTGCCGGGGGAAGGAGAGTTTGGGCCTTCCTCGGCCCGAAGGCAAGCCAAGAAGGCCGAGCTTGGGCAGGGCTTGGCAAGGCAAGGCGTGCCAGCGCACGGCATGGAGGTGCGTTCCTGGCCCGGGCGGTAACGGCCTCTTTGGGGCTTGGAGACCTCGGGCGACCCGGGAAAAGGGAGCTGTGCTATCCTACGGGGTCGTGGCCCACAAAGAGGAGAGCGCGATGCGAAGAGCATTCGGTCTGGGAGCCCTCGTCATTGTCGTCATGGGCTGTGGCCCCACGGCGCGCCCGACCCTGCCTGCCTCGCTACCCGAGGAGCCTGTGAGCTGGCCCTTCCCAAGGGCCCTGAACGTCGTGCAGCTTAGGGGCGAGGCCCTCTCGTCGAAGCACGGACAGGGTGCACCTGCAATGCCCATCTTGGGCAAGCTCACGGGGCTGAGAGGGCTCCTCGAGCAGTGCCACATGGGGCCCGGCGCCCGGGTGGATCGGGTGGTCTTCGGGGTCCACGCCTTCGACAGGCTGCTCGGAGGCGCGGTAGTGGCCATGGAGGGCGGTTTCGACGCCCCCACCGTGGTGGGCTGCCTGCTTCGGATGCCCACCCGCCTGGCCCTCAAGCCATTCCAGCTCGGTCCCTACCCTGGAGGCCGCGGCAGTGTCGCCTCGAGGTCGCTCCTGGTGATGGCGATCGCGCGAAACACCATCCTCGTCGCGGTGGGAAAGGACGCCGACCTCGTGCCGCGGATCCTCAACGGCAGGTCCGACGGCATGCACCCTACTGACGCCGAGACCCACTTCGGACAGGGCGCCCAGGGGGCTGCCATCACCGTCACGGCGCCCCATATCTTCGCCTCGGAGCCGTCCCTGCTCTTCTCCCCGATCCGCTGGGCGATTGACGTGACCCGCGCGGCCTGGCTCCAGGTCTGGCTCCGCGGCGCCGAGTCCGTGACCTTGAGGGGAGCGCTGCTCACCAAGGGCTCCTTCGCCGCCCTCCGGCTCCAGCTCCAGTGGAAGCTCGTCACCGCGCTCCTTTCGCGCCTGGATCCCAACGCGGGCGTAATCCTGGCGGCTCTCCAGGCGAGCAGACAGGGCAAGGAGATGAATTTGAGCATGGAGGGCGGCCCGGCAGAGCGGGCGGCCTGGACCCGGCTATCGGCCCGCCTCCTCGGTGGCCGGGGCGCGGCGGCACCGCCGGCTGCGCCGCCACCCGACGCCCCGGCGCCCACAGGCGCCCCGCCTCCCCCTGAGGGCGCTCCGCCTCCAGATGGAGCGCCCACCGACGGCGCCCCGCCGCCAGCCCCGCCGCCCGAGTAGAGCTACTCCTCCCCCACCAGCCCCATCCCTTCCCGCCCCCCCCCCCGAGG
>JAVEWA010000698.1:0-3525 GCA_034004785.1 Polyangia bacterium
CTGGCACGAACTCGTGGAAGATCCCCGCGTCCATGCGGAGCAGGAGGTCGCGGCTGTCGGGCTGATCCTGCAAGGCGAGGAAGCCCTCGGAGCAGAGGTACACCTCGAGGTTGTATACCGGCTTCCCGATTAGCTGAACGAAGAGGTCCCGGTATGGGTCGAAGCTCACGCCTCCGTGCACCAGGAGGCCTAGGTTCGGCCAGGCCTGGGCGATGTTCTCGGCGGGGAGGCCAGCGGCGCGCCGACGCTGGAGGACCCGCTCGAACAGCGCGACCAGCCAGGATGGGATCCCGCTGACGCCCCGCACGTCTGCATTCCACGCCTCGTCCGCCACGGCCTCGAGCTTGGCTTCCCAGCCTGTGACCAGATGTACCCTCGGAGTGGGTAGCCTGAATGGTCTGTATGCCCAGGGTGTTTCTTCGTTGACGATGCCGCTGAGATCGCTGGTCATGGTCCCGTGGAGCCCGGCCTCGAGCTCCCGGGCGCCGCCTAGGTAGAGGAACTTGCCTTTGAAATGTTCGGCGTCTCCGGTGTTGACGATGTAGTGGGAGAGGATGTCCCGGCCCGCCCTGAGGAAGCCCTGGAGCCCCTCGTCGGACACTGGGACGTACTTGGGCTCCCCCGTGCTGCCCGAGGTCACCGCGAAGAGCCGGATCTTCCCCGGCCAGAGCAGATCGCGCTCACCGGCCCGCAGCCTGTCCCAGTAGGGCTTCAGGTCCTGGAACTGCCGCAAGGGCACCCTGGCCTGGAAATCACCGACCGACCGCGCTCGTCCGAGATCGTGGTCGCTCCCGAACCGAGTCCGGGCCGCGCTGCGCAGGAGGTGCTCGAGGAGTCGCTGCTGCTCGGAGGCAGGGTCGGCCATCCAGCGCGCGATGCTCCGCATGCGCAGCCGCGAGTAGGCTAGGAAGAGCTGACCTGCAATGCTCTGCATCCTGGTTGTCCTCGGCCCGGACGGTGCCGGCAGGAGCCAGGTCGAATCTAGCGCGGGCGTGTCTTCGGGTACAGCCTGGGACCAAAGACCGGATGGTCATGGAGGCACGAGAGCAGCGCCTCGAGATCTCCGCGCGGGAAGACGGGCGGCGCGAGCCCTTCGGGGGCGTCGTCGGTGACCACGGCTAGGATGTCCTGGCGCGCGGTGGCGAGGGGCGGATCTCCGAGCGCCTTTCTCCAGACCTCCAGCTTGGGGCCCGGGCCCTCGAGGTGCCCTTCCACCAGCACGAGATCGCAGGAGGCGAAGAGTGGGGAGAGGGCCTCGTAGGGTCTCCTTGGGTCCACTCCGGGCAGGAACACCGCGGTGAGCTCGGCCGTGACCATGGCCACGGGCGAGGCGCCGGCCTGGCGGTGGCGGAAGGAGTCCTTGCCCGGGGTGTCGATCTCGTGGACGTGCTCGGTGTGCTTGACGCTGCCCACCCGGAGCCCGCGGGCGCCCAGGGCCTCTGAGAGCGCCGCGATGAGGGTCGTCTTGCCGTGGTTCTGGCGGCCCACGACGTGGACGAGCCTCGCCTCCATGGGCGCAGGCTGGCCGATCACGGATTTGTCACATGGTGGCATTGGGATCATGCGAATCGGGTCCTGTTCGGCTCCCATCCTCTTTGCAGGCTCACCCGTCAGATGGAGGCCGCAGGTCAGCGCAGTCCTGTGGGATCCCCGTGGCCACCTCCAGGGCGTGGGGCAACACAGGGGCCAGGGTCTCGAGCTGCTCGCGAACTGCCTTGGGGCTGCCCGAGAGGTTCAATATCAGGGTCTGCCCCCGCTGGCCGCAGATGGCTCTCGAGAGCATGGCGTGGGGGGTCTTTGCCAGGCCCGCCGCCCGCATGGCCTCGGCCATCCCAGGGATCTCCCGGTGGATCACGTCTCTCGTGGCCTCGGGGGTGACGTCCCTCGGCGCGAGGCCCGTGCCTCCGGTGGTGACCACCAGGTCGCAGACGACCTCGTCGCAGAGCTGCACGAGCCTCTTCGCGATTGTCTCGCGATCGTCGGGCAGGATCTCCCTTGCCACCTCGTGCCCCTGGATCGCGGCCCCGACGAGCTCCGCGGCGAGAGGGCCGCCCTGGTCAACTCGCTCGCCCCTCGACCCGCTGTCGCTGATGGTCAGCACGGCGAAGCGGTATCGCCCCCACTCGGGGTCCGCCAGCACTGGGTCGCCTGGCGCGATCCGGCCCGAGCGGATCACCCGGGCGAAGGTGCCGTGGCGAGGCATGATGCAGGTCCCCACCGCGCGGAAGATGGCGCAGGGGGCAGGGCACTTCTTGCCGAGCTGTGTGATCTGCAGGACCGCGTCGGGGCCAAGCCTGAGCCGGCGTCCCACGATCAGGGCCTCCTGCTGGAGGCCCTCTGTCACGATGTTCTCGCCAAAGGCGCCGAGGGCCAGGTCGGGCAGGGTTTTGCGCATCTCTTCGATGCGCTCGAGGGCGAGAAGGCTCACCTGCCTGTGCCAGTTGCCCGCGTGGGCGTCGCCTGGGATGCCGATGCCCCGCTCGAGGGAAATCTCGGGAACCTCTTTCTTGGCGCCCTTGGCTGGGCTGACGCAGACTGCCCTGACTGTGCTCACTTGCTTCTCTCCTTTGTGGGCTCGCCGGGCTCGACTGGCTCGTCCCGTCTGAAATGCCCGCTCCGGCCTCCGGCCTTCTCCTGGAGGCAGAGGTCCGTGATGAGCATGCGCCGATCCATGGCCTTGCACATGTCGTAAACGGCCAGGGCCGCCACCGAGGCCGCGGTGAGGGCCTCCATCTCCACGCCGGTGGGGCCGGTGGAGCGGGCCTCGGCCCTTACGAGGACGGCGGACTCATCGAGCGTGAGCTCGACGATCACCTTGTCCAGGCGCAGCGGGTGGCACAGGGGGATCAGCTCGGCGGTCTTCTTGGCGGCCATGATGCCCGCGACTCGGGCAACTGCCAGCACGTCGCCCTTGGCGGCGCTGCCCGCCCGGATGGCCTCGATGACGTCCGGCCTCGTGTGCACCGCCGCGCTCGCCACGGCCATGCGGCTGGTCTCGGGCTTGTCCCCAACGTCCACCATGCGGGCCTGGCCCCGCTCGTCCAAATGGGTCAGCTCACCCATGCAATGCCTCCCCGGCGCCGCTGAGGAGCTCGAACTCCAGCGCCTGCCCGGCGGTGAAGCTGTGCTCCCCCGGAGGGAAGCGCAGGTAGGAGTTGGCCCGGGCGGTCCCCATGAGATCCGAGGAGCCACGCCAACCCAAGGGGGTGATTGTCCAGCCACCTGGCTCTAGCTCCACCAGCGCGAGCCTGAAGAGCGTCCGGCTGCCCCTGGTGACGAGCCCGGTGGACAGGCGGCCTTTGTGCATCGGCCTCTCTCGAGGTAGGCCGATGCGCTTTCTGATGGCAGCGGAGACGTAGCGGTGGAACCCGAGGTGGCACCCGAGGGGAGTGCCTGGCAGGCCGAAGGCGAGCTGCTCGCCCTTGACCGCGAAGAAGAGAGGCATGCCAGGTTGCTGCGAGACCTTGTGGAAGACCTTGTCGTAGCCGAGGGCCGACAGCACCCCGGGCACGAGATCGCGGCGTC
>JAVEWA010000062.1:0-16626 GCA_034004785.1 Polyangia bacterium
GCGCTGAGCCATCCCGAGGCAGGACAGGCGCTTCTTGGAGCGGGGACGGCCCTGGGGTCAGGTGGCTAGGGCTCGTAGCGGCCCACGATGGCTATGGAGCAGACGTTCTGGAAGGGGAGCCCGCCCAGGTTGTGGGTGAGGCCGAGGCGCGGGCTGGAGAGCTGCCTCTGGCCGGCCCTGCCGTGGAGCTGGAGGTACATCTCGTAGATCATGCGGAGGCCCGAGGCGCCGATGGGGTGGCCGAAGCACTTCAGCCCGCCGTCCACCTGGGCGGGGAGCCCGCCGTCCCGGTCGTAGAAGCCGTCGAGGACGTCCTTGCTCACGCCGCCCCTCGGGGAGATGTGCAGATCCTCGTAGGTGACCATCTCGGTGATGGAGAAGCAGTCGTGCAGCTCCATCATGGAGATCTCCTTTCGCGGGTCAGTGATGCCGGCCTCGGCGTAGGCTTTCTTCGAAGCCTCGGTGGTGGTGACGAAGTGGTCCCCCTGCCAGTCGTTGTAGGCCATCTCCTCGCCGTTCGAAAGGCTGAGCTGCAAGGCCTTCACCGTGACGAAGTCCCGAAAGCCCATGTCCTTGGCCCGCTCGACGGTCGTGACGATGGCGCAGGCCGAGCCGTCCGAGACCCCGCAGCAGTCGAAGAGGCCAAGGGGGTGGGCGATGGTGGGGGCGCTCATCACCTGCTCCTCGGTGACGGGCTTGCGAAGGTGCGCCTTGGGGTTCAGGGCGCCGTTGGCGTGGCTCTTGACCGAGATGTGGGCCATGGCCCGCTTGACGTCCTCGGGCTTCTTGCCGTGGCGGGCGGCGTAGGCCGAGGCGAGCTGGGCAAAGGCCCCTGGAGCCGTGAGGTTCGGCCACCAGAGCCAGGTGAAGGAGCCCCAGTCCGAGCCGGGGTTCGGCAGCCCGCCGTAGCCCACGTCCTTGAGCTTCTCCACGCCGAGGGCCAGACAGATGTCGTAGGCCCCCGAGGCCACCGCGTACACCGCGCCCCTGAAGGCCTCGGTGCCGCTCGCGCAGAAGTTCTCCACCCTGGTGACAGGGATGAAGGGGAGGCGCAGGGCCGCGGGGAGCGCCAGGGCGCTCTTGCCCACGCTGACCTCCTCCATGCAGGTGGAGAGCCAGGCGGCGCCGATGTCATTGGGCCCGATCCTGGCGTCGGCCAGGGCCTCGGTGAAGGCCTCCACCATGAGCTCCTCGGCTCCCATGTCCCAGCGCTCGCCGAACCGGGTGCATCCCATGCCGATGATCGCGACCTTGTCCTTGATTCCGGTTGCCATGGACTGCCTCCTAGAACTTGAACAGCTTCTCGATGAGCTGAGACTTCATCACGTCTCCGCCGATCTTCAGCTTGCCGCCCGTGAAGGCGGCCATGGCGTTCAGCCGGCCGCCGATTAGGTCCAGGAAGTCGGGGGCCGCCATCTTGATGGTGGTGGTGGGGGCGTCGTGGCGCCCCTCGCTGACGGTGCAGGCCTGATCCTTGATCTCGCAGACCCAGAGCCCGCCGCCCTCGCCCGAGAGCTCGAACTGGAAGACCACTGAGACTCCCTTGGCCTTGGCCGCCTGGAAGCGAGTGGGCATGGCCGCGAAGACCTCGGCGACCCCTGGTGCGCCTCCTCCGGGCGCGTCGCCGGATGGCCCGGCGTCAGGCCCGCCCTTCCCGCCTCCCTTTGGGCCGCCTCCCTGGCCTCCCTTTGTCTTGGCCTCGAAGGCCGCGAGCATGGCGCCCACCGCGGCGTTCAGGTCGGCGTGCTCCTTGGCGCCCTCCAGGGAGTGGATGGCCTCGAAGCTCCGGTGGATCTCCTCCAGGGAGGCGGGCCGCTTGCCGCCGTGGAGCACCTCGCCCGGGCCGCAGACGATGGCCGCCCGGTTGAAGTAGCCCATCCCGGCGTTGAAGATCTCGCCGGAGACTGGGCAGCGCGCCGAGGCGAGGAGCGACACCATCGGAACCACGAAGTCCGGTCCGAGCTTGTCCTTGAGGTCCGGCGGCAGGATGTCGTCGGTCAGCCTCGTGTGGGCCAGGGGCGCGATGGTGTTTATCTTGACGTCGTACTTCTGGCCCTCCAGCTTGAGGGCGTTCATGAAGCCCACGAGGCCCATCTTGGCCGCGGAGTAGTTGGTCTGGCCGAAGTTGCCGTACAGGCCTGCCGCGCTGGTGGTGAGGACGATGCGGCCGTAGCCCTGCTCTTTCATATGGGGAAAGGCGGCCCTCGTGACGTGGAAGGCGCCGTCCAGGTGCACGCTCCTCACGGCCCTCCAGTCCTCGGGCTCCAGCTTTGCGAGGCTCTTGTCCCGTAGGATGCCCGCGTTGTTAACGAGGATGTCCACCCGGCCGAAGGCGTCGATGGCCGTCTTCACGATCGCCGAGCCTCCTTCGGGCGTCGAGACCGAGTCGTAGCTCGCCACGGCCTCTCCTTTGGCCGCACGGATCTCCTCCACCACCGCGTCGGCGGCCCTCGAGGATCCCTTCCCGGCGCCGTCCCTCGGGCCGCCGAGATCGTTCACCACTACGCGGGCGCCCCTCGAGGCGAGGTGAAGGGCGTAGGCCCGGCCAAGGCCCGCACCGGCGCCCGTCACTATGGCCACCTGGCCGTCGAAGCGGACGGCGTCCTTGGCCTCCTTCGGGCGGGGCTCGGGCACGGCCTTCCAGAAGTAGCCGGTCATGCCCCGGGCCACGTCGTGGAAGCGCCGGCGGAAGACGAGGCGCACCGGCGCCCCCACCTCTACGTCCTCGAGAGCGCAGTCCGTGAGGTCCGCCATGAACCGGCCCCCCTCGTCGAACTCCACCATGCCGTAGATGGCGGGAGGGCAGAGGGACACGGCCAGCATGTCGCCAGTGAAGGACTTGATCCGGGCCGGTCGGTCCGCGAAGTAGTAGGGCTCCTGGGTCCCCTGGGCTCGGCAGGCAGGGTTCACGCAGAGGTCCTGACGCGGGAGCTGGGGCGTGCCGCACCTCGTGCAGCGGCCGCCCACGAGGCCGTTCAAGAGGTCCCGCTTGCGCCACATCACCGTGGGCGCCGCCTGGGTCGGGGCCTCTGCCCTGATGCCCTGATCCGTGTCGATGAGGCCCCTGAAGACGAGGTACTTGGAGTAGCTCCGCTCGGTGACTTTCCTGGCGAGGTGGCCGCCCACGCCCGCGCGGGCGGGGAGCTTGGCGATCTCGTCGGTGACCTGGAAGGCGAGGGCGTCGGCGCCCTGGCCAAAGCCCGCCACCACGATGCGGTCCCCTGGCTTTGCCTTCTCGAGGGCCAAAGAGAGCATCACCAGGGGGTGCGCGGCCCCGGTCTCTCCGCACTTCTCGTGGAGGTTGTCCGCCACCTGGCCAGGCGCCGCGCCGAGCCGCTTCGCGATGCTCTTGTGCTCGGCCTTGAAGAAGCAGGGGTACACGAGAGTGGTCACCTGGCTCATGGTCCAGCCGACCCGCTCGAGAAGGCCGCCTATCACCTCGGGCAGGATCTTGGCGTAGCCCTCGTCCCTCACCCAGCGCTCTTCCCAGGTGTAGTCGGTGTCCATGCCGGCGCCGCGGTAGTGATCCACGAAGTCCAGGGACTGGGTGTGGCCGCCCATGTACTGGGCCACCACTCCCTCGGTGCCCACGAGGACCGATGCCGCACCGTCGCCGAACCACATCTCGTAGAAGGTGGCGGCCTTGGTCCTTCGCATGTCGGAGGCGGTGACGAGGACGCTCCGGTGCTCTCCGCCCCGCACCGCCGCGAGGGCGGTCCTGAGGGCGGTGGTGCCAGCCCTCATGCCCGTGGTGAAGTCGGCGGTGAGCACCGAGTCGCCCAGGTTCAGGGTGTCCTTGAGCAGGCCGGCGCACTGCCTGTCCGCAAAGGGCAGGGTGGTGGAGCCGAGGTACAGGGCGTCCACGGTGGAGCGGTCCACCCCGGCCAGGCAGTCCCTGGCCGCCGCCACAGCCATGGTGAGGCTGTCCTCGTCCCAGTTGCAGAATGAGCGCTCGCCCTGGGCCACCATGACGATGGCGGGGGCGTACCAGCCCATCGTCTCGTAGATCGCCATCCGGTCCAGCCGGAGGCGCGGGATGTATCCGCCGAAGGATGTGATTCCGAGTGGCATCTTGCGCCTCCTTTCCTAGAGCTTGAAGAGCTTCTCGATTAGCTGGGACTTCATGAGGTCTCCGCCAATCTTGAGCTTGCCGCCGGTGTAGGCCGCCATGGCGTTCAGTCGCCCCTCCATGAGGGCGATGAAGTCGTCTGACTTCATGGTGATGGTGGTGGTGGGGGCGGTGTGGGCTCCCTCGGACACCGCGCAGGCGCCGTCCTTGATCACAGCGTGCCAGGAGCCTCCGCCCTCCCCCTGGATCTGGAACTGGAACACCACGTCCACTCCCTTTGCCCTGTCGGCCCGGAAGGTGCCGGCCATGCGGGCGAAGATGTCCGACACGCTCGGACCGCCGGAGCCGCCCGCTTCGGGCGCGGGCTTGGAAAAGGCGTTCATGATGGGCGTGAGGGCAGCCATGGCGCTCGGGAACTCCTCGGCCCCTTTCATGGATCGGATGGCCCCCAGGCGGGCGAGCAGCTCCTCGGGGCTAGGCGGGGCGCTGCCGTCCCCGACCGTCGAGCCGGGGCCGGTCAGCACGGCGGCCCGGCCGAAAAAGCCCATGCCGGCGTTGTAGATGGCGCCGGACACGGGGCATTGCTCGCTCGAGAGGTACAGGGTCATGGGGGCCACCAGCTCGGGTTGGAGCTTGCCCTTCAGGTCCTCGGGCAGCATGTCGTCGGTGAGCCTCGTCGCGGCGATGGGGGCCACGGTGTTGACCTTGATGTTCGAGCGCTCGCCCTCGGCCTTGAGGGTGTTCATGAGGCCCACGAGGCCCGCCTTGGCCGCGGCGTAGTTGGTCTGGCCGAAGTTCCCGTGGAGGCCTGCCGCCGAGGTCGTGAGCACGATCCGGCCGTAGCCCTGCCCGCGCATCACCCGGAAGGCCGGGCGCGTGACGTTGTAGGCGCCGTCCAGGTGCACGGCGAGGACCCCCTGCCACTCCTCTTGGGTCATCTTCAGGAGCGACTTGTCCCTCAGGATGCCCGCGTTGCTTATGAGGATGTCCAGCCGGCCGAAGGCGTCCAGGGCGGCCTGCACCATGGCCTCTCCGCCCTCCGGGGTGGCCACCGTGTCACAGTTCGCCACCGCCTCGCCGCCCGCGGCCCGGATCTCCGCCGCCACCGCCTCGGCAGCCGCGCTCGAGGCCTTGCCAGTCCCGTCCCTCGTGGTGCCGAGGTCGTTCACCACCACCTTCGCGCCCCTTCGGCCGAGCTCCAGGGCGTAGGCGCGGCCGAGACCCGCGCCGGCGCCGGTCACGAGCGCCACCCGGCCACCGAAGTGGATGGGGCCCCAGGCCTTGCGCCGGGCCGCCTCCTCGGCGGAGCACCACTCCACCACGCCGTTGTCTATCACCGTGTCGCCGCTCTCGGCGTTCATCACCTTGAAGACGGCCTTGCCCTCGTCGAGCTTCCAGATGAGGGTCCGGATGGGGACCCCGGGGTAGAGGGTCCTCGAGAAGCGCACCCTGAACCTGGTCATCCGCTCGGGCTCTCCCGGGAAGAGGTGCCTCACCGCCGCGCGGCAGGCGAAGCCGTGGGTGCAGAGCCCGTGCATGATGGGCCTTTCGAAGCCAGAGGAGCGGGCGAAGTCGGGATCCACATGCAGGGCGAAGACGTCGCCCGACAGGCGGTAGATGAGGGGCTGATCGGGCGAGGGCCTCGCCTCCTCGGTGAAGTCGGGCGCCCGCTCCGGAAAGACCACCGCCTCGCCGGGGGCGTCCTCGCCGCCGAAGCCCCCGTCCTTGCGGCAGAACAGGGTGAAGATGTTGGTGAAGAGCTTGGCGCCGCTGTCGTGGAAGGTCTCTGCCTCGGCCACCACCAGGGCGCCGCGCTTCTCTCCCTTGTCGTAGAAGTGCGTTATGGATCCCCGGGTGGTGAGGTGCCCCTCAACCGGGATGGGGGAGTGGAACAGGATGTCCTGCTCCCCGTGGAGGATGCCCCCGAGGTTGGCGCCCGAGTCCGTTGCCACCCGCATGAGGAAGTCGAACACCGCCCCGATGGAGAAGCTCGGGACCACCTTCAGGGACTTCTCGTACACGTAGTCCAGGTCGTCGAACCCGGCCCCCACGCCGAGGGCGTAGAGGGCCACGTCCTTCCAGTCGTAGTCCCGCTCCATGGGACCGATGGGCTTTCCTACTCTGTCCAGGTTGAGGGCCATGCCGCGTCTCTCCTTGAAGAGGGGTCACTCACTGCCTGCCGGGTCTGCCGCCTGGCCAGCCCGGGGCTCTTCCCTTGGATCGTTGCTCGTCCCTGCGGACGTGAAGGCCGGGATGAAGAGGAACTTCAGGGTGGACTTCACGAGCTCCACGTAGGCCCCGGGCTCCACCTCCACCATTGGCTGGAAGAACTCTCGCCCGGAGACGAAGTTGTAGATGGCGTTCATTATGGCCAGCACCCGCATCCTGGCCTCTGGGGGCACCGGCGCCCCTGGCTCGGCGAGCCTCATGGACAGGGCGATGTCCTGCACGAAGGAGGGCACCCGCAGGTCCGAGACCGGCTCGGAGCGGGTCTTGGCGAAGTAGCGGAGCAGCACGAGGTTCGCCACCTCGGGGTGCAAGAAGAGGTAGTCCGTCATGGCGTCTATCGAGCGGGCCATGCGTTCGCCAAGGGGCCGGCCGTGGATCTCCTGCTCCACGCTTCGGAGCTGCTTGCGCAGATCCTCGGTGATGTCGGTCACCACGGCCTCGTAGAGCTCCTGCTTCTCCCCCCAGTGGTAGTAGAGGGTGGCCACGTCCACCCCGGCCTCCCGCGCGATCATCCGGGTGGTGGTGCCGTGGAAGCCGTAGTCTCCGAAGACCCGTCGGGCCACCGCCAAGGTCTTGGCCATGGTGCCGTCCGGATCCTGGCGCGCCTTCTCAAGCCTTCGCATTCGCGTGGGTTCCAGTCCAACCAGAATTTTCAGCGTCTGATTTCAACAGTTGTTGGAGAACGTTACCAGGACGCCCTGACAGGGTCAACTGTTAATTAAGGAAGGGGCCCCATGAACAGAGGATCGGCTTCAACGGGCAGACGGCAGGGCAAAGAGGATCGAAGCGGTTGATATTCCAGGTAGATCCCCTCGGAGGCCTAGCGCGGTTGTGGCTCCACGAGCCTCGCGAGCCCCTGGTTGAAGGACTCGAAGAGCCCCCTTGCGACCCCGCCGCCGAGCCGCACGAGGAGCTCTCCAAGGGGTCCGGTGAAGTCCTCCCCGTGTCTGAATCGGGTCCAGCCCTCCCCCTCGGGCTCGAAGAGGAACCAGTGCTCCCCGCGGATCCCGGGCCCGCCCCCTGCCCAGCGGAGCTCCCGCTCCTCCACCCGGCGGAGCACCTTCACCTTGATTGGCAGGGGCACCGGCCCAGCGGCCCGGATCCCCAGCCAGAAGCGGGCGCCCTCCACGAGGGGCCGGCCAGGATCCAGGTCATGGAAGCTCGAGAAGGTCTTCCAGCGGGCGCGGTCGAGGAAGGCGCGCCAGACCACCGGGGGCGGCGCCGCGATGGTCAGCTCGGTCGCGATTCGGGCCATGCTCGCTGTCTCTACCTCGGGCCGGTAGGGCAGAGCCTAGAAGGGCGCGGTGCCCTTCATCTGGGCCTTCAGCTCGAAGTTGTTGCAGGTCGCCGTCTTGCCCGACCTGCGATAGACCTTCACGTAGAACATGATGTGGTCGGTGAAGTAGGGCCAGTAGTCCGTCCCGGTCGAGTAAGTGTGCTTGTCGTAGGCGACGGTGCAGCCCGTGCCACCGACCGCCGCGCCAAAGAGGCAGGTCACATCGTAGGTCGGAGAGGTGTAGCTGTTGTACGGGGCCGCCCACACCTCGATGGCGAACTCGGTGCCTGGGTTCTGCGACAGCCAGATGTAGGCCGTTATGCCGTCGGTGTTATTCCACTCGTAGGCGATGAACTCGTACCACCGCTCTGCCGAGTACGGCACCACGTTTCCAGTCCAGGTGAGCTGAGTGCCTGGCTCGTCCGACCAGAGGTAGGAGGGCCAGGTGTCGGGCAGCCCGCAGGAGGCGCCGCTGCCTGTGGCGCTATCCAGGCAGCAGACGTTCGTGTTGCACAGGTAGCCGCTCACGCATTGGGAGTCCAGCGTGCAGGAGGTGCGGCAGCTCGTGCCGTTTGCGCACAAGAAGTTGTTCGCGCAGGCCTGTGAGCCGCCGTCGCTGCAATCACCAGTGCCGTTGCAGAGATCGTTCGGGTAAAGGGTCGAGCCCACGCAGGTCTGGGCTGCGCAGACCGTGCCCGAAGCCCAGAGCCGGCAGACGCCGCTGCCGTTGCACATTCCGTCCTGATCGCAGGTGGCCACCGGGTCCTGGGTGCACTGGCCCTTGGGGTCGGTGTTGTTCAAGGCCATGGTGCAGGCGCCGGCGCCGTTGCAGGCCCTGCAGTGGCCGCACTCGTTGATGGGATCGGTGTTGGACGGGACGTTGGTGCAGGTCCCGAGAGAGCCGCTCACGTTGCAGGCCTTGCAGGTCTCGGTGCAGGCGTTGTTGCAGCAGCGGCCGTCCACGCAGTTGTTGCTCGTGCACTGGTTCCCGCCGGTGCAGACGGACCCGAGGGACAGCTTTGCTGAGCAGGTGCCTGCGTTGCAGTAGTAGCTCGAGGTGCAGTGCAGGTCGCTCGTGCAGGAGGTCCTGCAACCGGTGCCCGCGTCGTTGCACTGGTAGGCCCCGCAGGAGGTGGTGCCGCTGTCGGAACAGGTACCGGAGCCGTTACACAGGTCAGCGGGGTAGAGCGTGCTCCCCACGCAGCTCACGGCAATGCACTGGGTGCCCGAGACCCAGTATCGGCAGGCGCCCGAGCCGTTGCACTGGCCGTCCTCCTTGCAGGAGGACTGCGGCTGCTGGGTGCACTCACTGAGTGGGTCGAGGCCGTTGGCCACGTTGGCGCAGGCGCCCGAGCCGTTGCAGACCTGGCAGACGGGGCAGTTGTCCTCCGGGTCGGTGTTGGCCGGGTGATACGAGCAGGTCCCCACGCTCCCCGAGCGGTTGCAGGCCCGGCAGGCCCCAGTGCAAGAGTTATTGCAGCAGACCCCGTCCACGCAGTAGTTGTGCTCGCACTGGGTTCCGCTCGTGCAGGCGGTGCCGTCCGGGAGCTTGGGCGCGCAGGAGCCGCCATTGCAGTAGTAGCCGGTCACGCAGTGGGCGTTGTCGGTGCAGGAGGTGCGGCAATTGGTGCCGTCGAGGCACATGTAGTTGTTCGCGCAGGCCTGCATGCCGCCGTCGGTGCAGACGCCGGAGCCGTTACAGGTGTCGTTCAGGTACAGGGTGGAGCCCACGCAGGTCTGGGTCACGCAGACCGTACCGCTCGAGTAGAAGGCGCAGGCGCCGGAGCCGTTGCAGTTGCCGTTCAGGCCGCAGGAGCTCTGGGCCTCGGTGGTGCATTCGCTCAGGGGGTCGGTGCCAGCGGTTACGTTGGCGCAGGCGCCCGAGCCGTTACACGCCTGGCAGATGGAGCAGTTGTCCTCGGGGTCGGTGTTGGCCGCGTAATACGTGCAGGTGCCCTGGTAGCCCGGGACGTTGCAGGCCCGGCAGGCTCCCGTGCAATCGTTGTTGCAGCAGTAGCCGTCCCGGCACATGTTGGTTCCGCACTCCGAGTCGAAGGTGCAGGGCGTGCCAGCGCCGCTCTGGAGCTGGCACTGGTTGGAGGCGTTGCAGAAGTAGCCCGTGATGCAGTGGGCGTTGTCCGTGCAGGTGGTCCTGCAGGTGGTGGTGTTCAGGCAGGTGAAGTAGCTCGGGCAGGCCTGGCTGCCGCTGTCCGAGCAGGTGCCGGTGCCGTTGCAGAGATCAGCCGGGTAGAGGGTGCTCCCCACGCAGGTCTGGGCCACGCACTGGGTGCCGCTCGCCCAGAGCCGGCAGGCGCCGCTACCGTCGCACTGGCCGTCCTGCTGGCAGCCGGACTGCGGGTTCTGGGTGCACTGGTCCTTGGGGTCGGTGCCGTTCGAGGCGTTCACGCAGGCCCCGGTGTTGCAGACCTTGCACAGCCCGCACTCGGCCTCGGGATCCGTGCCCGTGGTGTAGTTCGTGCACGTGCCCAGGCTTCCGATGATTGCGCAGGAGCGGCAGGCCCCGGCGCAGTCGATATTGCAGCAGACCCCGTCGGCGCAGCTCCCGCTCGTGCATTGGTTGTTCGCGGTGCATGTCTGGCCGAGGGGTTTCTTGGCCAGGCAGGTGGTGCCTGAGCAGTAGTAGCCGGCGATGCAGTGGAGGTCGCCGCTGCAGCTCGTGCGGCAGTTCACTCCGTCGCACTCGTAGGGCGAGCAGTCCTGGGTGCCGGAGTCCGAGCAGGCGCCCGAGCCGCTGCAGTAGTCGGTGAGCTGCTTGATGTGGTTCGAGCAGCTCTCGGCGACGCAGACCGTGCTGTTTGGCCAGTAGCCGCAGGCGCCGGCGCCGTCACAGTGGCCGTCCAGCCCGCAGGAGGCCTGGGAGGAGGTGCCGCACTCGTTCTTGGGATCGGTGTCGTTGGTGGCGTTCACGCAGGCGCCCGCGCTGCACACCTTGCAGAGCCCACACTCGGTCTCGGGGTCGGTCTGGGCTGCGTAGTTGGTGCAGGAGCCAGAGCTGCCCGAGATGTTGCAGGCCTTGCACACGCCAATGCAAGAGTTGTTGCAGCAGACCCCATCGACGCACCAGGTGCTCGTGCACTCGTCGCCGATGTCGCAGGCCTGGCCGGTCGCCTTCTTCGCCAGACACTGGCCAGTGGAGGTGTTGCAGTAGTAGCCGGTGGTGCAGTCGGACTGCGCCGCACAGCCGGTGGCGCAGTCGTTGCCAGAGCAGATGTAGGGCACGCAGCTCGTGGTGCCGCCATCCACGCAGGTGCCGGAGCCGTTGCAGGTGTCGGCGCTCGACTTGGTGGAGCCAGTGCAGCTCTGGGACACGCAAACCGTGCCGAGGGGCCAGAAGCGGCAGCCCCCGGCGCCGTTGCACTGGCCGTCCATGCCGCAGGTGCTCTGGGCGCTCTGCGCGCAGTCGTCCTTCGGGTCGGTCCCAGCCGTCGCCGAGGTGCAGGCGCCGCTGCCATTGCAGACCTGGCAGGCGCCGCACTCATTCTCGGGGTCGGTGCCATTGGAGAAGGTGGTGCAGAGGCCCACGCTGCCAGCGCGGTTGCAGGACCGGCAGAGGCCCGCGCAGCCGTCGTTGCAGCAGACCCCGTCGGCGCAGTAGTTGCTTTGGCACTGGTTGCCCGCGGTGCAGGGCTGGCCGCCGCTCAGCTTGGAGACGCAGCTCGTGCCGCTGCAGTAGAACCCGGCGATGCAGTGGAGGTCGGAGGTGCAGCTCGTGCGGCAGGCCGCGCCGCTGCAGATATAGGGCAAGCACTCCTGGGTGCCCATGTCCACGCAGGTGCCAGAGCCGTTACATGTGTCGGACAGGGAGAGGGTGTCCTCATCGAGGCAAACCGCCGAGACGCAGACCGTCCCGGATGGCCAGAAGGCGCAGGCACCGGAGCCGTCACACTGCCCGTTCAGGTTACAGGTGGACTGGGCCTCGGCGCTGCAGTTGTTCTTCGGGTCGGTGTTGCTCGCGGCGTTGGTGCACTCCCCGAGGCCGTCGCAGATCTGGCAGGTTGGGCAGCCTCCTTCTGGGTCCGTGTTGATGGTGTGGTTGACGCAGGTGCCGAGGGATCCGCTGACGTTGCAGGCCCGGCAGGGGCCCAGGCAGTCGCTGTTGCAGCAGTAGCCGTCCACGCAGTTGCCGCTCTGGCACTGACCTCCGGCGGTGCAGCTCTGCCCGTCGGTCTGCTTCAGGAGGCAGGAGCCCCCGGAGCAGTAGTAGCCAGTGACGCAGTGGGTGTCGAGGGAGCAGTCCGTGCGGCAGGCCGTGCCAGTCGTGTTGCACACGTAAGGGGAGCAGGGCGCGCTCCCGTTGTCCGAGCAGGTGCCGGAACCATTACAGGTGTCAGGCAGGTAGAGCGTGGACCCGGTGCAGCTCTGGGCCACGCACTCGGTGCCAGAGGCCCAGAGGCGGCAGGCTCCGGAGCCGTTGCACTGGCCGTCCGTCGAGCAGGTGCTGGCTGCGGTCTCGGCGCACTCGGTCTCCGGGTCCAAGCCCGCCGCCGTGTTGCCGCAGGAGCCGCTGCCGTTGCAGGACTTGCAGGTGCCCGCGCACTCGCTGTCCGGATCCTGGTTGGCCGGGATGTTGGTGCAGAACCCCACGTTGCCAGTCAGGTTGCAGGACTTGCAGGTCCCCGAGCAGTCGGCGTTGCAGCAGACCCCGTCGAAGCAGAAGTTGCTGGTGCACTGCGAGCCGTCCGAGCAGGCCTGCCCGTCGGCCTTCTTGCCGAAGCAGACACCGCCGTCGCAGTAGGACCCGGTGATGCAGTGCGTGTTCAGGGTGCAGCTCGTCCGGCAGTCCAGGCCGGCGCCGTCGCAGAGGTAGGGCGAGCAGTTCACCGTGCCGCCGTCCGAGCAGGTGCCGAGGCCGTTACAGGTGTCCTGCAGGTACTTGGTGAAGCCGGTGCAGACCTGGGCGGCGCACTCGGTGCCAGGGGCCCAGAGCCGGCAGCCGCCCGTGCCGTTGCACTCGCCGTCATTGAGGCAGCCGCTCTGGGGCGTCAAGGTGCACTCGCTCTTGGGATCGGTGCCGCTTGCGGCGTTCACGCAGGCCGCGGAGCCGTTGCAGGTCCGGCAGAGCCCGCACTCGTCCCGTGGGTCGGTGCCGGCCGTTATGTTGGTGCAGGTGCCGAGCGTGGCGGGCAGAGCGCAGGAGCGGCAGGCTCCCGAGCAGGGGGTGTCGCAGCAGTAGCCCTCCACGCAGTTGGAGTTCTGGCACTCCGCCGGGTTCAGGCAGGTTCCTCCGTTGGGTTTCTTCATGACGCAGGCGCCGCCCGAGCAGTAGTAGCCCGCCACGCAGTGGGCGTTGTCGGAGCAAGTGGTCCGGCATGCCGTGGTCCCGCAGACGTAGGGGTGGCAGTCGCCCGTGCCGCCCTCCTGGCAGGCGCCGAGGCCGTCGCAGGTGTCGTTGTAGTTCACCGTCTGGCCCGAGCAGAACTGGGCGAGGCACACGGTGCCCGTGGGCCAGAAGGCGCAGGTCCTCGTGCCGCTGCAGAAGCCGTTCTGGCCGCAGGTGGCCTGCGCCGTGCTGCCACACTCGTCGTCCGGGTCGAGGCCCGCCCCGATGGCGGTGCAGCTCCCCTCGCTGCCCGTGATGGCGCAGGACTCGCAGGTGCCTCCGCAGGCGCTCTCGCAGCAGACCCCGTCCACGCAGAAGTTTGACTGGCACATCTCCTTGCGGCTGCAGTCGTCTCCGTTTGCGAGCTTCAGGGAGCAGAGGCTGGTCACGCTCGAGCAGAAGAAGCCCGTCGGGCACTGGGAGTCTGACGAGCAAGTGCCACAGTTGCCCACGAGCGACAGGTCGGTCTCGCAGCCGTTGGAGGGGTCGCCGTCGCAGTTGCCCCAGCCTGAGTCGCAGACAGGGGTGCAGACCCCGCTGACGCAGGAGGTGCTGCCGTGGGCGTTGGTGCACTGGTGGTTGCAGGAGCCGCAGTGGTTGATGTCCGAGAGCAAGTTGAAGCCTTCGTCTATGCCTCCCACGCAGTTGTTGTCGATGCCGTCGCAGATCTCGGTGATCCCGGGGTTGATGGCCCCGATGGAGTCGTTGCAGTCGCCTGGCACGGTGGCCCTGTAGAGGTCAAACGCCGCGCAGCGGCACTGCCCTGCAACCGAGCCGTTGCCGTAGCCGTCGTTGTCCGAGTCCACGAAGTAGATGGTGCAGTTCAGGGCGCTCTCGTCGTTGTTGGTGCCGTTGCAGTTGTCGTCGAAGGCCGTGTTGCAGTCTTCTGTCTTGCCCGGGTTCGCGGCGGCGTTGTTGTCGTCGCAGTCTCCGCCGACGGTTGCCCGGTAGTTGAGGTAGGCCACGCAGCGGCACTGGGTATTGCCCGTGAGCCCATAGTTGTCGCCGTCGGCGTCGTAGTAGAAGGCCGTGCAGCCCTGGGCGTTCAGATCGTTGGTGTCCCCGTCGCAGTTGTCGTCGTAGAGCGTGGAGCAGTTCTCTGCGGCCGAGGGCTTCACGTTCTGGTTGTTGTCGTCGCAGTCGCCCCCCACCGTGGCCCGGTAGTTGCCCATTGGCGAGCAGTAGCACCGCGTGTTGCCCGTGACTCCGTAGCCGTCGTTGTCCGAGTCCCAGAAGTAGGTCGTGCAGTTCGAGGCGCCTACCTCGTTGGTGTCTCCATCGCAGTTGTCGTCGTAGGAGGTGTTGCAGTTCTCCGGCACGCTCGGGTTCACGTTGGCGTTGTTGTCGTTGCAGTCGTTAGGCATGGAGGCTCGGTAGTTGCCCGAGGCCACGCAGAGGCACTTGGACAGGTAGGTCTGCCCGTAGTTGTCGTTGTCGAGGTCCATGTAGAAGTCGAGGCAGTTCTGGGAGTCTTCGTCGTTGGCGCTCCCGTTGCAGTTGTCGTCCTGCGGGGTGTTGCAGTCCTCGGTGCGGTTCGGGTGGACGGCCGGGTTGTTGTCGTCGCAGTCGCCGCCTACCGTTGCGCGGTATGTGCCCGAGGGCTGGCAGTAGCACCTCGAGTCGGTGGTCACGCCGTAGCCGTCGTTGTCCTGGTCGGCGTAGTAGATGATGCAGCCGTAGGCGTCGCGATCGTTGGTGTCCCCGTCGCAGTCGTCGTCGTCCGGGGTGGCGCAGTTCTCCAGCATGCCCGGGTGGACCGTGTTCTTGTTGTCGTTGCAGTCCCCGGGCGTCACCGAGGTGTGGCGGGTGTTCGGGTCCGGGGAGCATAGGCAGCGGGAGTCGGCGGTGAGGCCGTAGGTGTCGTAGTCGGAGTCGCGGTAGTACACCGTGCAGCCGAGGGCTCCCTCCTCGTCCACGAGGCCGTCGCAGTCGTTGTCCACGCCGTCGCAGGTCTCGGCGCCGGTCCAGTTGCACACGTACTCGCAGCCGTCGTTGGGATCGCCGTTCAAATCCCAGGTCCCGGACGGGCAGCCCGAGACCACGCCGACGATTGGGATCTCCAGGCTCGCCGGGGTGTCGCTCGACACTATCACCAGGTCCTCCTCGGGGAGGTAGCCGTCCAGCTCGGCGTCGAAGTTCAGCCTGATGTAGAGGACGTCCGCCGCGAGCGCCTGGAGTGGATCCGAGGCCCTGAGGTAAACGGGCAGGGTGACCGGAACCTCGGTGTCGTTGGCCTCCAGCCAGTAGAGCTCCACCTGGAAGTGGCCCGCCTGGCCCGAGGTGTTGGTCACGCTCACCGAGGAGATCGTGAGGGGAGCGTTGCCGTCGGCGAGGTTTCGCACCGTCACCAGCCTGGTGGCGTCCTGCTGGAACTGGACGACGCCGAAGTTGAGCACCGGAGTCTGGGTGAGCGGGTCTTCGGCGCAGTCGATGAAGGGCTCGGGCTCGGCCACGGTGTGGTCGAGCACGCAGGCCTCCAGATCCGGCTCGCCCTTGTAGCCCGACTGCAGGGGTACGGTGAGCGATGGGGTGTTGGGGTCGTTGCTGTTGATGCGGAGCTGCCCGTTGTCGAGCTGGGCGTCAACCGGATGCAGGGTGACGGTAATCTGGATGGACTCCCCGGGTGGTACGGTGAGGTTTGGTGACAGGACCCCTTCCGGATCCGAGTGGAACTCCCTTTGCGCGTCCACCTCCTCCACCAGGATCGCCGAGATCACCAGATCCGCGGTGCCGTCGTTCTGCACCGTGAGGGGGAGGACCGTGTCGAATCGGAGCGGAGCGAATCCGAAATCGAGCGCTGTGGGCGAGACCGCGATCACCGGCCAGGTGGGCGTGACCACATCCTCTGTCCCTGAGTCCTGTCCGGGTAGCACGCAGACGTTCCCCACGCAGATCCTGCCAGCGGGGCAATCGTCGTCGCCATAGCAGATCGTGCTGGCGTCCGGCTGTCCACTGCTGCCGTGCTTTGGGCCGCAGGTGGAAAGTAGGGCAAAGGCGGCGCCGAGCGTGGCGGCGATGAAGAGACTACGCTTGATTGTGCTTGTCATCCTGGTTACTCCGTAGCTATCACTTTTCCGGACCACTACAGGATACAGCATGGCCTTGGCTATAGTCCACGGTTTAAGTTAGGCAATGCAATATACCAATTTTTGCTCTAGATAACGCACGTTAGCGGAATGAGCCGGGAATATTAGATTTTCCTGGGTCCCAAACGTCGCGGAACTTCCACCTGATACCTTGCAAGGTTCACGGCAGGGCAGACGAGGGATCGGAGCCCGGCGGTCCAAGAATCAGGTGGAGCCCTCTCCTCGCCGCCTCGAGAGCGGCCTCTACCCGCAGACAATGCTAGGGCGCCTGTTGGGTCCCTCGCTGTCAACGCCGGGAACGAGTAGCTCGATGATCTGGATCCGCCGCCAGCGTTGGCACCTCCCCGGCGACTCGGCCAGGGAGGGGATCCGGCGCCAACGGCGCCAGACCATCGGTCGAGGAGATCTCCTAAAATGAGGATCCGCCAGGCTGGCGCCCAGCCCTTGGCCAGACGATCTCCCCGCGGCCCCGAAGGGGCGCTCCCCCAAAGTCGCCGACTCGCCAACGCCGAGTCGCCAGGTCTCCAAACCATCTTCGTAACAAGTTGGATTTACTCGCGTTGTCTGGATCAGCCTCTGGATCTTCACAGTCTGCTCCCATGGTGGAAAGAGGGCGGGCCTGTGC
>JAVEWA010000699.1:0-3496 GCA_034004785.1 Polyangia bacterium
CGAACAACCCTTGGGCCCGCTCCACTTGTGGCCATGCAGCACACAGCCCCCTTTACCCGGACGGAAATAATGGTGCCCTGGCCAAAGTGCTGCTAAAAACTCGCCCGAACGTGGACGCCTCTTATTGGAGCCTCTGATGATCGAAGCAAATCCCTATCTCGTCCCCCTGCCCTCCCCAGCCCAGACCGACGTTGCCTATGTTGCCGTAGCCGAGGCCCGCGGGCACCTGATGCGGGCCTCCCAGGTCTGCCAGATGCTGCACGCCGAGGGCCTTCGGGTAGCCCCCATGGTCTTTGGTCCCCACGCGGTCGAGTTCTTCCAGGGCGCCTCCGGCATGGAGGCCGAGGAGCTCTCCTTTGGCTACTCCAACGCCTATGGCCTGGATCACAGCTTGGACGTGACCAAGACCACCCACAACATCCTGACCTACACCTTCAGCGCCACCGGCGCCCGGGACATGGCGGCGATCATGCGCCGCATGAGCAGCGCCAGGGTGCTCCTGAACGACCTGTCCACCTCTCCGCCCATGGCGGCCCTGGCCCGCCTGATCGGCGGGCCGCACCTCATCAACGTGGTCTCGGAGAACACCTACTACGCCCTCGTGAACCTCGACAAGCTCTGCGAGAACAAGACCAAGGGGGCCATCAGCAAGAAGTTCCTGGACGCCATGTTCTACGCGGCCACGGTGAACCTCGTAAACACCATGGACCGCTCCAAGTGGTTCAAGAAAGAGGGCGTCCTCCACTATCTGCCGCCCTTCGTGCAGACCGAGTCCACCGCGCGGCCGAGCCCCTGCTCGTGGCAGGGCCCGAGCCGCAGCTCGAAGCGCCTCTTCGTGGCCTACTTCAACCCCGAGTACCGCAACAAGGCCTTCATCGGCCACCTCATCGAGCTGGCCAGGCGGCACGACGCCTTCTTGCACCTCGTCAGCGAGCACGCCGCGGACTGGCACTCCGACCTCGCCTCGGACAGGGTGCAGATCGTGAAGCAGGACTTCGGCATGGCCACGCTGGTGCGAAAGGCCGACCTCGTGATCACGGCGGCGGGCCTCGCCCTGCCCCTTCAGGCCTATGTCGCGGGAACGCCCCTGCTGGTGGTGGTGAACCGGGGCCACGTGGAGCACGCCAGGAACGCCGACGTGATAGCCAGGGAGGGCATGGGCGCGGTGGTGGACAACTGGGAGGACGCCCCCAAGGGCGCGGCCGAGGCGCTCGGGATGGTCACCGAGCCCCACCTCGACCTGCCCGCGCGGACCATCGCCGCCTGGCGCAGCGAGATCCTGGCCCTCACCTCGGCCACCGAGCCGGTGATGCGGGGCCCGATGCCAATGATCAGGTCCTTCCGCGAGCCGCTCTACTGCGACTAGCCACGGGCCCCGGCCCCAAGCATGGGGCCCGCCTCACGGCCGGCCAACCCACTCGAAGGAGCTTCAAATGTCGAAAGGCTTCACCCTCTGGTTCACCGGCCTCTCCGGATCCGGCAAGACCACCGTATCCACCCGGGTGGCCGAGATTCTCAGGCAGCGAGGCCAGCTCGTGGAGCTCCTCGACGGCGACGTGGTGCGGCAGAACCTCACCGCGAAGCTGGGCTTCTCCAAGGAGGACAGGGACGAGAACATCCGGCGCATCGGCTGGATGTGCGAGCTCCTGACGAGAAACCGCGTGGCAGCGCTGGCCGCCGCCATCTCCCCCTACAACGAGGCCAGGGAGAAGGTTCGCGCGAGGGTGCAGCCCTTCGTCCTGGTGTACTGCGAGGCGCCGATCGAGGTCCTAGCCGAGCGGGACGTCAAGGGCCTCTACAAGAAGGCCCTCGCCGGCGAGATCAAGCACTTCACCGGCGTGGACGACCCCTACGAGCCCCCCGAGAACCCGGACGTCCGACTGGACACGGCCCACACCTCGGTGGAGCACTGCGTCGGCCAGGTCCTCGCCGCCCTCGAAGAGCGGGGCCTCCTCCCTCCTGCCTAGGCCGCGGCCCTGGCCAGGGGCGCCCGAGCGGACCTCCCTGAAATCGGCAGGCCCAATTCCCCGTAGAAATACAGTTGTGCTGTTCCTTGGCCGAGTGCAGGATGAAGGCACAAGGACCAGCGAATCGGAGGTATGGCATGCGTGCTGCCAGTCTTTCGCTTGTGGCTCTCCTTCTCTCGCTCGCTTCCCTCGGACCGCTCCCGGGCTGCAGCGATGACGACGGCGGCGTGAACGACAACGGCAACAACAACAACAACGGCAACCAGACCGGAATCCTATGCGGCAACGGGCTAGTCGAGGGGGTGGAGGAGTGCGACGAGGGCTCCTCGAACTCCGACTCCCTGCCCGACGCCTGCCGGACCGACTGCAGATCCCCCCACTGCGGCGACTCGGTGGCGGACCAGGGCGAGGCCTGCGACGAGGGCCCACGCAACAACGACTCCATCCCGGACGCCTGCCGGACGAGCTGCGCCCTGCCTGCCTGCGGCGACGGCGTGGTGGACGTGCAGCAGGGCGAGACCTGCGACGACGGCAACACCGATCCTGGGGACGGCTGCAGCCCCGACTGCCTGGTGGAGATGTGCGGCAACGGCAGCCTCGACCCGGGCGAGGTCTGCGACGACGGCAACACCGATCCTGGGGACGGCTGCAGCCCCGACTGCCTGTCCACGGAGACTTGCCCAAACGGAATAGTGGACTCCTCAGTAGGGGAGACCTGTGACTGCGGCGCGAGCCCTAGCGACCTCCCGTCCGGCTGCACGGGGATCAACTCCGAATCGCCCGACGCCCAGTGCCGCACGAACTGTCAGGCGCGGCGCTGCGGAGACGGCATAGTGGATCCTGGGAGCGGCGAGGACTGCGACGGCGCCCCGCCCGCGGGGCTGACCTGCGCGGACTTCGCCTACTACGGAGGGCAGCTCGGCTGCACCGCCTCGTGCCGCGTGGATCTCTCCGGTTGCGTGGGCCGCTGCGGCGACGGCGTGGCGGATCTCGAGGATGGGGAGCAGTGCGACGGCCTGGACCTCGCTGGAAAGGATTGCGAGGACGCAGGGTTCTACGAGGGCGCCCTAGGCTGCCTGGGCAACTGCCAGCTCAACTTGATTGGCTGCGTGGGGAAGTGCCTGGACGGCGCAAAGAACGGCGACGAGCTCTGCGACGGGAGCGACTTCGGTGGCCTGGGCTGCCCGGACTTCGGCTTCTACACCGGCACCCTCGCCTGCGCCGAGGGCTGCGACGAGATAGTATGGACGGGCTGCAGCGGAGAATGCGGCGACGGGATCCGCAACGGGCCAGAGGCCTGCGACGGTACGGATCTCGGCGGCGTGGCCTGCCAGAGCTTCGGCTACTACGGCGGCGAGCTCGCCTGCGCCGAGGGCTGCGCGGGCTTCGACAAATCGCTCTGCGAGGGCTACTGCGGCGACGGACAGGTGAACGGCTTCGAGCAGTGCGACGGGGACGACCAGGGCGACCGCACCTGCCGGAGCTTTGGCGCCCACGGCCCCCTCGGCTGCAACGCCTACTGCCAGCCC
>JAVEWA010000063.1:0-16465 GCA_034004785.1 Polyangia bacterium
ACTTCCACTCGTGTCGTCTCGAGGATGACGAGGAGCCCGGCCAAGGCGCTTCGGACGCGACCCTTAGCTGGAACTCTCGGGAATTCCTCGGGCCCGGCTCGAGGTGCGGGCACCTTCGAGGATCTGCACCCGTCAATAGTAGGCTCTGGTTCATTTCGGCCGTCTGTGCTTGAATATCATCATGGCACCGGTGTCGAGACTCGGGCTGACCCCAGGCGCCCTGGCCCTCTTGCTGCTCCTTGTGGGAGGGCCGGCCCCGGCCCGGGCCGTGCTCCTCAGCGTGCCCCTTTACAAGCAGTGCAACTCGGCCTGGGGGAGCAACCAGCTTGGCACCTGCTCCGAGACCATGTGCTCGGCAGGCTGCGCGGTCACCTCGGTGGCCATGGTCTTCAGGTACTTCGGAGGCACCCGCGACCCAGGGGAGCTGAACACCTGCCTGAGAAACAACGGCGGCTACGCCAGCGGCTGCTACATCTACTGGTCCAACGCCTGCATGCCGAGCGGCGTGAGCTACCTGGGCACCACGGGCAGCATCGACGCGGCCCTGGCCGATGGCCGCCCGGTCATAGCCCATGTGGCGAACAGCCAGACCTCCATGCACTTCGTGGTGATCATCGGGAACAACGGCGGCGACTACCAGATCAACGATCCCGGGTGGAGCTATCAGACCATCTCCGCGGGTAACTACTCGATCCAGAGCGTCCGGTTCTACAGCGGCACCCCCTCGGTCTGCGCCTGCACGCCAGGGCAGACCCAGACCCAGGGCTGCGGCAACTGCGGCACCCAGAGCCGCACCTGCGGGTCGAACTGCCAGTGGGGGAGCTGGTCCGGCTGCGCTGGCCAGGGCCCGTGCAGCCCCGGTCAGACCGAGTCGAGGGCCTGCTGCGACTGCGGCTCCGAGAGCCGCACCTGTCAGTCGAGCTGCCAGTGGTCCGACTGGGGCTCGTGCAGTGGTCCGGATCCCCAAGGGGCGCCCCTTTGCGACACCGGCGAGCCGGGCCTCTGCGCCCAGGGCCAGGTGCGATGCGCGCAGGGCTGCCTCACCTGTGTTCGCCTGGTGGAGCCCTCGACAGAGCTCTGCGACAACCTGGACAACGACTGCAACGGGCTGGTGGACGACGGATCCCCCACCGAGATGAGCGACCCGCCTCCTCCCTTCGCGGCCCTGCTCGTGGACCTGAGCGCCCCGGGCCGCCTGGCCCCAGGTGAGCAGGGCCTGGTATGGGCCATCTTCAGGAACGTGGGATCGTCCACCTGGAAGGCCGGCGAGCTCTGGCTCCGGGCCCAGGCCATCGACGAGGGCCGCGCCAGCCGGCTCTGGGATGACGAGTCCTGGCCAGCCCACGACGTGGCGGTGGTCCTCGACGAGGAGGTGGCGCCCGGCGGCCTGGCCGAGCTCGTCTTCGAGCTGCGGCTCGCCGAGGATGTCCGCGAAGAGGTGTCGGAGCAGTTCCTGCTCGTCTCTCCCCTCGGAGACGCCATTCGCTGTCCATCTCCTGGGCTCGAGCTCTCGGTGGCGCCCGCCAGGGACACCATGGCGCAGGTCCTGCCTGGCGCTGATCCTGATCCAGCAGCCGCGCCGGGCGACCAAACGGTCTTTGCCGAGCCCTTCGCGGGCGGGTGCAGCTGTGAGATTGGCGGCCCTGGCAAGACCGGGCAGGCCTTTGTCCTTGGCGCGCTCCTCCTGCTCGCCTGGCTCAGGCTTCGGCGGCCTCGCCCGAGGTGAGTCTCCTCGGCCAAGTCGAGAGGTGGCTCACCTGGGCCTTGCTCCAGAAGGCCTCGGGGCTCCAAGGGGCCTCGGGGCTCCAAGGGGCCTCGGGGCTCCAAGGGGCCTCGGCGCCGCCGCCAGGTGGGTCACGTACCAGCGGCCCTGCCAGGTGATGAGGGTGTGGATGAAGATGCTGTAGCGCTGCCCTCCGTGGGAGTAGCGCAGCCTGGCGTAGCGGGCCCGGTAGTAGCCGATGTGGTTGTGCTCTTCGCCAGGTGCGACCCACTGCGCAGGGCTCTGCAAGGCCAGGGACTCGAACCTCGCCTCGGTCCAGTCCTTGTGGCGGCGCCTCAGCTTGGCCAGGTCCTGGACCCAGAGGCCAAGGAGGTGCTGCCAGTAGCCGTCAGGGTTGCCCGCTCGCTTGAGCCTGCCAAAGGGCCCCCTCGGGAAGAAGAAGCCCTCCGCTCGCTTCGCCTCTCCAGAGGACATGGCGGCAAAGAGCGCTCTGCCCTGGGCTTCCAGCCACGCCGCCTCGTCCAAGGGCTTCACCTGGTTGGAAGGATCCTCGGGAGCGGCGGGACCGGGCGGGGGAGTGGGAGCGGGAGCGGGCGCGAGCGCGGGAGCGAGCGCGGCGTCTTGGGCTTCTGAGGGAGCTGCCTCTGGAGGAGTCGAGGCGTCGGGAGCAGCGAGCGAAGGAGCCGAGCCCTCGGTGGGCCTGGAAGCGTCGGTGGGCGGCTCATCGCCTCTCGGATGCGATTCGTCGCCGGCCAGCCCGCCGCCCGCCCCGCCCTTCGTCCCGGCCTTTGCTAGCGCCGAGCTCCCTGGCTGTTTGGCCCTTGACGCGTCGAGGCCGACGGAGTGGGAGCCCTTGGCGCCCTCCACCGGGCAGCCCGCCAGCAGGCTGAGGGGACCCAAACAGGTGCAGAGGGTCGGCAAGATCAGTCCGAGGCGCATGTATTAGAATGAAGCAGCTTTGCGGCCGGCTCACAAGTATTCACGCGCTGCAATCTGACGTGCGCCGTCGAGTCAGGCCGTTATCGAGGCTTTGTCCCATGAAGCTCGTGGAAAGGAGGCTCATCTGGCGGGGGCGGTGCCCTGCTCAGGCTCGTTCTTCCTGGGCGCGCTGGATGGAGCTCGTGACCCGCTCGAGCAGGAGGCGCTGGAACTGGGCCTCGTCCTCGTCGGTGACCTCCTCGAGGTGGAGGTTCACCGCGGTGTAGAGGGCCGAGGCCAGGTAGGTGACGAGCAGCGGATCCTTGGGTCCCTGGCGGAGGGCGGCGGCCACCAGGGGATGCCCGAGGTGCAGCGCGATGCCCGAATCCTGGCAGGACACTGGCTGATCCTTCTTGCGCTTCTCGGGGTGGATGGCTCGCAGGTCCACGTGCTTCAGCACGGCGGACTTCGGGGCGGCGATCAGGCGGAGCTCGGTGCGAAGGGCCTCTATGAGCCACTCCTCGGGCGGGACCTCGGGCTCCTTCTCTTTCTCCTTCTCCTTCTCACGCTTGCCCTTGCTCTCGCTCTTCGCCTGGCGAGCTGCTTCGCCGGGCGTCGCGGGCGCAGCGGGCGCAGCGGCCGCGCCGGGCGGCTCTTGGGACTGGAGGGCTCCCGACTCCGCGAGGCTCAGGCCCGCGATGCCAGAGGCGGCGCGGCTGTCCTCCACCAGGAGGCTGCCCTCGACCCTCGGTTGGGTGCCTGCCGGGACATGGCCTCCGGACTCCTCGAAGGAGTCGGTCAGGCCGTCGGGCTGGCGATCGACGGCAGAGGTTTGGGGGCCGGCACGGTCCAGATCGCCTTGGAGCTTCTCCTCTTCCCAGTAGCCGCGGCCCGCGAGGGAGGAGGGCCGCGTCTTTCGCGCGACGTCCAGGTTGATGTGCTCGCCGTCCACCTCGATGAGGGGGAGGTAGGTGAGCTGGTTGAGGAGCTTCCAGTCCTTGGGCTCGCAGGGCTGCCCCGTCCGGCGGGCCTCGAGGAGCCGGTGCAGGAGCCCGAGGAGCACCTCTCGGGCCCGGGTCTTGAGCTCCGAGCCATCCCTGAAGCTCGGGAACCGGCCCGCGAGGGTGCGGTACAGACCGCGGGCCTCGCCGTGGATGGCGGCGATCTCCTTTTCGAAGATCGAGGCGTCCAGGTCGCCCGTGGCCTGATCCTCGGGGATCTGGAAGACGCCGGCCGCCGGGTAGAGCCCCCAGGTTTGGACGTTGAACAGCTCCAGGTCGAAGGCGCCGAAGTGGACCACCAGGGGGACCTCGGCCGACTCGGGCAGGAGCAGGCTCCCGCGCAGGCGCCCGAGCACGGTGGGCGCCCTGGAGAGGGCGCGGATGTGGTCCGGGTCCTCGAGGCGTCGGAGGCCCTTCGCCTCGAGGGCGGCGAGGGACTGATCCCGGTCCCACTGCCGCTCGTAGCTGGTCACCTTTTCGAAGAGGGCCCTCAAGCGCTTGAGGAGGAGGCCCTCGGCGAGGATCAGGCACCGGGACGGATCCCTCGGGGTGCCTTGACGGACCGAAGAGAGATAGACGAGCTCTCCGTGCTGCTCCCTGGCCTTCAGCAGATCTTGCAAGGAGTAGAAGAGCCCGGTTGGGCCCTCGATGACCGGGAGGTGGAGCCACCTTGCGAGGACCGGGTCCGGATCCTCGGCCTGCCTGGCGAGGTGGCGAATCGGGGGGCGGGCCAGGTAGGCGAGGACCTGTTGCAAGGCCGGTCTTCGCCGCTCCGGGGGCAGCTCGAGGAAGCTCTCCTCGAGGAAGCTCTCGGCGAGGCCGATGAGCATTGCGGGCACCTCGGCCTCGCAGGCCTTTACAAGGGCCGCGTAGGCCTCGTCCCGCACGACGTCATGGAAGCCCTCCGCCGGGGTGAGGCTGTCGTCGTTCACCGCCGCCAGGATGCCCAGGTGGGAGAACTTCTCGATCTGACAGAGCTGCCTGCCCTGGACGAAGACCCTGAGCCAGGAGCCACCCGTGGGCTGGGCGATGAGCCCAACCTCGCCTTGGCGGTCGGGGCCGCCGAGGATCCTCTTCTCTAGCACCGCGGTGTCGGGGATCGTGGGCCGCTCGACGGCCAGCTGCTCTTCGAAACGGCGGCGCTGCAGCGCAGCCTCCACGAAGGGGGCGCCGTCCACCAGGGACTCGTGCCCGAAGACGTGGCGGAGCACGGCCTCCTGGGGAGGGTCGAGGAGGAAGATCCGCTGATCTGGCACTGCCGCGCGCTCGCCCGGCTCGGTGAGCACCAGCACCTGTCCGCGGGTGTCGAAGTCCGCGAGGGCGTCGTCGATGGAGCATCCGTTGCCGTCGTCGTCCACGAAGACCTGGGCCTTGCGGAGCGCGCTGAAGGGGCAGCGCGAGGGATCCATGGGTCTCGGCTGCCCTGTGAAGCGATCCAGGGCTCCCTTCATGGCGAGCTGCATGGCCGGGGGCCGCGCTGGCTGGAGCTCGCCCGCGATGAGGCGGTCCGTGACCGCCTGAAGGGTGGGGACTTCTCCGGCGTCCAGGACATCCGAGATCGCCGCGTCCACCAGCACCAGCTCCCCGGAGGACAGGAGGTCCACCAGGTGCTGGTAGGCCCGGTCCGCCTCCTCGGCCTGGGGCATGGCCTTTCGGAGGGCCAGCAGGGCGCGGCCAAAGCTCCTGGTGGGGATGGCCGCCTCCAGGGCGGTGAGGAGCTGGGCCGTGACAGAGGGGCGAAGGAGGGGGGAGATCTCCTTCTGGTTGTCCGCCAGGTATCCGAGCAGCCCGAAGGCCGCGCCGTGGATGGACGAGAGGGCCTCGAGGTAGCCTCTGTCCTCCACGAGATCGTCCCAGTCCTCGTTCGGAGTCAGGGCGCCCGAGGAGATGACCGCGGCGCCCGACAGGGTGTCAAAGGCGACGTCGCGGCTCGCGAGGGTGCGCTCATGGCGCATGAAGCGCACTGGCCAGGGAGGCGGGGCGCCCAAGGTCTGGGCGTAGGTGAGGGCGACCTCCCCCTCGAAGCCTTCGCCACTGAACCGGACGCGCCAGGGCCCCTCGGCCAGGTCCCGCCCCCCGAGGACCACGGGCTCAGGCGGGCGAGCCATGAACTCTGCCTCGGCCATCCAGGCCTCGTGCTCGCTCGAGACGTCCATCAGCCCATCACCGAAAAGGGAGCGCAGGCCAGTCACCTCCTCCTCGGTGAGGCGCAGGACCGGATCCAGGCGACCCGGGATCTGGGGAAGCTCGGGTCCAACGTAGCGGATGGGCTCTCCGCGGGTCTCTCGATACCTCAGCTCCGCCAGGGAGTAGGAGCGGTCTCCCAGGCCGGGCAGCATGGGGAACAAATGGAGGGCAGTGGCAGGCAGGCCGCTCTCTGGCTTCTCCAGGAGGGCCTGACGCCAGGCGGCAACGCGGCTCTTCACCGCCGCGGGGATGCGGCGGCCCCGGATGCCCATGGCGTCGAAGAAAGAGATAGCCAGATCCCCACTGAGGAGGGCCGTGACGTAGGCGCGCAGGGCGGTGCGGCGCAGGCCTTCGAGGTCGGATGTCAGCTTCGGGCCTGTTGCCAGGCGTTCGAATAGCGCTGGCAGGGCGTCCAGAGCATCCGACAGGGCCGAGATGTAGGCGTCGTCCCGGTTGACGTTGTCGAACCGGGCGCTCGGCGTGAAGGGCGCCTCGAGGACCAGGATCAGCCCGGTAATCGGCAGTTGCACCTCCACCCGGCACAGGGCGTGTCCATCCACTACGAAGAAGAAAATCGAGGAGAGGAGCGAATCCCGCCAGATGCCCACCTCGCCGCGAGCCGTCGCGCCTTCGAATGTATGGGTGGCGAGGAAACGGTCTCCTTCCGTTACGGCCTCGAGCCTAGGCTTGGCAGGGCGTAGGCGCCAGAGGCGCCGGTTCTGCACGGCCTCTTGTCTGCCTTCGAGCAGCTTGTTTACCTTCTTGAAGCTCTCGCCGAAGAGGGCTCGCAGGATCTTGATCTGGATCTCGCCCTGCGGTCGCAGGATTAGCTCTCCTTGGGCAAGGGCCGCAGGGGAGAGCTCCGGATCCTCGGGGTGCTCGTCAAAGGCCTTGGTGCAAAAGGCCACCTTGCCCTTCTGGTCCAGCTCCTCGAGAAGGCGCAGGGAGTCCACCCGCTCCCCGCTGAGGGTGATCCACAGGGGCACCCTCGCGAGGTGGTAGCCGAGGGAGTCCTCGGAGGTGCTCCTCATGGACTCGGCCGAGAGGTGGCTCATGGCTCCCTGGCAGAGCTGAACCCCCCAGAAGAGGGGGAAGGTGGGCTTCTCTCCCCGATCCCACGACTCCCGGAGCTCCCGGGCGATGCTGGAGACGGACCTGCTCGTGGCCTTCTTGAGGCTGGACATGGCCGCCTTGTAGGTGTCGTCCATGACCACGTCGAGCTGGGAGACGTCCTTTCTGAAGCCAGGGCAGTCCAGCACCGCCACCAGGCACTTGGCCTCGCCCTTCTTCATGTGGGTCGAGATCCAGACGCCGTCCTTGACCAGGTGGATGGTGGCGTCCTTAGGGTCGTTCGGCGCCCAGCCCAAGGTCCCCGAGACCTCCCCGTCCTCGAAGGGGACCTGGCCAACCAGCCCTGGCAGCCCGAGCCCTCGCGAGAGGATCTTGCCCTCGAGATCGATTTGAACCATCGAATAGCCGCAGCGCTCCCTGAGCAGGGCCTCCTCGGGCAGGGCGCCCTTCAGGTTCTGGAAGAAGGTCACCGCCAACCCTGGTCTGAAGCGCCCCTTGACGTGGATGAGGGTGCCGTCGGCCATGCCCTTGGCTTCCTCGAAGCGGTCTTCCTGGCCAGGCTTCATCTCCAGGTGGGCGCCGACTCCACCATTTCCGGACCAGACCCGGATCCAGCGAGGGTTCAGGGCCATGGCTGCGTTCAGGCCGAGAGCGAGCTGCCGCACGGCCTCGGCCTCGGCGAGCTCCACCCGGCCTAGCAGCGTGTTGTAGAGGTGCTCGAAGTCCTCCAAGGTGAAGGGCCGGCCGTCGAAGCGCATTCGCATGTCGTCGGCGTCCACGTCGAAGCGGATGCCGGTGGCGCCCTTTCGCACCGCGGCCTGGACCAGCTCGAGCACGTAGCGGTGGGGATCGGCGAGCTGGAACTGCCTCATCTTCTCGCGGGCCTTGTCGCGGTCGAGGGTGAACCCGCCAGTCTCCCTCTCGAGGCCGGCCTCGTCGAGCTGGGCGATGAGCTTTTCCACCGGGGCTTGGGTCTTGGTCTTCATGTCACCTGGCTCCCGCGGCAGCGCGAAGGCGGCGGCCTTCGAGGGAGATGGTGGCGAGCTCGCCATCCACCACGGTCGTCAGCTTGTCTCCGAGGAGGAAGAGCTTGGCGAGCGCATAGGCCGCGAGCTCTGGCTCCTTGTCCGCCAGGCCGAGGCACGCCTTGACGATTCGGTGGTCGGCGTTCGTCACCAGGGCCCTGCTCCTCGAGAGGAAGGTGGTGCCGAGCCTCCTCACCTCCTCCACCTGGGAGAGGCATCCAGGCTCCTCCTGGGTGATGGCTACCAGATCGCCTATGGAGGAGCCCAGGTCGGCGAAGTGGGCGAGGCTCACCCCGCTCAGGCGAGCGCCCCAGCCATCCAAGAGGGCCATCAGGGCCCGCTGGAGCCTCGGCCACTCGGGGACCTCTCCTTCGGGCGCCAGGCGGGGCCGGCAGAAGAGCTGGCTCGCCCACCTGGGCTCCTGCCCGAGGATGGCCTCCAGGGCCTGGTAGGCCGTGGCCGAGGAGACCTTCCTCCCCGACTTGAACTGCTTCGTCTCCTGGGAGTCCATCTGGAGCACCACACCCCCATCTGCAAGGATCGCCTCGGTGACGAGGGAGGGCATGTCCTCCACGTAGAGGCGCTTCTTCCTGGATGCCCGCAGCAGGGCCTCCAGCGTGACGGGGTCGCCCGAGATGGAGCGGAAGATGGCCCGCGCGCCCTCTTGTTGCAGCACCTTGGGCTGCTCCCTGGCGACGCGGGCGAGGGCGCTGTGAAGGAGCGGAGCGTCGCGGTCCTTGGGAGACTCCCGTCTCTTTTCGAGGGCCGCAAGGAGCCTCTTGGGCAGCTCGGTGGTCACCAGGCGCTTCACTATCCCGAGGGCCTTGGCGAAGTTGTCGTCTCTGAGGACGTTGTCCCTGGTGAGGGTGTGCTCCAGGTAGCGGGAGTCCACCTTGAAGGCCACGTGGGGCCAGAACTCGCCCGAGCCTTCGTGAAGGGTCAGCCCCTTGTTGTAGAAGCCGAACCAGCCGGCGGGCTCGGCCCGGTACCCCACGACCACCCTCGTCCCCTCCTCCTCGTGGCTCGCGGTGCAGGGCAGATCCAGCCCGAAGGGCTGGTTCACCGGCTCTCCCTGGAAGAGGATCTCGGTCCGGGTGTGCCGGCACCAGTAGCTCACCACCTCGCGCGCCCTCGCGATGAACGCGTCGTATTCCTCCGGGGTGGAGGTCTTGAGGATGCGGATCTTGGTGCCGTCCACCGGCTTGTCGAGGGCGATGCGGACGAAGGTCCTATCCCGCTTGAAGAGCACTCTCCAGGTCTCGCCGCCCCGGGAGGTGTCGACGCACACCGCGTCGGGGTTGATGGCGAAGACGCTCACGAAGCCGATGCCGAAGCGGCCGATCTTGGTGAAGTCTCCGTCCTTGCTGGAGGAGAAGAGCCGCGTGAGCTTGGTGTCTATTATCTCGCGGTCCATGCCCGCGCCGAAGTCGTTGACGTGCACGATCATGACCCCGGCCTGGCTTCCCTTGCCCGGCTCGTACTCGAAGTCCACCTCGATCTCCGGGGTGCCCGCGTCCAGGGCGTTCTGGATTAGCTCCCTGAAGAAGGACATGGGATCGGAGAACTGGTTCACCAGGTTGTCGAGCGCGTCGTGGGTATCTGTCACTGCCATGGGGCCTCCTCGGGCGCGTCACGGGGAGGCTCAGGGCCGGCCTCGGCGCCGAGGGCGCCGCTCTCCAGAGCCTCGATGAGCCGGCGCTGGAAGATCCGCTCGTGCTCGTTCGAGATGGGGTCCAGGGCCGCGTTGACATGGGCGTAGCAGCCGAGCAGCAGGGCCGCGAGGGCCCGTGGGTCGGCCCCCCCGCGCTCCCGGGCGTGGGCGAAGAGCCAGTGGTCGCCGTTCAGTATCAGGGTGGGCTGGCGATCGAAGGAGGTGTAGGAGATGAGCTCTCTTGGATTCGTGAATCGAGAGAATACCTCGCTCCGGCGCGCCACCACGCGGAACTGGGCTACCTTCGCTCCCATTGAATCCGGGGTGTCCAGATCGGGCCTCAGGGCATGGAGCCAGCGCTCGACGCTCACGGCGAGGAGGGCGTCCTCGGGGTGCTCGGCGCGGGGCTGGTCGCTCGGCACGACCGGCGGGCGAGCGGAGGCGAGCCGGAGCACCCTGGCGGGCTGCAGGAAGCGTCCGATCCAGGCCCTCAGCGCCTCGGGCGCCTCCTTCGCGACGAGGTCGAGGGGCGGCGCGTCGCCTCCCGAGCGGCAGAAGCGCTCGAGCAGGCTCCGGGCCGACAGGAGGACTCCCGAGGTGCCAGGGAATAGTGGCAGGTCCAGGACCCGGGCGGGGAGGCCCAGGGGGCTGGAGAAGCGGACCTGCCCATCCGGAGCCGCCACCAGCTGGAGCTGCCCTGCGGCGAAGGAGAGGAGCCGGAGCGCGGCGGAGAGGTGATCCGGACCGTCTGGATGGAGATCGGGGAGGAGCTCGAGCAGACCATCCATGAGCCCCTCGCCGGTCTTGCGGAGGGACATCTCCACCTGGGCCAAGGAGATCCCATCCATGGGCCCGGCGCTATCGAGGCGGACCAGGGCGATCATGCCGAAAGAGGTAGAGAGCTCGGGCAGGGCGTGCAGCCGGTCGCTCTTGCCTTCGATGAGCGAGACCTCCCCCTTTATGGATGGCTCGGCCGGGATGCCCGCCTGGCCCGAGAAGCCGTTGCCCCTGACCTCGAGCTGGCAGAGGTAGCGCGCCTCGGGGGCGCGATCCAAGCCAGGGTTCGATCCAGGGCCAGGGCGGCTCGTGGCCGCGCCTGGCAGCGGGTGGTCCAGGGCGTAGCGCAGGCTCCCGAGGGGGGCCAGCAGGGAGGCCACGAAGGGGCTCACGGTCAGGGAAGATGGGGCACTGGAGGGGTCCTGGTCCTTCGCGGCCTCGAGATCGCTCGCGGCCGCCACCAGGAGCCCGAGCTCGGAGGCGCCGAGGGCGCGCCTCAGCGACAGGGTGAGGCCCTCTGGCCTCTGGAGGGCCCGCTCCACCTCGTAAAAGGACCAGGCCCGATCCTCGGGATCCAGGAAGAGGGGCAGCCTCTCGACTCCGAAGCCTGGGATCTGCTCTCCGGCTCTGATTGCGAGGGCCCTCTTGCAGACGAACCACTGGAGATGCCGGCAGGCCTGGCGTCGCTCCTCCTCGCCAACTGGATGGCGTTCGGGGCCGCAGGATGTAGCGAGGCCTGTCACGCAGCGTACGAGCTGATCGAGGAGGATGCCCAGGGCGGCGCTCTGCTCCTCGTGGGGCCATGTCGATGGGTCAACGCCTTCCACGAGGAGGGGGAAGCTCGGGTAGGGGCGGAGGCCCAGGGCCAGATCGCGGCAGAGGAGCCCCCGGTGCTCGGCCAGCACCTCCCGCCTGTCCACGCGCACATACACCGAGTCCCCTACCAGCCCGAGCAGGCGGCTCTCGGTGGCCTCGTCAAGGGAGAGGATCTCCTGCTGGTCCAGCCCATCGAGGGCGGGCGGCACCTCGGGGATGACCCCGTAGGCGAGGCCATGGTTCCGCTCGATCCGGCTGGCCAGCTCCTCCATGCTCACCGAGTCGCCCCCAAGGGTGGCAAAGAGCGGGAGAGAGAGCAGCGAGTCCGTGAACCCCTCCCCCATGACCAGGAAGGCGACCTGGGGTCGGCCGCCAGGACCTGTCGTGAGGTGCGCCGCCATGTTTCGCCCGAGGGCCGCGAGGGCCAGGGAGCGAGCGGCAGGGCCGAGCTCACCACTCGAGCGCTCCAAGGCGAGCCGGCTCGACTCGGCGAGGGCCTGGGATGCCCGCCCGGCCAGCTCCCAGGCGAGCAGGGTGCCGACCGGACGAGTCGGCTCCGAGCCGGCGCGCAGCTCGGCCGAGAGGACCCGGGGGGGCATGTCTGGGAGGAACGCGTGGAGCACGAGGCGGGTAGGGGCTCGCAAAGGAGAGCTCCTGCGCCATGCGGTCCACCGTGCCGAGCCGCACCGTGAGGCGGTCTGGCGCCGGGGGCTCGACTGGCGAATAGACCCTCAGGCGAACCAAGCCGAGCCCAAGAAGAGCCTTCAAGGCGCCGGGCATGTCCACGAGGAGCAGGCGACGGCGGATGTCCTCCACGAGCTCGTCCAGGGACAGATCCCCGAGGGCTGTCTCCCCGGTGAGCCATGGCCTGGGAGGCGGCTCGAGGAGCGGCTGCCTCGAGTAGAAGGGCAGGTCGGCGTCGCCGGACAGATCCAGGGATAGGAAGGACGTGCCTGGCCCTGCCAGGGCCCGCAGCCAGGGGCGCTCATCGTCGCTGATCCGGAGCACCGGGCAGTCGAGGGCCTCGCCAATTGCCCGAGCCGATCGGCCGCTGACGCTCGGGGCGGCGGTGCCAGGCGGCACTAGACAGATCCGCTCGTATGCTCGCAAGAGGGGCCGCAGCTCCCTCACGGTGAGGGCCTCCCCGGAAAGGAGCATGACAGCGCCAGCGATCTCCTTGGCCGTTCCCTTGGTGAGCTGCTCGACGTAGGGCCTGAGCCTGGCCCAGAGCTCCTCCCACAGGTGATCCTGTACGATGCCCGAGTGGTCGGCGGTCTTGTGGAGGCGGTCGAAGCAGATGATGCCCCCGAGCTGCGGGTTTCGCTCCACCGACTCGATCCAGACCCCGAAGGTCAGGAGCTTGAAGCTGCCGGGAAACCCCTGCGGCCCGACGCCTATGCAGCCGTAGAGGTCTCCCTCGTCAAAGGTGGTGTAGCGGGCGTATCCGGGCAGCTTTGGCAGCTTGTCGGCGCTGTAGCCGAAGACCGGCCGGTCGTTCATGACTATGGGCACTGGCGCGGTGAGGCACCGCTCCTCGATGGCCGAGGCCTCGAGCGGCAGCCCCGGCAGCTCCATCAGGGCGGACTTCCTGCGGAGCGGCCCGCGGTGGAGCCCCTTGGCCTTGACGATGGTGCCGAGGATGGGCTCCGAGGCGCGGCCGACCTGCACCTCCTCCGCGCTCCGGGTGAGCAGGAGCCTGGTGCTGCCCTCGAGAGACCCGTCGCCAGACTCGATCATCACCTCGCTCGGCTTGAACAGCAGCAGCGCGTTCACTCCCAGGGCCAGCTCGCGCACGTGGCCCAGGTCTGGGCGGTCCTTGCCCGCGAAGAGGAAGTCGAAGAGCTGCGCGAGCTCCTCCTCGCGGAAGCAGGCGCCAGTGCAGGAGAGGGCGAAGGAGTCCTGTTCGAGGGAGATCTTCACGTAGGTGGCGCCCTGCGCCACGGCGGCCTGGATCAGCTCGAGCACGTAGTAGTGCGGGTCCGCAAGGGCGAACTCGCGCATCTTCCTGATGGCCCGGCTTCTGGCCAGGGTGAAGCTCTTGCGCTCCCCGGCGGCGCTCCCACCCAGGCGGCTGCGGGCCACGGCCCTGTCTAGTCCGCTCATGGGGTCCTCCATTGGCAGGGGACACCTTCGAACTCCTCGAGGGAATGACCGAGCAGCTCGAGGTCACGCTCGAGGAGCCTGTCCTCGGCCAAGAGGAGCGACTTGGCGAGGGCATAGGCCGCAAGGCCGGGCGCCCGGCGGTGGAGCCGGAGGAGCATCCGGTAGTGGGGGTGCTCGCGGTTCACTACCGCCTCCGGCCGGCTGGGCCGCTCTTCGGCGGGGGCGAAGGGTGGCGGGATGGCCATGCGGCGCCCAATACGCTCCGCCACCACGAAGAGGGGAGGCTTGGCAGGCTGCGCCGTGAGCACTCCCCCCCTGAGACGCTTGAACCCGGCCCCCACCTGGGCGAGCAGCTTCTCGGCCCGGCTGATGAGCACCGAGTCCTCCCCGGCCGGGGAGGGCCCGGCCGAGGGCCCGGCCGAGTCCTCGTCCACGCGGATCGACCAGAACACCTCCTCGGGTCGGGCCAGCATGGACGAGACTCGGGTGCCGTAGTCCCTACTAGTGAAAAGCGAGGCGAGGATGTGGAGAGGCCTCGATCGCTCTGCGTCCGCAACGAAGGCCACCACCAGGCGGAGCGCGGCCGGGAGCCCTGTCGGAGTCAGCTTTCCAGGCTCGCTGCCTTTCGGCTCCATGTGGGACGGCTCGTCCTTGGCGTCGCCCTGCGGCGCCTGCTCGGAACCAGGCCGCCACCTGGAGAAGAGCACCGCGGAATCCGCCGCAGCGAGGTCGGAGGTCAGGCCGCTGGGCTGGTCCGAGGTGAAGATCCAACCCTGCCGGCGCGCCGCCGCCGCCACGGCCGCGAGGGAGGTGGCCCCGCCCTCCACCGTGCGGAGCAGGCTTCGGCGCCTGGCGGCGTGGATGGCTTCGCCCGGCTCCCGGACGAGGGCCGCGATGAGCTGCCCGTAGCGTTCCTCCTCGGCGAGGCCCCAGCGAGGCTGGGCCACGAGGCCCTCGATGGCCTCGAGGAGCGCCTCGTGGAGGGGGCCGCTTGCGGCCTCCAGAAGCAGGCGCATGGCCTTCTCGTAGTTCTCGTCCCGGAGCACCGTCTCCCTGGAGAGGGTGTGCTCGAGGTAGCGGCTCTTGATCTTGAAGGCGATGTGGGCGAGCCGGGCCGGCACCTCGTCGGGATCTCGCAGCTCCGCCAGGGTTAGCCCCTTGTTGAAGAAAGAATAGGTGGGCCTGGGATCGTGGCAGAGGGACATCTGGGTGCCCTCCACCTCGACCTGGACGGAGAGGAGGCCAGGCAGCTCGAAGGGCTCGTTGATGAGCTCGGGGCCCGCGCGATCCTCAACCTGGGGGGCAGTGAGCCCTGAGCGGTCCTCGAAGGTGATCTCCACGTCCGAGTGGCGGCACCAGCGCTTCAGGGTGGAGCGCGCCTCCCGGACGATGTGGAGGTAGCGAGTCTCGTCCCCAGTGAGAAAGAGAGTGATCTGCGTGCCCTCCACCGGCGTGGCCACGGCGGTCTTCGAGAAGGTGCGATCTGGATAGAAGAACACCTCCCAGTACTGCCCGCCCCTCCCGGTGTGAAGGAGCACCGCCTGGGGCCCGAGTGCGAAGATGGACACGAAGCCGATGCCGAACTTGCCGATCTTGGTCAGGTCCCCCTCCTTGGAGGAGGCGAAGAGCCGGGTCAGCTCGTTGTCTATGATGGGTTCGTCCATGCCCGCGCCGAAGTCGTCCACATGGACCGTGATCACCCCCTCGCCCGTCGGCTGGCCCGCCTCTGGCGGCTCGAAGTCCAGCCACACGTCCACCTGGGGAGTGCCCGCGTCCATGGAGTTCTGAACCAGCTCCCTGAGGCAATCCAGGGACGAGCTGAACTGCGAGACCAGGCTCTCGAGCGCCTGGCCCGCGAGCTCCGTGCTGCTCTTTTGCATCCATTCCCCTGGAGGGGGGCCTCGAGGTGGGCCTCCGCCTTCCGCGGGCCATGAAATCACGGATGCCTTCGGGCTGGCAAGGGACTGGAGAGGTTCGATTCCAGTGAGACGATCCCGCGCTCTGCGCCCTGTCAGGGACGGCCTCGCGCGCCTGAACGATTGCTTGAGAATTAGCATCGAGTCGTGGCTCTCAAACAGGCAATTCGTTGAGTTCCAGAAGTTCCGGGAGGCAATCTGGAGACTCGGTACGGCAAACAGTTGAGGTTCTTCCAGCTTGCACGAGTCTCACGTGGCGAATACCATGGGCCTCGGTAAAGAAAGATGGATGAAGCTCGAACCAGGCAGCCGAGTAACCCCACAATCTTCATTAAGAGATGTATTCGTCTGGGCAGAGTCTTCTGGACCTATCACGTGAACATGAGGATCCTCGGGCGCTCAATCTCGCGTAGCGACATACTCAAGGGAGGTGAGGAACTCGAGATCGTCGAGTCCTACCCGGACGACAAATACCTCCCCAGCTACCTGGCTCTAGTCAATCTTATTCCGTCGCCAATCCACGTGCTTTTCGCTATCGATGTTGAAGAGGACAATGTTCGAGTGGTGACGGCCTATCACCCAAATCCTTCCGATTGGGAAGCAGATCTGAAGACCAGAAGGAGGATGCCGTGAGGTGCACACAGTGTGGTTCGAGCATGGTCGAGACCGAGACCGATCTGCCGTTCAAGACCGGTGACACATCCATTGTGGTTATCAAGGGCATCCCTGTGCTGCAGTGTTCGGCTTGTCCAGAGTACCTACTGCCAGACGCCTCGATGCGGCGAGTCGAGGAGATCCTTCAGGGGCGTAGAGCCGCAGTCGAGCTTGAGGTTATCCGATTCGCTGCGTGATGGTCTTCCAGTGTCCGCTCGCGAGCAGCACGAGGCCAAGGGTCATGAGCGGAATCATCCATAATCATGATTTCGTGAACCCTGGATGGCTATTCTAGCCACCCAGGCATTTCACCGAGGCCTCTCAGGTGAGACATCTCGGGCGAAGCTGTGGAACAGCCCTTTGGGACCACCTGGGGTTTGATAGGGGCGAGCTCGCCTGTGAACTGCTCACCTGCCAGTTCGACACGAGCGGTTGCCTGATGGAGTAGGAGAAAGAAACGACCGGGCGGGGAGGCGTCCGGCGGGAGTGTTTACACCGTACCCAGTGCATCGTCGGGCCCCCCCGGGTCTGCCTGGGCTCCCGGTATCCCGGCCCCCCCGAGCCTCCGGGGACCACCGAGCCCCCGATCCCTTCTTGCGCTCGGCGCCAAAGGTGCTCAGAAC
>JAVEWA010000700.1:0-3485 GCA_034004785.1 Polyangia bacterium
GGGGGATCGATCTGGCCGGCCTCCTTGCCGGCGATCTCCCCGCGCTACCCAACGTGCATACCTGGACGAGCGCCACCGCGGTCGGTGTGTATCGCGACGGCGTGGTGGGCGTCTGGCAGCGCGACCGTTACCTGCTGGTGCGGCCCGAGGCGCTGCTCATCACCTCGGGGGCGAGGGAGAGGAGCCTCTCCTTCCCGGGCTGCGATCTGCCAGGGGTGTACGGCGCGGGCGCCTTCCAGACCCTGGTGAACCGGGATCTGGTGAAGGCCGCCGATCGCCTGTTCATAATCGGGGGCGGTAACGTGGGGCTCATCGCGGGCTACCATGCGCTTCAGGCCGGGATCGCGGTGTCCGGGCTGGTGGAGGCTATGCCCAAGGTGGGCGGCTACAAGGTCCACCTGGACAAGCTGAAGCGCCTCGGCGTGCCCGTGTGGACCTCCCACACGGCCCTCAGGGCCGAGGGCGGGGAGCGCCTCGAGCGGGTGGTCATCGCCCAGGTGGACGGCCGCTTCAGGCCGGTGCAGGGGACCGAGCGGGCCTTCGACGTGGACGCGCTCCTCATAGCGGTGGGGCTCTCCCCGGTGAACGAGCTGGCCCAGAAGGCAGAGGAGTACGGCATCCCGACCTTCAAGGCTGGCGATGCCTCGGAGATCGCGGAGGCTTCGGCGGCCATCTTCTCCGGCAGGATCGCGGGCCGCCAGGTGGCCGCGCACCTCGGCCTCGGCGGCACCGTGCCCCCGGCCTGGGCGGCCACCGCCGCGGTGCTGCGCTCCAAGCCAGGCGCCCAGGAGGTTTTCGAGCCGGTCTCCAGAGAGCTGCCCGTCTATCCCCTAATCCGCTGCGTGGAGGAGATCCCCTGCAACCCCTGCACCGAGGTCTGCCCTGTTGGCGCCATAACCATTCCCGACGGAACCATCACCTCGGCGCCCCGTTTCGCCAACCGCTGTCTCGGCTGCGCTCGTTGCGTGGCCATCTGTCCAGGGCTCGCCATCAACCTGGTGGTCGAGGACTACGACCCGGGCCGCTCGAAGGCGCTCCTGGTGCTCCCGTGGGAGTTCGATGAGGGCGCTGGAGTCGGGCTCCCAGGGGACGAGGTGAGCACCGTCGATATGGAGGGCGCTCCGGTGGGCCGCGGCCTGGTGGTTGCCGTGCGGGAGCGGGACGACCAGCGCAAGCGCCTCCTGATCCTCGTGGAGGTGGACTGGGCTGACAGGTTGCGAGTGGCTGGCTTTACGCATCCCCTGGCCGGCGCCCCAGCGAAGGACGCGGGCGCGCCCCTCGGGGATCCGGATCCGATCGTCTGCCGCTGCGAGCGAGTGAGGAAGTCCACCATCGTGCAGGCCATAAGGAGCGGCGTCAGGGACATCAACGTGCTCAAGGCTGTGGCGAGGCCTTCGATGGGCGGCTGCGGAGGCAAGACCTGCACCGAGCTGGTGATGCGGATCTTCAGGGAGGAGGGGGTGGATCCAGGCGCGGTGTCTCCTGGCACCATCCGGCCCCTCGTGGCTGAGGTGCCAGCCGCGGTGTTCGCCGGCCTGCTTGGGCCCACAGATCCCGATGGGGACCCTGGCGCCGGCGGGGCAGGGGGCGCGCCATGAGCAGCTTCGACGCAATCGTCATCGGCGCGGGCAGCGTCGGCCTGCCCTCGGCGTTCTACCTGGGCGAGCTGGGCCTGAAGGTCCTGGTTCTCGAGGAGCTCCCGGCGCCCGGGCAGGGCCAGCACAAGGCCGCCATCGGCGGGGTCAGGGCCACCCACTCCGACCCAGCCAAGATCCTCCTCTGCCAGGACAGCCTGGAGGTGTTTCGCACCTTCGAGGAGCGCCACGGCATTTCCGTCGGCTGGAAGCCCGGCGGCTATGTCTTTCCGGTGTACGCCGACTCCTCGGAGCGCACCCTGAAGGGGCTGCTCGAGCGGCAGCACTCCTACGGTCTGAACATCGAGTGGGTGGACGCCCAGACCATGGCGGAGCTGGTTCCGGGCATCCAGCGCCAGGACCTGAGGGGAGGCACCTACTCTCCGGAGGATGGACAGGTCTCGCCGCTGCTGGCGGCGGACGCCTTCCGGCGCCTGGCCGAGGGCCGCGGGGCCAAGTTCCGCTTCAGGGATCTCGTGACCGCCATCGATACCCACCAGGGACGAGTGCGGTCCGTCACCACCGCGTCTGGCGAGACCTTTCACGCGCCCCTCGTGCTGAACGCCTCTGGCTCCCACGCGCGCCAGGTGGGCGCGCTTGTGGGCCTGGACGTCCCGGTGAGGCCAGACAGCCACGAGGCCGGAATCACCGCGCCCCTCGCCCACTTTCTGAGGCCCCTCGTGGTGGACATCCGGCCCGGGCGCGAGGGCCGCACGGCCAACTTCTACTTCGGCCAGAACCACGAGGGCCAGATCATCTTCTGCTACACCCCCAGGGAGCTCTTCTATGGAGAGGACCGGGAGGCCACCTCCGAGTTCTTGCCCGTGGTGACGCGTCGCCTGATCGAGCTGGTCCCGAGGCTCAGGAACATGCTCATCAGGCGGACCTGGCGGGGGCTCTACCCGATGACCCCAGACGGCGTCGCCATAGTGGATCGCACCCCCATCGAGGGTTATTTCCTCGCGGTGGGGATGTGCGGGCAGGGCTTCATGCTGGGGCCGGGCGTGGGCCGCAACATCGCCACCCTCATGGTGGAGGGCCGCCAGACCCTGCGGGAGGACGCGGCCCGCATGCTCCGCTTCGACAGGGACTTCGGGGCGGCCAAGTCAGAGGCTCTCAAGTAGCGAGCCCAGGGAGCGGCCCGTGCGTATTCTCCAAACGGCGGCCGGGAGACCAGATGACCTCGCCGAGCCTCCTCTCCTACTACGACCGCTACCGCGAGCTGGTTGACGACTGGCCAGCCTTCCTCGCGTCCTTGAGCGCTCCGCTCCCGATCTGTCTCTGGACCAACCGGCTGCGCATCGCTCCCGAGGCTCTGGCCGAGCGGCTCACCGCCGAGGCGGGCCTGCCTCCCCATCCCGTCTCCTGGTATCCGGGCGCCTTCAGGTGGCCCGAGGCCTCCTCCCGGGGCCCCCAGGGGCTGGAGCTTCCCAGGCCCGGCCTCACCACCTCCCATGCCCAGGGGCTCTTCACCCTCCAGGAGGAGGCCGCCATGCTCCCGGTCCTGCTCCTCGCGCCCCGGCCCGGGGAGCGGATCCTGGATCTCTGCGCCGCCCCTGGTAACAAGACCGCGCAGCTCGCGGTGGCGGTGGGCCAGGCTGGAACCGTGGTGGCCAACGACCTCCACTGGGCCCGGGTATCTCCCCTCCGCCGGATCCAGGAGCGCCTCGGCCTCTTGAACCTGGTGGCCACGGCAGGCAACGGGGTCACCTTCCCGGCGGACGAGCGCGGAGGCCTTTACGACGCAGTGCTGGTGGACGTTCCATGCTCCTGCGACGCGACCCTGCGAAAGAACCCGAAGGTGCCCCTCGGGCAGGACGATGAGCGGCGCAGCCGCACCGCTGGGGTCCA
>JAVEWA010000064.1:0-16406 GCA_034004785.1 Polyangia bacterium
TCGAAGAGGCGCCTGGTGCCGAGGCAGAAGCTGGCCACGATCTTGCCCCTGTCCATGGTCTAGCGCGCCCCGGTGATGGCGCCGGACTCCACCAGGTCAACGAGGGGATCAGTGAGCATCTCGGTGTGAATGCCCAGGTCCTTCTTCTCCCTGAGGAACTCCAGCACCGCGTGGGGGATCCGGCCGATCCCGAGCTCCATGGTGGAGCCGTCCTCGACGAGGGCCGCGATGAACTGCCCAATGAGACGGGTGACTGCGCTTGGCTGCTCTGGCCTGACCTCGATGATCGGCTCGTCCACCGGGACGAGGATGTCCAGGTCGTGCACGCTCAGAAACGAGTCCCCCATGGTGCGCGGCATGCGGGGGTTCACCTGCGCGATCACCAGGCCGGCGTTCTCGGCGGCGGGCTTCACGATGTCAACGGAGATGCCCAGGCTGACCATCCCTCGCTCGTCGGGCGGGGTCACCTGGATGAGCGCGGCGTCCAGGGGGAGCTGCCCCGACTCGAAGAGCCTCGGGATGTCGGACAGGAAGATGGGAGTGTAGTCTCCCAGCCCCTCCTGGATGATGTCCCGCACGTTGTCGGAGATGAAGAAGCTGTTCACCCTGAAGTGCGCGGCGAGCTGGCGGTGCGCGTAGGGGGCGTCCCCGAAGGTGAGCAGGTGCACAATCTCCGTGTCGGCGAGCTGCCGAGAGCGGGCCGTCAAGGCATTGCAGAGCACCTGCGGCTGCCCACATCCCGTCCCCACGAAGACCCGGTGGCCCGGGCGGATGTGCCGCACCGCCTCCTCGGGGGTGGCGATCATGGACGAGTATTTCTCCTGCCACTTCGGATCGTAGGTCATCGCAGCCGCGCTCCCTTCATTGGGCAGCTCTCGTTCAAGGTCATGCGAGCGTCTGCCACGTAGGGATCCCGCCCCACCTCCCCCACGATGAAGGGATTGATGTCGAGCTCCTGGATCTGCGGGAAGTCGGTGACTAGCTGGCTGATGCGCTGGAGCCCGCTGGCGATGGCAGAAAGATCCACTCCGGTCTGTCCCCTGGAGCCGACGAGCAGCCCGTAGGAGCGAGTTCCGAGCAGCATCTGCATGGCCTCTTCCGAGGTGATGGGCGCCAGGTGGAACGTGACGTCCTTCATCACCTCCACGAAGATGCCCCCCAGGCCGAACATGAGCATGGGGCCGAACTGGGGATCCCTCGTCATGCCCAGGATCACCTCCCGGCCCCTGAACCCCATGCGCTCCACGTAGATCCCGTCCAGCCTGGCCTCGGGCGCCCGCTGCCGGATGCGCAGCATCATCAGGTCGAAGGCGTCCCGCACGGCGTCCCGGTTGCCCAGGTTCAGGCGCACCCCCCCGAGGTCGGACTTGTGCACGATGTCGGGCGAGCACACCTTCAAGGCCACCGGCAGCCCGATGCGCTGGGCCACCTCCACCGCCTCCTCCGCCGTGGTGGCGAGGAACCCGAGCGGCACGCTGAAGTTGTAGGCGCGGAGGACCTCCTTGGTCTTCATCTCTCCGACCTGGTAGCGCCGGGTCCGGAGCTGCCGGCCGATGATGCGCTCCACGCGACGCCGGTTCACCAGGAAGCGGGTCACGACCCTGGGAGGGCGCCTGCGCCACGCCGCGTAGTTGCACATGGCCCTGAGGGCGTCGGCCGCCCGCTCCGGCGACGGGTAGTCGGGCAGGCCCGCCTTCACCAGGACCTCTCTTCCAGGCATCACCTTCTGGCCACCCATGAAGCTGACGAGGATGGGCTTGTCCCCGCGCACACAGCCCCCGATCGCCTCGGCGGTCTCGAAGGCCTTCGTCATGGCCTGGGGAGTCAGGATTACGATTACGGCGTCCACCTCTGGGTCCTCTTGAGCCGCCTCCAGCGCCGCCACGTAGCGCTCCGGGTCCGCGTCTCCGAGCACGTCTATGGGGTTGCCCACGCTGGAGGCGCCGGGCAGCTTCGCCCTGAGGGCCGTGGCGATGCCCGAGGCGAGGGTGGCGACTTGCATCCCGGCCAGCTCGACGGCGTCGGCGGCCAGCACGCCGCAGCCACCGGCGTTGGTGACGATGGCCACCCTGTCGCCCGCGGGCAGGGGCGCCATTACCAAGGCCGTGGCGTAGTCGAGGAGCGCCTCGTAGCTCTCAGCCCGGATCACGCCGGATCGCCTGAAGGCCGCGCCATAGGCGATGTTCGCCCCTGCCAGGCTCCCAGTGTGGGAGGAGGCGGCCTTGATGCCCGCGCTCGTGACGCCCGCCTTCAGGATCACCACCGGCTTCTTCTGAGCGGCGGTCTCGGCGGCCTTCACGAACTCGTCCCCCTCGGAGATGGACTCCAGGTACCCGATGATCACCTGGGTCATGGGATCCTCGGCCAGGGCCTCTAGGAGCGCCACCTCGTCAATCCCGGCCTTGTTGCCGATGGAGATCAGCTTCGCCAGGCCCAGGTGGCGCCCGACGGACCAGTCCAGGATGGCGGTGCACAGGGCCCCGGACTGCGAGATGACCGAGATGCCGCCTGGCGAGGGCATCTGGGCCGCAAAGGAGGCGTTCATGTGGTGATGGGGGTTGATCACCCCGAGGCAGTTCGGCCCGAGGAGGAAGACGTCCCGCTCCTTGCAGTACGCGGCTATCCGGGCCTCCTCCTTGGCCCCCTCCGGCCCCGCCTCCTTGAAGCCCGCGCTGATCACCACCACCGCCTTGGCGCCGGCAGACACGGCCGCCACCACGCAGTCGTGGGCCGCGGGCGTGGGCACCGCGATCACGGCCAGATCGATGGTCCCCCCAGCCTCCCGGACGTCCTTGTAGCAGCGAAGGCCAAGGACCTCCCCCGCCTCCGGGTTCACCGGGACTATCTCCCCGCCGAATCCCCCACCGATCAGGTTCGCCACCACCGCGTGCCCAACCTTCCCAGGGGACTGGGAGGCCCCGAAGACAGCGATCCGTTTCGGCTCTAACAGCGATTGGAGCATGGCTTCTTCCTTGCTTCTTGCGACGGCGCTACCTGGCGGCGGGCAGGACCTGCCGCCCCGCGGCGGTCACCAGGGTGCGGGCCAGGTTGATGTGGCGGAGCCCTCCCAGGGCCCGCAGCGACTCCATGCCCACGTCGCTCACCCGAGTGTAGCCCAAGTCCAGGACCGACAGGGCCGAGAGGTTGCCCAGCTGGGCGAGGCCTTCGTCGGTGACCCTGGTATGCCCGAGCAGGAGCACCCGAAGGCTCGACAGGCCCCTCAGGTGACTGAGCCCGGCGCTCCCCACCGAGGTGCGCCTGAGGTTCAGCACCCTCAGGTGGCGCATGGGCTTCAAGCTGGCCAGGCCCGCGTCGCCCACGCGGGTCTCTCGGAGGTCCAGCCCCCTGAGGTCCTTGAGCCCTTGCAGGCTGTCGAGGCAGGAGCTGTCCACGCGGGTGTCCGACAGATCCACAAGGACCAAGGATGTCAGGGCGGAGAGGTGGACGCAGCCCCTGCCGGTGATCTTGGTGTCCGAGAGCGCGAGCACCCTGAGCCTCACGAGCCCGCGCAGGTGGATGAGGGCGAGGTCGCCCATGGAGGTGTCGGAGAGCACCAGCTCCTCCAGGCGCCCGAGGTCTCTGAGGTACTGGAGCCCACTGCCGGTGATCTTCGTGCGATCCAGGTGCAGCCGCCTCAGCCTCGAGAGCTTGGCGAGGGGGGCGAGGCCGGGATCCTGGATCTCCGTGCCCGACAGGTGCAGGGCCTCGAGCTGGGTCAACCTGCCCAGGTGACGAATGCCCGCCGCCGCGGCAGGGATGTCCTCCAGGTAGAGCTCCTGGAGCGTCATCAGGTCAGCTACCTTGGCGAGCCCCGCCTCCAAGAGCTGGGTCTCTCCGAGATCCAGGACCTTCAGCCGGTTCATCCTTCCGAGGGCTCCGAGCCCTGTCCCGTCGAGATCGGTCCGGGAGAGATCCAGCGCCTCCAGGGCCACTAGACCGGAGAGTCGCTGGAGCCCGCTGTCGGTGATCCTCGTTCCGGCTAGGCCGAGCTGCCTGAGCCCAGACAGCCGCCCTATGGCCGAGAGGGCAGAGTCCGTGACCGCAGTGTCCGCGAGCCCGAGGACCCTCAGCCCCGCGAGGCCGCCGAGCCCGGCGAGACCCTGGGCCGACAGGCGTGTCCCGGTCAGGCGAAGCTCCTCGAGGAACCGTATGCTGGCCAGATATGTGATGGCTGCGTCTCCGATGCCGGTCCTGGCGAGATCCAGCCTTCGCAGCGAAGGCAGGGAGGCCAACGCCGACACGCAGGCGTCCTCTGCCCGGCTGTCTCCGAGATCCAGCACCCTCAGGCTCGTGAGCTTGGAGAGGTGGACGCAGCCCGGGCCGGTGACGCCGCTAGGCCCCATCCAGAGGGCCTCCAGACTTGTCATCCGGCCCACTCCCTTGAGAAAGGCGTCGCTCACAGCTCCCCCCGTGAGCAGGAGGGCCTTCAGGCGCGCTCCGAGCGCGGCTAGCTTCGCGACCTCGGCCGCCTGCCCTTCGAAATGGGCGAGGGAGAGCCGCAGCTCGCTCGAGCGAAGGCCCTTGAGGGCCGAGAGCACCCGGCGGGGAAGTCCCTTTGCACCGTCCAGGATCACGAGGGAGGCGTCGCGGTGGGCTCCGAGCAGGCGCACCGCCTCCGCCTCGGGCAGCCCGCTGAGATCCAGGCCCTGCAAGGCCCCACCGATCTGGATGGTCCGGCCCTCCCTGGTCCACCTGAGCATGGGCGCCTCGCCCACGCGGAGGATCACGCTCCCCCCGCCCACCCGAATCAGATCGCCTGGACGCGCGTGATGGATGGTCGCGCGGCCGTCGCCGTCCACCACTGTGACCGGGCGAGGGGGCTTCTCGGCGCCGCCAGCCGACGGCGCTGCCAGGGCAGCCGGGCGCGCCGCCAGGAGGGCCCCCGCTAGGACCGCGATCAGGGCGCTCGAGGTCAGGCCACGGGAATTTTCTCGAAGATGGCTCATGTGTAGGGAGCTCCTTGACGGCGGCGAGATCACTGGAGCCTGATCTGGTAGCTCCCCTTAGCCGGGCCGCCCGGCCTGCTCGGGAAGCGCACGCCCTGAAGGACCGAGCGGAGGCACCGCTCGGCCGACCCGGAGACATCCATGCGGACGGAGCTCACACGCCCATCGCTCCCCACCTCGAGCTGAAGGTCCACGCTCTTTGCGCCGTGGCGGATGAGGCAGCCACCCAGGCGGCCGTCGAAGGGGCTCATGGTGTTCCTGACCACCTCGGGGGAGAGCGATGCCGCGACGCCGCCAGCGCCCTCGTCGGAGAAGTCGTAGCGCTCTTCCGCCGGCCCCTTCCCATAGGTACTGCCATGTCCCTTGCCCTGCCCGCGGCGATGCTCGAGGGGGCTCCTCCACCTCGCCTGGGGCCGCTTCCAGGCTTCGTCGGCCGCCTCGTCGAGGGCTCGCGAGAGGCTCGCCTCGAGGCTCAGACGGAACCTCTGGCGCCTGGCCTGCACGGACTCGTGCACGAAGCCCGTTGAAAAGATGGCCGCGCCCGCGAGCAAGCAGCCCGGAAGCGCCGCGCAGACAATCCACCGTTTCAAACCTCTAGTTCCGCCTCTTCGCAACATGACCCCTGGCTCCGAGTTGTTCGAAACGCTCGCCAGGCAGGATATCCCAAGCCCGCCACCGAGACAATGAAGGCGGGAGACATGAAGTCAGGACACTCTCGCTCTCCCTTTCCGCTCTGGCCCTCCTTCGTCCGCGAGTGCTGCTATCATCCCAGGTCATGAGAGAGCAATCCATCACGACAGTCTCCGAGCGGCTCGCCCGTGCGGTGGACGCCCTCGCCTTCGCCCCGCCGGTGCACACGGTTTACAACCCCCTTGGCTACGCCTGGGCTCCTCACGCCGAGTACCTGCGCATCTACGGCCAGGGGCAGAAAGAGGTTCTCCTCCTCGGGATGAACCCGGGCCCCTTCGGAATGGTGCAGACCGGCGTGCCCTTCGGCGACCCGAGGATCGTCAGGGATTGGCTGGGCATCCAGTGCCCCGTCCACCGGCCGCCGAGAGAGCACCCCAAGCGCCCCATCCTCGGCTTCGAAAGCCCGCGAAGCGAGGTGAGCGGGAGCCGCCTCTGGGGTTGGGCGCGGGACACGCACGGCACGCCGGAGCGGTTCTTCGCCAGGTTCTTCGTGACCAACTACTGCCCCCTGGCCTTCCTGGAGGAGAGCGGCAAGAACCGCACCCCGGACAAGCTCCCGGGCCCGGAGCGCCAGGCCCTCTGGGCCGCCTGCGACGAGGCCCTTGTGGACCTGGTGGGCTGCCTCGGGGTTCGCTACGTGATCGGCGTGGGCAAGTTCGCCGCGGACCGGGCCAGGGAGGCCCTCGGGAGCCACTCCGTCACCATCGGCAGCGTGCTGCACCCTTCTCCCGCAAACCCCAAGGCCAACCGGGGCTGGGCAGGCCAGGCCACGGCCGAGCTGGCGGCCCTGGGCATCTCGTTATAGGCCCCCTATCGCCCAGCGCCCTTCTCCCCGAGGCTCGGCTTCTGGCAACGTCACTCGTGGGCCTTGAGCTGGCCCTCGATGAAGCTCCGAGCCCGGCTCGAGGGTCTGAACACGCCGAAGTGGCCCTCGCAAAGCACATCCGGCTCCCTGGCAAGGAGCGCGGCCATGGACTCGCGCCACCTGGCCAGGTCCGAGCCGAAGTCCGGGTGGAAGGGGCCGTGGATGTCCTGGCCGAAGAGGACCTTCTGGCCCTCGACTCCAGCAAATGCCACGATGGATCCCGGGGTGTGCCCCGGGGTGTGAAGGAGCTCCAGCTCGCCCCCGGGGAAAGCGAGGCGCTCCCCCTGCCCTTCCACCACGTGATCCACGGGGCAGCCCGGGAGCTCCAGCTCGTACCAATTGGCCGCGGTGCGCAGCGGATCCCCGGTCTCGATGGCCTCCCGGTCGCCCTTGTGGGCCACCACCCGGCAGCCGCTCTCGGCCCGGACCCGGTGGGCGGCGCCGATGTGGTCCACGTGGCAGTGGGTGTGGACCAGCGTGTGGATCGACTCGGGCCGCAGCCCGGCGCTCAGGAGCTCGTCCTTGATGCGGGGCCAGGAAGGCCCCGCGCCGCAGTCCACGAGGACCAGGACGCCGAGATCGATGGCGTACACCATGCAGTCGCGATCATCGGAGAGGCCAGCGCCTCCCACCTGATAGAGGCCTTTCAGGATCTGCCTGGGCATGAGCTCACCTCTGTATCCTGCTCGAGTGCGAGCCGCGGAGCGCCGAGGCGTTGTCAGTCGCAGAGCAGGCGCCCGCGATGGGCCCAGTTCGTCTCGGGCACCTCCTCGATCACCACGTAGGTGTACTCGGGGGGCTTGCCGGCCACCTCTTCCAGATCCTTTGTGAAGCGGGCCGCGAGCTCGCGCTTCTGGTCTTCGGTCAGGGTGCCTAGCACCTTCAGGTTCACGATGGGCATCTCAAACCTCCTGGGATGTTCGTGACTGGACTTGTCAGGCCATGGGGCGCCAAGACCCTGTGGGTAGCATGTCCGGAGGGCTCCAGTCGAGCGGCGCCTCGGAGCACGGGCCGAGCCTCGAGGCGGTTTCTGGCTCACCGTGGAATGCAAGACGCCTCACATTCCAGCGCCGCCTGGAAGGAGGCGGATCAATATGATAGATTAGAATCGTAGTATCGAGCCGTTAGAAGGCGCGTAGCCGCCCGGGACAGGGCGGGCAGAGGCGTGGCGGCGGGGGGTGAGAGGCCCGGCGCCCGGGCGAATCGGGTCAGTGCGAGATGTCCCCATGAGCGGGCTCCACAGGGAAACTCCCAAGGTCGATCGAGCCCGCCGCAAGGCGCGGCCCCAGGAGTGGGTCGCCAAGCCCAAGGTCGGTGACACCCTCGGCTCCTTCCGCCTGCTGAAGCTACTCGGAGAAGGCGGCGCCGGGGTGGTGTACCAGGCCGAGCACAGCTTCCTCGGGCGCCCGGTGGCCATCAAGATCCTCCACCCGGAGCTGTATCTGCGGCCCGCCATGGTCGCGCGCTTCTTTCAGGAAGCCCTGGCGGTGAACCGGGCCCGCCACAAGAACATCATCGACATCACCGACGTGGTGGCCACGGAGGGCTTCCCGCCCTTCATCGTGATGGAGCTCCTCGAAGGCGAGGATCTTGGCGACCACATCGACAGGCACGCTCCCCTCGGGCTCGGGTTCACCGTCGAGGTGGCCCGCCAGATCTGCGATGCCCTCTCAGTGGTGCATCGCCTGGGAATCGTGCACCGGGACCTGAAGCCCGAGAACATCTTCCTGGCGCGCCAGAGCTCCGACCCGCAAGCCCTCCTCACCGTCAAGCTCCTCGACTTCGGGATCGCCAAGTTCATCGACGCCGAGGAGAACCGGCGGCGAACCTGGTCCGGCAACATCCTGGGCACTCCAGCCTACATGCCCATGGAGCAGCTCCACGGCCTCCCGGTGGACCAACGGGCGGACATCTACTCCCTGGGCGTGGTGCTCTACGAGATGCTCACCAGGCATCTGCCCTTCGAGATCGACGGGCTGGAGGATCTGGCGGACGGGGTCCTCGCGAGGCAGCCAGCGCCTCCCTCCGTGCGCGTTGGCCCGCAGGCGCCTGCGCCCATACCCCAAGCAGTGGACGCCGTGGTGATGCGTTGCCTGGCGGACAACCCGGCCAAGCGGTTCCAGAGCGTCACGGACCTCGCCGAAGCGCTGCTCGCTGCCTCGGGTCTGGAGGGCGTTCCCGTGGATCCCGCCGCCACCCGGGGCTCTTCCTCTCGGGGGCGGCCCGCGCGCAAGGGCTCTTCGGACAGGCATCCTGCCTGGCCCGGCGCGGACGCCCGAGTGGGGACGGCGGAACCCGGCAACATGGCCGAGGCCCTGCACCGACAGCTCGACACCACCCTCCAAGACCAGTCCGCGGCCCTGCCCCGCATCCCCACGCCGCCAGAGGCCGCCGTGGATGGCGGTCCGTCCGTTGCTTCCGCGAGCCTCCAGGGAGGCCGCCGAAGCTCGAGGGGAACCCTCCTGATCGGGGCCCTCGCCCTGCTTGCGGCGTCGATCCTGGGTGTGGTCCTGTACCTGGCCTCGCAAGGGACAGGGAGACCTGCGCACCGCTCACCGCCCGAGGAGGTCACTGGCCCCATGGGCTCATCGACCTCACCCCTCGAGCGGGCCGTAGCCGTCGAATCGGATCCTCCCGACGCCAGGATCCACCTCGCGGCGGACGACTCCCTCCTCGGCCAGACCCCCGCCCGTGTGCGGCTCACCGAAGGAAAGCCCCGGGCGCTCGTGCTCCGAAAGGCCGGCTACAAGGACGCCCTGGTGACGCTGACCCCCGGGGGCCCCGACCCCTTGCGGATCTCGCTCGAGCCCGAGAGCCCCGCCAAACCAGAGGGCGATGCTCCAGACGCCGGCGCTGCTGCGCCGATAACCAAACCTGGGGCGCCGCATTCCGTCGTGCGGGAGGCCACCCCTCCGGATCACATGCGGGCCCGGCCCATGACCCCGCCCGGACCGGCTTCTCGAGTGACAGAGCAGGGTATCGTGGATCCCTTCCCCATGTGACCAAGGAGCCGAGCAGCCGATGCAGCCACCGCGCACCTCCCGCTCCCCCAGGCCCCAGCGCCTCCCAAGGCGCGCGGTCGCGCCCTCCCTGTTCGTCGCTGCGCTCTGGCTAGCCCGAGGCAGCCTCGGTGACGCCGCGCCAGCCGTCACGCCCTCCCGGGACGCCGCCGGCGCCCCGACGCCGAGGGACCAGACCCGCGCAGCCGAGGCCCGCAAGCACTTCGAGGAGGGCAAGAAGCGCTTCGCCCTGCGCCAGTTCCAGACGGCCCTAGTGAGCTTCTCCCGCGCCTACGAGCTCATGCCCCTGCCGGGGTTCCTGTTCAACATCGGGCAGTGCCACCGCTTCCTCGGGGACTGCACCAAGGCGATCTTCTTCTACAGCGGCTTCGTCCGCGAGAACCCCGACACCCCGGACGCCTCCATCGTCCAGGGGCTGATCGCCAGGTGCCAGAAGGACCTCGCGCGAGACGAGGAGCGGCGCGCCCGGGCCTCGGCGCTCTTCATCGAGGCCCGGAAAGCCCAGGTGCTCCAGCGATACGACGAGGCGACGCGGCTCCTCACCGAGGCCTACCAGGCCTTCCCCCTCACCGGCTACCTCTTCCACCTCGGAGAGAGCCACCGCCACGGCGGGCGCCTCGACCGGGCGATCCACTTCTACGAGGCCTACCTGAAGGAGAACCCCGGCGGCCCCCAGGCCGGGCAGGTCACCCGCCTCATCGCGGATTGCCGCCGCCGCCTGGAGGAGAAGCGGCGCAAGGACCTCGCCGCCGGGCGGATCAAGGAAGGCCTGGAGCTGGGCCGGGCTGGCAAGGACGCCGAGCCGAGGCCCCGGCCCCTCCACAAGACCTGGTGGCTCTGGACCTCGGTCGCCGTGGGGATAGCCACGGCGGTGGGCCTCGGCGTTGGGCTGGGGACCCGCGACAACGGACCCAAGGACTCCCCCTGGGCTACCTGGAACATCAGATGAAGAAGAAGCCACTGGCGTGTGACAGGTCTGGCGATGGCTCCAATGGGAAGCGGCCGCGGCCGCTGCCGCGGCCCCTCCTGGCCCTCGCCTCCCTCGCCGCACTCTGGAGCGGAGCCTGCCAGGAGGTGCCCCGCACCGAGGTGGTGATCGAGATCGGCTACGACAGCACGACCGCCTTCGACTCTGTCGAGCTGACAGCCTACCTCCTCCAGGACACGGGCCAGGAGGCCACGAGGCTCATCGAGGACGTCGAGGAGGTTACCGAGCCTCGCCCGAGGATCCTGGTGACCCTGTCCGACGCCTGGGCGGATCGGAAGGTGTTCTTCTCGGTGGTCGCCTCGAGGGACGGGAGCGTGGTCGGAGCCCAGGGCCGCTCGGTCTTCGTGGCGAAGAACCGGCGCACCGAGCTCTTCCTGGACCTAGCGCCCGGCAGGCCTATCTGCAACGATGGGATCCTGCAGGCGGGCGAGGCCTGCGACGGCAGCTCCGTTCCGGACGACGCCTGCGAGACCGAGCTCGCCCTGGGGGGCGAGGCGAGCTGCCGGCCGAACTGCCGCCTCGATCTGAGCCAGTGCCACATCTGCGGCAACGGCGCCATCGAGGCCCAGGAGGAGTGCGACGGAAACGACTTCGGCGCCATCGGATCCTGCCGGGACGCGGGCTTCTCGGCTGGCACCCTCGGCTGCACCGCTGCCTGCACCCTGGACACCTCGCGCTGCTTCGGCGGCTGCGGCGACGGCGTGACCCAGGGAAGCGAGGCCTGCGACGGGGCCGACCTCGCCGGCGCCACCTGCGACAGCGCAACTGGCGGCTCGAGGCCCGACGGCCAGCTGCGCTGCGCCGCGGGCTGCGTCTTCGACACCTCCGGGTGCTCCCTTTGCGGCAACGGGCTCCTCGAGGGGGGCGAGGCCTGCGACAGCGCCGCCTTCGGGGGCCTGAGCTGCTCGAGCTTCGGCCTGGGGGATGGTGAGCTCCTTTGCACTCCTACATGCCAGGTGGACACCAGCGGCTGCTGCGGCGACGGGATCAGGGGGCGCTTCGAGGAGTGCGACGGAGACGACCTGGGCCCTCACAGCTGCTGGACTCGCGCGGGGGTCCCCGACGGCGCCCTGGCCTGCACGCCGGACTGCACCCTGGACGTGTCAGGGTGCCACCTGTGCGGCAACGGCTCGGTCGAGGGCCCAGAGGACTGCGACGGGCCCAACCTGGGCGGCGCCAGCTGCGCCTCTTTGGGGCAACCCGCCGGTGGCCTCCTCGCCTGCGCCTCGGACTGCTCCTTCGACGTGAGCAGGTGCGACTCCTGCGGCGACGGCGCGCTCGACCCGGGCGAGGGCTGCGACGATGGGGGAAACACCTCGGGCGACGGCTGCGCCGCGGACTGCGCCGTGGAGTCGGGCTGGCACTGCTCGGGCGCGCCCTCGGTCTGCGTACCGGACACCTGCGGCGACGCCCTGATCGATCTCTACGAGCGCTGCGACGGGGCGAACCTGGGGGGCGAGACCTGCCTGTCCCGGGGCCATCTGCAAGGCGGTGGCGCGGGCCTCGCGTGCCTCGCGAGCTGCCAGTTCGACCTCTCGGGCTGTCTGGGTGGACCCATCGACAGCGTAGCCCAGCTCGAGGCGGCCATCGCCGAGGCCCACGCCTCGACGAGCCACCAGCGAATCTCGATCTACCCCGGCGCCTACTCCCCGACCGCCAGCATCCTGCTGGACGAGTGCGGCGGGGGCGCCTGCTCCGGAGGCCGGCCCTTTGGCGTGGCTCTCGCACCGCTAGACGGCGGCGTGGTGTGCTTCTGGGCGAGCGGCGCCTTCCCGGTCTTCGAGGTGGTCACCGGTCAGAACTACCTCGCGGACCTCTGCTTCCAGGAGGTGGCCCAGGCGATCTGGATCGGGACCGGCGCCGACGCCGGCGGGAACACGATCATCCGCAACCGCATCGAGAACTCGAGCACCCTTCCAGACGCCCTCGTCTGGATAGGCTCGGCGGGCAACGAAGTCTTGGCCAACCGCATAACCAGCCAGGCGAGCCTGAGGGGCGCGGCGGCCATCCTCGTCCAAGCCGAGGGCAACACAGTGGCCATGAACGCCATCACGGGGTCCTTCAACTGGAGCATCGGCCTGACCGGCTTCCCCTCGGCGACGCTGCCTAGCAGGGTGGATCACAACAGCCTGTGGATCCTGGGCGGGCTGGCAGGGGGCGGCATGCGCCTCGAGAGCGCTGGCCTGCTCTGCTACCGGAACAACATCGTGCAAGGGGACGGGACCTCCACTGGCATAAGGCTCTTCTCCGCCTCCTTTGGGAGCGCGACCGACTGCGGCGGCCCCAGGGTGGAGAAGAACGTGAGCCGCGGCCACGCCCTGCGATGCGAGGGCGCGGCAGACTGCCCGATCTACTGCGACGGCACCTCCCTCTTCCTGGACATGTGCGATCTGGACGAGGATCCTGGCTGGACCGGCCCAGACCTCTGCCTCGCGTCCGGCGCGAGCCTGCTCGTGGACTCGGCCTCGGTGCCTTACTCCGGGGCCTACGACCACGACGACTCGGGCGTCGGAAACTTCGTCGGCGCGGCCCCCGAGGTGGGAGCCAGGGAGTCGGGGGTGACGAGGCGTTTCGGTGGCCAGGCATCTGCATGTCCCTAGAACCCGCGAGCACGCCCGCCTAAAATTTACGTAACCTCTTGATAACCTAGCATAATCACCGATCCGCAAGGATGATCACCTCGGTTTGTATCGCGTTAGGGCTGTGACCGAGAAGACAGTTAACGTAAGGCTTGAAAACATCTTGAGAGAAAGAGTATCCTAGAATCACGAGTGGTATATTCAGGCAAGACATGAGCCTCCTTAGAACAGCTCTCATCGTCCTGGCCTCGCTGGCATCGGCAGCACCCACTTGTCTCCCTGGCGGAAAATGGCGTCACGAAGAGAATCACGAAGGGGGGGGTTCCTTTTTCGAGACCGAGGCGCCCCCGGGCCTCGAGCTTCAGCCGGGGATCCTGCTATGCACTGATCCCTGCGAGGGAGGGCTGACCGTCTTTGGCCCCGAGACCTTCTCCCGCAGCGCCTGCGCCCCGAGCACCGCCCTTCGGAGCTTCTCCTTGACTGCCCAGACGGACCTCTGCCTGGTCGTGGAAAATGACGGCACCGCAGCGGCCCGCATCCGGGTTGACGGCGCCGAGGTCGTCGGCCCGAGCGCCTTCAATCCCCACGTCACCCGGATCACCGCAACCCTCCGGCTCCAGGGCGGCGAGCACGAGCTCAGCGTCCGGATGACCTCCATCCCAGGGACCAGCATCACGGTGGAGCTCCGCGCCTGCGAGCAGGCCCCACCAGAGCCCCCTCCCTGCTCCGAGGTGGCGACCGCGCTCTGCGTGGCCCAGGGCTGGAGCGTCGGTCTGAGCCTGGAGGGCGGCCTGATCTGCACGGCGCCGGGCGTGGGCATCCACGACAACTGCGCCACCTGCGAGCAGTACAACCTCTATGTATGGAGCGCGGGCGTGGGGGACCCCTACTGCCCGAGGGTGTACCTGACCGAGCCCGGAGAGGTTTACGGGGGCCACGAGCCCTGCACCTGCTCGAACGACCTGGTGGAGTGCGGCGCCTGGGAATTGGCGGGCTGCGTGCCAGACTGATCCTCCGGTGTAATATTCCATGTCAACCCTGGTCCATTTCGCTCCGATCCATGTCGGTCTTGCCTGATTTTCAAGTGTTTTTCCGCTCACGACGCACCGTGTAAAGGAGGGCTTGACATAGCCTTTCCTAGCGGCTACGGTCCGCCACGACTCGAGTGGCGTGATCATGCCCAAGGATTCGCAGCGGCCCGAGGACCCATCGGGCGTCGAGCGGGTCCAGAGGGAACGCCAGCGCAGGCTGGAGGCCGAGCCCGGCTACAAGGCGGGCAAGGCGCTCCACGGGCAGTTTCGGAAGGGCACGCTCATCGTGCTGCCCATCGAGATGGCCCTCGCGCCGGTGCTAACGACCCTGGGCGGCTGGTGGATGGACGGGCGGTTCGGGACATCGCCCTGGCTCACGCTTCTCGGCCTGGCCTTCGGGCTCGCTGTGGCGGTAAGAGCAGTGCTCCGCGCCATCCAGGAGGTCTCGAGGTGACCCTAAACACCAAGCTCGGCGACGGGTTCCCGAAAAGGAGCATCGTCACGACCCTGGTTGCCGGTGCCATCGCCTCCCTCTTCGTCCTGCAGTACTTCGGTCTCGGGCACGGGGCGGGCTTCGCCCTCGGCGTCGCCCTCGGGACCCTGCACCTCTACACCTGGATGGGGCTTGGCAAGCAGCTCCTGGGGCCCCGGGATCCGGTCTGGATCGCCCTCTGGGTGCTCCTGAAGCTGGGCGTCGTGTACGCAGGCGCCTTGGTCTACCTCGTCCACCAGCGCCCCCACGCCCCTGCCTTCGCGATCGGCTTCGGGCTCATCTTCTTCGTCATGATCCAGAAGGTACTGGGACAAAAAATGCTGGAGCAACGAAAGCTGCGGAGCGTGACATGACCGCCGACCGCATCGAGATACCTCGACGACACCCACGCCTCTCGACCGCCCTCGTCGCGGCTCTGACGGGCCTCGGCATCATCTTCCTCTCCGGCGGCTCCGCCTCGGCGGGCCTGCCCGGCGAGGCAGGCGGCCCCGGCGCCAATGCCGCGAGGGATGAAGGACAAAGCGCCGCGGGCCAGAAAGCCTCCCACGGAGACGAGAGCGCGAAGAAAGGCCCACCGGCGAGGAAGGACTGGTACAAGGAGCTCCATCACCCGCCCGAGCTGCCCAACGCCGCCTATCTCCTGGTCGGGTTCAGCCCTGACTCGGTGGTCGGAACCTACCTGGCCAAGACCGACAACATGTTCGTGGTCAGGCCCCTCTACGCGCTCCTCGTCCTCGTGATCTTGACCTGGATCTTGGGCTTCATGTACCAGAGAAGGAGCCTCCTCCCGAGCCGCTTCCAGGGCGCCGTGGAGCTGGCCGTGGAAGGCCTCGACAACCTCATCAGCGGGGTCCTCGGAAAGAAGTTCGGGCGGGCGTACCTCCCCTTTTTGGGAGCGCTCTTCATCTACATCATCACCCTGAACCTCTTCGGACTCCTGCCCTTTGGGCTGTCCCCCACCAGTTGGATCTGCACCACGGCCGCGCTGGCCATCTGCACTTTCTGCGTGGTGCAGTACACGGCCTTCTCCAAGCTGGGCGTCAAGGGCGTCCTCATGCACTGGCTCGGTGAGCCCAAGGACGCCGTGACCTGGGTGGTGGGCATAGTGATGCTCCTGCCTTTGCACATCGTGGAGGAGTTCATCAAGCCACTTTCGCTGGCCCTGCGGCTCTTCGGCAACATCTTCGGCGAGGACGTGCTGCTCGGCTCCATGCTGATGCTGGGGATCATGATCTTCTCTTTCCTTCCGGCCGAGGTCCCCATCGGGCTTCCGCTGCACCTCCCCTTCATGTTCCTGGCGACCTTGACGAGCACCATCCAGGCCCTCGTCTTCACGCTGCTCTCAACCATCTACATCCTGATGGTCCTGCCCCACGAGGACCACGGCGAACATGGCGAAGAAGCGCACGCTCATGCGTAGCGGCGCTCGACTGTCGTACTACTCCAAGGAGGAATCGAGATGAACCTGTTGCAGCTTTCCTACCCCATCGCGGTTGGTCTTGCGGCCATCGGCTCCGGCCTGGGTCTCGGTCGTGCGGTCGGCTCTGCAATGGAGGCCACCGGGCGTCAGCCCGAGGCTTCCGGCAAGATCATGACGGGCATGATCGTCGGCGCGGCCTTCATCGAGGCCCTCACGATCTACGCCTTGATCTCTGTGTTCCTGGCCCCGAAGTAGGACTCCCCGGGGTCACATGGGTAACTTGGCGGCCGCTCGGAGAGCGCTCCTCGCTCGATGGGCGGCGTGAGAAGAGAGATGTGGAGACAGGGGATATCATGAAGCGATATCAAGATCGG
>JAVEWA010000701.1:0-3476 GCA_034004785.1 Polyangia bacterium
AGGTCACCCGACAGATGGCCAGGGGCCGAGAAAGCCAGTCAGGTCCGCATATTGACATCCACTGAAGGGAGGCGGAAAATATCTCCAAGTGAATGGTTGGTTGGATGCCTTCTGCGCCAGACGTTGCAGAGGGCCATTGATCGGATGGCCAGGACCCCCGGGCCGGGCCGTCCGGAGGGAGGTATGCAAGATGCGTAGAATAGGACTGCTCGCCGCGGCTGTTTGCCTGTTCTCGATCCTCGGCCCGTCAGCATGGGCCAACCCGATTACCGATCGGGTCCTGAGGGTCCAGCAGGTCCCGCACACCCAGCACGTTCAGGTGTCCTACGGAGTGGACACCAGCGTGACTACCTTCGCCAACCCCAGCTCGCTGAGCCGCGACACGACCGATCTCTCGGCCACCTGGACCAGCTACTCGGGGTTCACCGCCAACACGGGCAGCGGGCTCGCCACGTTGCAGGCGGCCCAATGGTGCGATTGCAACGCGCCCATCGGTGCCCACACCTACACGGCGGTTGCCACCGGAGGAAGCCTGCAGGCGGAGCTGACGGTCGTGGCGAATCTGGAGTACCCGGCCGACGCGGGCGTGGTCAGCCCCGACGCCGATCCCTGGGACATCCCGGAGCCGGTCGATATCCAGGGCCTGGATTGCAACGCGTCCTGCGGCGGGACCGCCCCGGATGCGGGCACGCCGCCGCCGGACGCCGCGGTGACGCCTGACGCCGGCGTCGATCCAGACGACAAGGACGATGGGGGCTGCTCCCTGGCCGGCGGCCTGGGCAGCTCGACTCTCCTCGGGCTCTGGCTGGGCCTCTCCCTCCTCTTGCTCGCGATCCTCACCTTCCGCCGCCGGAGGAAGTGATCGAAAAGACGGCCGGACGGGCTTTCGTCTTACCATGGGCGAGGCTGGAGCCCTGGGTGACCCTGCTTTCTGTCGCTCTCCTGGGGGCGTGCCCTGATGGGAATTCGGATGGACGGGGCAGTGGACGCAAGGCCACCAGGGGAATGGCCGCCGATCGAGTCGCCGCCTCCAGGGGCGTGGTCGAGGCAGGCGCCAGGGATGTCCCCCCCCCTCCGCGCGGCAAGAAGCCGCCAGAGCTCGAGGTGCGCTGGGATCCGAGGACGGGCAGGGGAGACGTGCTGCACCGCTTTCCGACCGGGGACCGGATGCGGACCTGCTTTCACTGCAGGTATCCGGGCTACACAGGGGGCCTCGTCATTGGCAACTTCGACGGCTCGGGGCTGGGATTCTATCCCCGACGGGCCCTGCGGGGCTTCTCGCGCATCAACGTCTTCTGCGCCCAGGACGAGTCCTTCTGGGATCTGGACGAGAAGGCCGAGTACACCTATGGCTGGTCCGAGAACTATGGCAAGGGACCGGATGGAAAGCGGCTCGAGTTCGTGCGCGGCAGGGTGCTGGAGGCGGGGCCCGAACGGGTGGTGCTCCAGAGCGAGAACGCGGGGGGCTGCTACCGGGTGACCAAGGTCGCCACCACGAGGGCCGGAGCTCCCTGGTGGATCCTGGCTACCCGTGTGACCAACCGGTGCGCCCGCCCGCTGCGCTTTCACCTCTTCTCCGGCGACGATCCCTGGATCGGCACCTACAAGTCCTCGGAGGGGGACGTGGGCTGGACACCCGATGGGCTGGTTCGGCACGAACGAGCTCTCGGCGCAGGGCAGTTCACCGTGGGAGGCATGTACGACCTCGGGAACGAGGCCTCGGGCGAGAGACAGGGCGCCTTCTCCAACCAGGCGAACTTCGTGCGACTCGATCCGGCCGCGCCCCTGCCGGATGTCGCGTTCTTTGCCAACTCCTTTGCCCACAAGGCTGCGGACATCGATCAGCGCCGCGTTCTGGACCACAAGACCCTCACCGCCCTGAACCTGGGCTGGACCGACCGGCGCCTGGAAAAGGGCGAAGGTCTGACCATAGCCTTCGCTTTGGGTCTCGCCGAGACGGGCACGCCTGGAGGGGTGCCGAGGGCGCCCGAGCCTTCCGACGAGGACTGGTCCCTGTGGCGGCGTCACCTCAAGGAGGGCAACCTCGCGTCTGGGGCCCAGGCCGCTCAGTTCGCGGCCGAGCGCGTCGAGTTGGAGCTGGACCGCGGGGCGCTCAGGGTGAGCGGCGCCTATGTTCTGCGGAGCCGGAGCGACGCATCATCCAGCCTGAGCATCACCTACCCGGTGCTGACCGGGCCGGATCGCCCGGCGCCAGGCCACATCGAGGTGGACGGTCAGCAGCTTCCGCTCGTGGCGGCCGCTCCTGGGCGCGCGGAGGCCCGCTTTCCGGTGCGGCTCCCTCCGAGGGGGATCGCCAGGTTCAGGGTGCGCTACAGGCAGGAGCATCGCGGGCGGTTCGCGGCCTACATGGTCACCTCGGCCCTGTCATGGCCCGCGCCGATTGGCCAGGCGGTCTTCGTGGTGCGACACCCGGCCGCGCTCGGCAGGGTGCGAGTCTCCTACGCGCCGACTCGCACCGAGCGAAAGGACGGCGTCGTCACCCATTGGCTGGTGATGCGAGACTTCGTGCCAAATAGGGAGCTGGAGCTGCGCTGGTAGGGGCTGCGTGCCCAAGGGGCGCTCGGCCAGCGAAGCAGAGCTACGGCCTGGGGCGAGACGAGACGCGCCGGCGCCTGTCGTAGAGACGTCTCAGTGGGCAAAGAACGGCGAGCAGCAGCAGCAGGAGCCAGTGAGGGTCTCCTGCCCCCTCGCCGCCCTGGCAGGCGCATCCACCCTTTGCGCCGCCTGGCTTGCCCGGCCCGCTGTCGGCGCCAGGGCCCGAGTCCTGGCCGGCGGCGTCCTGGCCGGCGGCGTCGGGGCCTGCCGCGTCCGGGCTGCCAGAGTCGGGGATGGCGGCGTCGAGGGCGCCCCCGTCGGGCACGCCCGCGTCGGGTGGGGCCGAGGCGCAGGTGCCAGAGAGACACACCTGGCCCGGATCGCAGGGACTGTGGCAGGCTCCGCAGTGAGCAGGGTCGGTCTGGAGGTCCACGCAGTCCGCGCCGCATTGCTCGAGGCCGGGGTCACAGTCGCTGACGCACAGTCCGGCCTGGCAGGCCTCGTACCAGGCGCAGGATCCACAGGAGCTTCCGCAGCCGTCCGGGCCGCACACCTTGCCCGCGCAGTCGGGCGCGCAGACGCACAGGCCTGCCTGGCAGGTCTCAGGCGGGGTGCATGAGCCGCAGGAGCCTTCGCAGCCGTTCGGGCCGCATTCCTTGCCTGTGCAGTCGGGGATGCAGACGCAGACCCCCCCCTGGCACTCCTCGCCCGGGTCGCATGGGCTCTGGCAGGCGCCGCAGTGAGCCTCGTCCGTGAGCAGGTCCACGCAGACGCTGTCGCAGGGGGTCAGCCCTGCGCCGCAGGAGGAGGCGCACTGGCCAGCCTGGCACACCTCCATGGCGCCACAGGATCCGCAGGAGCCTCCGCAGCCGTCGTCTCCGCACTCATTTCCGGTGCAGTCCGGCGTGCAGACGCACAGG
>JAVEWA010000065.1:0-16382 GCA_034004785.1 Polyangia bacterium
CGGGTGGGAGCACCGAGATCTGCAGCGACGGCATCGACAACAACTGCGACGGCCAGGTGGACGAAGGCTGCGGCACCGGGACCACCTGCACGAACCCCCTGTCCCCGTCCACCGAGTGCGGCGCCGGGGCCCGCTGCACGCCGACCACCACCTACGGCAGCCCGGGCCAGTGCACGAGCCCCACTGGCGCCGGCACTCAGTACAGCATCTGCTCGACACACGACGACTGCGCGCCCACCTACCTCTGCGTGAACGTGGGCGGGTCCTACCCCTACTGCCTCCAGTTCTGCACCTCCTACTCGCAGTGTCCCTATCCGTCTTACGAGGACTGCTACTTCTTCGACCCGTCGATCTATATAAGCACCCAGGAGTGGGGCGCCTGCTGGGATGGGCTTCCCTAGCTTCTACGAAGTCCCCCTCTTCTCGGACCATCTCCTATCGGGCCGCCTCTTCTCGAGCCCACTCTTTCCGGGACACGTCTTCTCGGACTTGACGACTACTTGACGATCACGCGATCGCCCGCGCCCCGGCCAAAGGTCTCTGGGTGGTACATCTCCTCGGCCTTGGGAGGCGGCGCCACGAAGTTGCCCGGAGTTATGGCTCGGGTGGTGTAGCTGTAGCTGTGGACCCCGGCGGGCAGGAAGGACGCGAAGGCCTCGGCCCGCTCGTCCCTCAGGTTCTGGTGCTCGTACCAGGCCCGACGCCACCAGCCCCAGTAGCGGTTGTGTGGGACGGACACCATCATCGGGCCGCGCCCGCGCCTGCCTCCCCGCGAGAAGCCAGGGCTCGCCTTGGCTCCGGACGGTGGATCTGCCTGGGCCCCGAGGAGCGAGGCGTTCACTGGCTCGAGGCCCGCTGGCAGCGGATCCACGAGAGCCACGTGGTAGCGCCGCGCCTGCGCGACCATGGTGAGCACTACCTTCACCCTCGCGCCTGCGCGCACCTCGTAGGTGCCGTCGGTTTTGCGGACGACGTCCTTGGGATCGTCCACTCCCTCGTAGCGCCTCTGCACGGTGAAGCCGTGATCCACCGGGGGCGGCCTCAGATCGGTGGGGGCGTAGCTCATGCCGATCCGGTAGTAGAGCCGGCCGGGGCCCTGCTTGTCCAGGATCAGGTTCTGGTTAGCCCCCGGCTCTCCGAGGAGCGACATCGGGATGTTCACCAGGTGCTGCTCGGTGGTGCGACCGGCGAAGCGGTGCTCGCCCGCGAAGCGCTCTCCGAGCCAGAGCCTGGCGACGAAGTTGGGCGTCACCGCCTCGTAGGTGTTGAAGTACCGGTCCAGGGCGAGGAGCACCCAAACGGTCTCCTGTGTGCTGCCCCATCTGCCCTTGGTGCGGTGGGCGAGCAGGCCCCTGACGATCTTGGGGATCAGGTCGCTCTTGGGCTGATCCTTGATGAGCGCCTCCAGCAGGAGCCCGTCTACGCGCCGGTCAGAGTGCAGGATCAAGTGCCCGCCGTCGCTGTAGGAGGTCTGGAAGTGAGCGGCGCCGGCGGTCTCGGTGACCCTGTTGTTGAGATCCCGCCTGATCTCGGCGAGCTCGTCCTGGGCCTTGTCCGAGCCGGAGAGCACCGGATAGAGCCAGGCCACCGCCTCGAGGGGCGCATCCTTGCCCCCGCCCAGCTGGGCGTAGATCGACTTGGCCTTGCCCACATCGATATCGCCGTTCACCTGCCGGACGTAGAGGCTGTAGGCGACGATCACCCGACGGATCCACTCATTGTACTCCGACGGAATGTACCGCTCGATGTTCCGGACATGCTCGAGGGCGCTCGCGAGCATCCGCCCCGGAACCGCGAAGCCCTTCTGCTTGGCGCGCACGAGGGCGTGGGTCACGTGGATGGAGAGGAATGGCCAGGAGCGCTGGTAGCGGAGCCAGAACCCCCAACCACCGTCGTCGTTCTGCATGTTCTGCAGGCGCTGGAAATCACGGGCCACCGCCGCCTCGATGCGCTCCTTGGAGGGGAGACCCTTGGCCTTGAAGGCCGAGAGCACGTCCCTCAGGGCGGCGATTGAGAGCACTCTAGAGGCTACCTGCTCGGAGCACTCGAAGGGATAGGCGAAGAGATAGACCACGGCGTCGGTGAGGGCCTGGAGCGCCGTGGAGGAGGTGGTCACATCCAGGCCGCCGAACTCCTTGAAGACGCCCTTGGGCATCGCCACTGGCTGAACCGCGGCCCCCTGGTCAAGGGTGCCGTAGGTGGCGAAGGCCTCGGTGGTGGCGGGGGTCCAGACGGGAAGCTCGCGCTCGGCGGCGTCGGCCCAGCCCCCAGAGGAGGCCGCCACCTGGAACCGGGCGATGCCAGGCTCGGCGGCCTTTGCCGGGAAGCGGACCTCCCGGCGATCGTTGGCGGGCACCTCGATCCGCTGGCCGGCTCCGCCGGTGAAGCTGACGTTGGTGCCCCGCACCGCGACGTCCACCGTCATGGCCCCGTCGGACTGGTTCTGGATCACCACCGGGAACTCGAACTGGTCGCCGAAATTCAGGAACCGGGGCGGCTGCGGCCTGAGCATGAGCGGCTGCTGCGCCGTCACGGAGGACTCGCCGTAGCCGTAGTGGGTGGCCCCGGCCACAGCCACCGCCATGACGCGGTAGCGGGTCAGGTTGTCCGGGAGCTTCACCTCCACCTGGGCGCGGCCAGCGCCGTCGGTGCGCACCGCCGGGGAGAAGAGCGCGAGTGGCTTGAAGTCCTGCCTCAGCCGGATGGCCGGCCCCTGCGCCTCGGCAGGCTCGCCCTTGCTCTTCTCCTCCATCTTCAGGCCCCTCGCCCGCTTCATGGGCGATGGCGGCGGCATCCCGCCAGGAGCCGCTTCGTCCGACGGGCTGTCGCTCGCCGCCTTGTCCATGCGAGAGGCAGTCTGCACGGCCTCAGGACGCCCACCAGCGCGTCCCTCACCCTGCTCCCGCAGCTTTGCGGCGAGCTGCATGGGGTCCATAAGGCGGACGTGCTGCCTGAGGTAGCGCTCGTTCACGTCCGGGGAACGCCAGGGATAGAAGGCCGCAAGAGGGCTCGAGAGCTTGTAGCCCGTCAAAGCGAGCACCGCCTCGTCAACGGCGAGCAGCGCCACCACGCTCCCGGTCATCGGCTTGCCGGAGGCATCCTTGACCAGCAGATCGATGGCTGTGCGGCCGCCAGGGAGGAGCTTCAGGGGCTTCGGGGACACCTCCACCTTCAGCTCCTTCTGCTCGGGTGGGATGCTCAAGGAGACATGCCCGGAGGCATAGGCCGGCCGCTTGGGCAGCTTGGGATCGGGCTCGCCGCGGGCGTCGATCCTCGCCGCGGCCCCCACCAGATCCACCTGAACCTTGAGGCTCGGGTAGTGGGCCTCGGTAAGGGGCACCTTGAGCACGGTGGTGGGATCCTGCATGGTGAAGCGCTGCTCCACGAGGATCCCCGAACGCTGCACGGTCATCAGCCCCTGAGCGGGGTAGAAGGGCGCCTGCACCAGGATCTCCGCCGTGTCTCCCGGCGCGTACTTGGCCTTGTCGGAAACCAGGCGAAGGGCCTCCTTCTCCACGCGGGCCACGGGAGGCAGCTTCCCGCCGCTCACCCAGCGGGTCATCTCCGTGAGGTTCGGGCGCCCGTCCTGGTCCGTCACCCTGGCGCTGAAGACGTACTCACCGCCCTCCTTGGTCTCGAAGGTGCAGGTCACCGGCTCCTCGGCCGAGGTGACCCGGCAGGACTGAGGATCGGCGTCCACGGGGCCCCACTTGTTGTTCTGGTATCTGTAGGACTGCCGCACCGCCTTCACCGACACGGGCTGCCCGGCCACCGCCTTGCCCTCCAGGTCGGTCACTATCACCTGGACCTTGAGGGGCGTCCCTCGGTGCACGAAGCTCCGCTCGGTGCGCAGGCCCACGTAGAGCTTCGAGGGGTGGACCAGGAACGACTGGTTCGCGGTCCAGCTCCTGCGGCTCACGTCGGTGACGGTCGCCGCGGCCCGCACCGTCCAGGGCCGGGCTGGATCGACCCGATCGAAGTGGATCCGCAGCCGATCCTTGCCTCTGCCGTCCGTGATCCCGTCGTGGGTCAGATAGGCTGTCTTGGCCTGAACGCGGCGGCGGCCCCAGGCCGGCTGCCAGCCGACGAAGGTGAAGCTACCCCGGTTCGGAGGGGTGAAGCTGGCCTCGGCTGTGGTTACCTCCCAGCGGACCTTGGCGCCGGGCAGGCCACCTCCGGCGAAGTAAGCCGCCGTGACCTCCACGTCGGCCTTCCCGCGCACCACGTGAGGACCAGCGGAGCCCTGGGCCGCGACCTCGAACTCAGGCCGCTTGAACTCCTGGATCTGGAAGGAGTGGCTCGTGGTGCCATATACCGACCCCTGGAGGCTGAGCTGCACCCTGCCGTAGCCCAGGTTGGCGTTATCCGGGATGGTGAAGGCGAGGTCGAACCCGCCGAGGGGATCCACTGGCACGGTGCCCTCGCCGATCTTGTTCCTCCGAGGGTCGAACACGATGAAGCCCACCTTGGAGTCTCCTGCGTCGAGGAGGCGTACGCCGCCCTGGGCCCCCATGTTCACCAGGCGCACGAAGCCCTTCAGCCGCACCTCCTCCTTGGGCTTGTAGAGCTTGCGGTCGTCGAAGACGAACCAACGCAGCATCTCCCCCGGGGCGGAACGCTTCGTCCAGTTGGCGCGGCCCCAGCGATGGATGCTCTCGGGGAGCATGACCAGATCGTCGTCCGTGCTGGCCACCAGGATCCGCTTGTCGCTCGCGGCGTCCTCCGGTAGGGGCAGCTTCGCCAGGCCGGACTCCGCGCTCGACCTGGCCTGCCCGCCGAGGATCTGCACGGTGGCGCCCTTGACCGGGGCGCCATCCTTGAGCTGGGTCACCCAGGCGAGGAGCTGGCTGTGATCCGCGAAGGCGTCCACTGCCAGGTCCGTGGCCTGCATCCAGCCGAGCAGGATCTGCCGCTCGTGCTTCTTCTCGGGCAGGGGCCACTGGGTCACCTGCACCACGAGCTGGCCGTGACCGGACTTGCCGAGGGCCGGCCGGAGCGGGATGGCGGTCTCGACGAGCTCGTCCATCTCGCCCTTGACGTCCTGGGTCCACTCCTTCCAGAGGGTCCCTGGAGGAGTGGGGTCCTCCTTGCTCCAGCGGACCTTCTGCTGGTACTCGAGAAAGCTGCTCCAGTCCTTGGGCTGAACCTTCCAGATGGTCACCCTGAGCTTGGGCCTGTTGATGCTGAACACCCTGAAGGTCTTGTCGCCCTGCGGATCCAGCACGGTCAGGAGATCGTACTGGCTCATGAGCTGCGGGTAGGCCTCGCGGAACACGAAGGTCCGCCGGTCGTCCGCCCCCAGGGTCTGGCCGAAGGAGTCCTTCAACCCGCCAGGCAGTGAGACAGTGTAGGTCGTCATCCCCTTGGTGCGGCCGTGGATGGAGAGGTAATTGCCCCGGGCCACGACCTGCATGTCCTTGACGGGCGGCGACACTTTAATGCGTCTTGCGTCGAAGGCCTTCTCGTCAATGGGGTTGTTGAACCGGAGCGAGAAGCCCTGGGGAGGCCGGCAGGGCGAGGTGAGCTCGCAGCTCTGCCACTCCACCCGGAAGGGATCATAGGTCTGGAAGGTGAAGGTCTGGGCCTCCGTAGTTGTGCGCGGCCCCTCCTCAGAGGGCGTACCAGGCCCGACGGTGACGGTGTAGGAGGTCCCTGGCTGCAAGAGCTCCCTCGACAGGAAGGCCAGGTGCCTGGGACCGTGCTTCTCGACCTTGGCGGAGGCAAGGTAGCCCTTGGCCTCTGGCATGGCCTCCAGCTCCTTGTCGCTGAGCCTCTTCAAGGGAAGCACGCGGCCTCCCCCCGATACCTTCACCGTGGCCAGCACCTTGTCGGGATCGATCTTCTGGTCGAACACGATGAAGAAAAATGGGTCGAGGCGGTGGGGCTTGCCCGTGGGGTATGAGCCCAGGGCCCGCGGGGGCGGGGTCGAGAAAGCCCACCTCTTCGGCTCCACCAGGGCCTTGCCCGTGAGGGCCTTGGTGCCCGCCGGCACCTCCGCCGTGAAGCTCGTGGCCATGGGGAAGCGCCCCTTCATCTCGAACAGTAGGGTTTTAGTCCCGATCCAGCGCCACTTCCCGGGCAGGCTGGGCGAGAGGACCACCGGCACCCCCGCGGCCACGGAGTCTGCGTGCGAGGTCACGGGAACCATGGGCTGGGAGAAGGTGACGCTCAGCTTGGGCGCCATGTTCACGTCCCCCTCGGGAGAGACCCGCAGCACCTGCAAGGCTCCTGCCTCGGCGGGATCCGGGGGGCGCGGCCTCTCCGGCGGCGGGAAGGGCGTCTCCACGGTGGTTCCCGTGCGAGGCGGGGGGAGGCTCCGCTCCCTGAAGGCGAAGGTCTTCACGTCAGTTGCCAGGGCAGAGACGGCTGGCACCCTCGCCAGCAGGGCCTTCACTTGACTCTCGGTGAGCGGCTTGCCCTGCGCCACCTGAGCTCCCGCGCCGGCTGCGTCCGGCGACTGGCCGGGCTCCAGCCTGATCACCAGGCCCTCACCCGGCACGGCGTCTCCCTTGGCGCCGGCCGCCGATGTGAGCGCCGGACCGGAAGGCTCCGGGGAAGGCGTCCTCCTGGCCTTTCTCCCGCAGCTCGCGTGCTGCGCGGCCACCAGGGTGACGAGCAGCAGGATCCGAAGAGCTCTCGAATAGGTGGGTCTTGTCATCGTGTTGGGCTTCATGGTCACCTCGCCTCTATGGGGGTCGAGCCTCTGGGGGAGCCGACCTCAGGGGGCTTCGCGGCTCACAGCGCCGCGGCGAGCATTAACGGCCAGAGCCTGGGAGCGGTCTCTCCCCGATCGATCTTCGAATGGATCCCTGGCCCTTGGGCGTGAGTACACCATAGGCCACCCGGGCATTCAAGACGTCGCGAAGCAGCGAGACCATCCCAGGGAGCCGCGATCCACGCCAAGGACCCTTGGCAAGGGCCGCACCTTGGGGTTATGGTCCGCCAATGCCCGGCCCAAGGCCCGGGCCAAGTATCGAAGTGCTTTTCAACAGCATAGAATTCATTCTGTTTCTCGTGGTGGTCTTCGCCGCCACCTGGATGCTCGCCCGCCTGCGGCTGGCGCAAGTCATCTTCCTCCTGGCCGCCAGCTACTTCTTCTACGCCAACTGGAACCCCTACTATCTGGTCCTCATCTGGGTGATCTCGACGGTGGACTTCGTCGCCGGAGGAGCCATTGCCCGCGCCTCGGACCCGAGGGCGAGGAAACGCTGGCTCGCGTTCTCCGTCGCCGTGGATCTCGGGATGCTGGGGGTCTTCAAGTACTTCAACTTCTTCGCCACGCAGGCCGCGGCCTCCTGCACCGCCATGGGCTTCCCCGCCGACCCGGTGCTCCTCGGGGTGGCCCTGCCCGTGGGCATCTCCTTTTTCACCTTCCAGTCGATGTCCTACACCATCGACATCTACCGCCGGGAGCTGGAGCCGACGCCGAGCTACCTCCGCTACCTCCTGTTCGTGGCCTTCTTCCCGCAGCTCGTGGCGGGCCCCATAGTGCGGGCCGCGACCTTCCTGCCGCAGCTCGCCAGCCCCCGCAGCCTCGACTCCCGCCAGGGTGGCCTCGGCCTCTTCCTGATCATGAGCGGCCTGGTCAAGAAGGTCTGCATCGCGGACTACCTGGCCGTTAACCTCGTGGATCGGGTCTTCGAGCGGCCCGACTGGTTCACCTCGGCCGAGGTCCTGACCGCGATCTACGCCTACGCCTTCCAGATCTACTGCGACTTCTCCGGCTACTCCGACGTGGCCATCGGCGCCGCGCTCATCCTCGGCTTCCAGCTCCCGGACAACTTCAACTCGCCATACGTGGCGGTGAACCTACGGGACTTCTGGCGGCGCTGGCACATCTCGCTCTCCACCTGGCTCAGGGACTACCTCTACATCCCCCTCGGAGGCTCGAAGAAGGGGCCAGGACGCACCTACTTCGCCCTCGCCATGACCATGCTCCTCGGCGGTCTCTGGCACGGCCCAGCCTGGACCTTCGTGGTGTGGGGCGCCCTGCACGGGGCAGCCCTGGCCGCGACCCGCTTCGTCCAACGCCTCCGCCCGGCGCGCAACGCATCCCCGGCCTGGTGGACCAAGGCGCTCTGCGCCCTCGCGACCTTCCACTTCGTGTGCTTCGCCTGGGTGTTCTTCCGCTCCGCGAGCTTCGGGCACGCCGAGCGGGTCCTCGCCCAGCTCCTGTCGGGCACCGGCGGCGTGGCCAACATAGGCGTCACCCTGGCCCTGGCCCTCTGTGCCGCCGTGCTGATGCACCTCTTCCCACAGGGCTGGCTCAGACGCGTCCAGGAGCTCTTCTCCCGCCTGCCGGCGCCGGTGCAAGGTGCGGCCATGGCGGGAGTGGGCGCCCTGGTGTACTCGGTGGCCCAGAGCAAGACCTTGCCTTTCATCTACTTCCAGTTCTGAGTCACCATGGAGAAGACACCGCAACCAAGACGCGACGACAGAGCCATGGAGGCCCCGGGCCACGAGGGCCTGGAGGTGCTCACCTCCCGCACCGGGCTGGCCATCGGCTGCTTCCTGATCTTCTCCTTGGGTCTGTACTTCGGGACGCGCCTCATCCAGGGCAAGCCCCTCCACCTGCCCGCCCCCCGCTACTTCCCCTCCTCGGCCGAGAAGCCCCTCTCTGGCGGGCCCCTCCCAACCGCCGCCACCAGGCACCTCGAGCCTCCCGTGGAGCTGCGCACCACGGTGCAGCCCATCGAGGCGCCACGCCCGGCCGCGGACGCCACGGGGATCGCGGCCGAGCCCCTCGAGGGGCTGTTCAGGTCCCTGCGGCGCACGGAGAGCCGCGAGTCGGGCGCCATCACCCGCGTCTGCCACTGGGGGGACTCACAGATTGTAGCGGACAACATCACCTCCACCCTGCGAAGGCGCTTCCAGCTTCGCTTCGGCGACTCGGGCCACGGCTTCGTGAGCGTTGGCCGCCCCTCGTCGTACCTGCACCGCGACGTCTGGCACTGGGACCGGGACTGGAGCTTCGCGGGCGTGGCGCAGGCTGGCTTCCCGGACCGCATGTTCGGTCTCGGCGGAATGATGAGCTTCGCAAGCAACGCGCGGGCCATGGCCCGCCTGGCCACCCGCGAGTCCTACCCCGTGGGCAAGCGCATGTCCCGGGTCGAGGTTGGCTTCCTCGTGCACCCCGAGGGCGGGCGCTTCAAGGTGCTGGTGGACGACAAGGACGTGGGCACCGTGGACACCCGCTGGGGCAGGCACGACAAGGCCCTGCTCCTGCCCGAGGCCCCCGAAGGGGCCGTGGGCGAAGCGCCAGGCGATCCCAAGGAACGCCAGGCGGCGCCCAACCGGGCAGACGGCGTGTTTAGCCGCAGCTTCGAGGACGGCCCCCACGAGGTCACGATCCGCGCCCTCGGGTTCGGGATCGTCCGATTGCACGGCGCTGTGCTGGAGCGCGACCAGCCGGGCGTGGTCTACGACTCGCTCGGCCTGAAGGGGGCGCAGCTCCACGACCTCGCACGGCTCGAGCCCGCACACTTCGCCCGTCAGCTCAGGTGGCGAAGCCCTGCGCTCCTGGTCTTTGGCTTCGGCACCAACGAGTCCTACCAGTCCATCCCGATGGACGAGTACATTCCCAAGTGGCGATTGGTACTCGCCCGCGCCCGCGCCGCAATGCCCGGGGCGAGCTGCCTGGTGCTCGGGCCCGTTGACCGCGTGTATAAGCGCCGCCAGGTGCACCCGCGAACGGTCCCCCTCACGAAGGCCTTGCGGGAGGCCGCCCTCGGCTCGGGCTGCGCCTTCTGGGACACCTACGAGGCCATGGGCGGAGGGAACGCCGCCCTCACCTACCGGCGCGCAGGCCTGCTATACGGCGACCTGGCTCACCTGAACCCAGACGGCGGAGAGCGGCTCGGCAAGCTGCTCTTCACCGCGATAATGGAGCGGTACGACCACTGGAAGGCCGAGCAGAAGCGCCTCGAGAAGCAGGCCGGACAGCCGCCCCTCCCTGAAGCCAGGCCAGCGCAACCAAGAGAGCCTGCCCGGGCCCCGTGACGGTCCCCACCCGCGAGGATTGGGGCGCACTACTTGATTGTTATCGGCCCTGACACCGGCGTCATCACCCAGCGCCAGTTGTCGATGATCACGGCGGAGTCCAGGATGCGGTCCCCCTCGTCGTGGATCCAGAAAGTCAGGACCATCGTCTCCCCCGGAGTGCATGGGGCCGTGGTGGTAAGCCAGCCCGAGGCCGAGCCGATACCGTTGTCGTAGCCGGTGCCCACGATGGATTGGGTCCAGTTGGGCGGGGTCTCGAACCAGCCGTTGTTGACGGTGAGGGGCTGGCCGTTGATATCGAAGCTGATGTTCTGGGTCTGGGCAAGGGCGCTCGTCTGCAATATGGCGTAGAAGGTGTCGTTGTACTCGCTGTGCACCCACTCGGGGTACTCGGCGGACAAGAACAGGAAGTCGAAGGAGAAGCCCTGTGCGTTCAGTGGCACGGGGATCTGGAGCCGAATCCACGCCACGTCGTTCACCGTCTCCGACTCGCAGCAACCCGCCGGGCCCATGTGGTGCCAGCTCGTGGCCCCAGCCTGGGTGCAGGCGAAGCAGCCCGTGATGGAGACCGGGTTCCCGGATTCGCTGTAGCTCGTGCCCGGCTGGACGCTAGTTGACCAGGCCGCGCCGGACGAGAGGGTCGCGAAGCCGCATCCCTGCCGCGGCGGGACGACGCCATAGTTCTGGCTCACCCTGTAGCCCCGCTGCGCCGCGTTCCCTCCGTAGGTGATCGTCACGCCCGGGATGCAGATGTCCATGGCCTGGGCCTCGCTCGTGGCGGCGCAGTCGCACTGCGGCGTGTCGTCCACGAGGCCGTTGCAGTCGTTGTCCTGGCCGTCGCCCGGGACCTCCACGAACCCCGGCCGGGCCCCCGGGTTCAGATCGTCGCAGTCCCCGTCGCAGACCCCTACCCCGTCGCCGTCAGCGTCGGTGTTCTCCTGGAGATCCACGAGGCCGTTGCAGTTGTTGTCGATGCCGTCTGTGCAGCTCTCCCTCGCCGCGGGGTGGACCGCCGAGTTGTGATCGTCGCAGTCCCCGTTCGCCACTGTCCAGCCATCCCCGTCGATGTCCTGGTCGATGAGGAAGTCGCAGTTGTTGTCGATGCCGTCGCCGTCTATCTCGGGGGCGCCCGGGTGGACCGAGGGGTCGTTGTCGTCACAGTCCCCATCGCAGGGTCCCCAGCCGTCCCCGTCCTTGTCCACGCCAGCGGCGTCCACTATTCCGTCGCAGTCGTTGTCTATTCCGTCCCAGCAGATCTCCGGGGCCCCGGGGTAGATGTTCGGGTCATCGTCGTCGCAGTCCCCCGCGGCCTCGGTGTAGCCGTCCCCATCGTAGTCGCCGTCCACGATGCCATCGCAGTTGTTGTCCACTCCGTCCGGGACCTCCACTGCCGCTGGGTGAATCGTGGGATCGCTGTCGTCGCAGTCGCCGTTGCAGGGCCCATAGCCGTCGCCGTCTGCGTCCGGCTCATCGGCATCCACCGCGCCGTTGCAGTTGTTGTCCTTGCCGTCATCGCAGATCTCCACGGCGAAGGGGTACACCGTGGGGTCGGTGTCGTCGCAATCGCCCTGATTGTCGGAGTAGCCGTCGCCGTCGTCGTCGGTGAAGAGCGACGGATCGAATCGATCGGGCGAAGGCTGCGAGTCGCTCGGCGCAGCATCGGGGTGGTCCCCGCTGCCTCCGCTCGGCCCGCAGCTCCAGGTCTGCGCCAGCATGGCGAACAGGCCCAGCATGACTCGGCTCGTGGAAATTGGCGGTCTAGCCATCATGGCAGCATCCCTAGTTGATGACGCAGGCGAAGGTCGCCGTCACCTGATGTGGGTCGCCGTCCTGGAGCGTCTCGCAGGCCTGGCCGAAGAGCTCGATCTCGGTGAGCTCTGGGTGCGTGTAATCCCAGCCGTTCTGCCTGCTGGTGTCCCGCGGCACCTCGTGACCGTCCACGTAGATCGTCACATAGTCCGGAAAGTCGGGCGGCTCTTCCAGGTAGATGATGCAGGAGAGCACGCTCCCGGCGATGCTCTGGAGAGCCTGGGTCAGCTCGGTCTGATTGGTGGCGGCGTAGTAGCTCGTGGCCCCTCCCGTCTGGGGGCGACCCCCTGCCAGGGCCATGGCGTTCAGGGTCTCCACGTACTCCTGGGTGCCGTCCAGACCGATGACGAAGGTCTCCACCCCCGAGGTCCCAAGGCCAATCAACACCTGCAGCGTCTCGTCGTCGTCCAGGCAGAGCTGGCTGGCAGTGCAGGCGCCAGGGTAGTTGGTGCAGCAGTAGGCGCTGTTGGAGAGGGAACAAGCGCAAGGCAATTGGTTGAGGTAGTTGCAGTTCGGCGCCCCATCGGTGGCGAGGATCATGAAGTGGGTCTGCCCTGGCGCCATGTCCTTCAGCGTCTGCCCGGCGTTGCGAAGAGCTGCCGCCGTGGGAGTGCCTCCCGCGGGCTGTGCGGTCGAGAGGTAGTGAAGAATGGGGGCGCCGTGGAAGAGCCCTGGCGGAAGCTGGGCGGGCGGCGTCTGGCACTGATCTCCGGTGGGATACATCAGGAGGCCGAACTGGATCTGGGACGCGAACTGGGCGAGCACCACGTCCATGGCGTTCTGGAGCTCCTGCCACCTGGAGAAGCCCGTGCTGCCCGGCTCCAGCATGGACCCCGAGCGATCCACGACGAGCATCACCGCCGGAGGAGGCGCCTGCTGAAGGATGAAGTTCCTGGGATCACAGCCCTCCATTGCGTCTGTGCGCGCGACGTCCCATCCCACCGCAGAGTCCCCTATCACCGTGGCGTCGCTTGGTACGGCGCCATCCCGCGGGTTGACGTTATTGCCGTTTTCGCCCCCGCCGCTCGGCCCGCAGGCCCCGGCCCCGAGGCCGGCGAGGAGGGCAGCCGCAATTGCGAGAAGCCTGGCAGTGTGCATGGTAATCACCGGATCATCTCATCAATACCCAGTATTAGACCACGATTGCGAGCCTTGATGGAAGCGTCAATCGAACGGGCTCGGGACTTGCGGCCCCAGGCCAGGTCTTATCGAACATTAATTAAGGAGAGCGCCGCGCCCAGGGGCGGCCTGGACGCTCGACCAAAACTCGAGCCTCGAATAAATTGTGGGCGATGAGCCGTGCCACCCGTGGACGAGAGAGCTGAGCCCCTGCCCGAGCTGAAACACAAGGCGGACCAGGTTCCTCCAGGCCGCATGAAGCGGGCCCTGCTCGGCGCGGCGGGGGTGCTGGCGGTGGGCCTGGGCCTGCTGGGCGTCATCGTCCCGGTGCTGCCCACCACGCCATTCCTCCTGCTGGCGGCCGCCTGCTTCCTGCGGAGCTCGGCCCGCCTGCACCAGTGGCTCCTCGAGAACCGGGTGTTCGGCGAGTATCTGAGGCGGTACCGCGAGGGAGAAGGCCTCCCCCTCTCCTCGAAGATCACCACCCTCGCCCTGCTCTGGGCGTCGCTCGGCGCCTCGGCGATGTTCGCCGTGCCCTCCCGCCTATGGTGGGTTCGCCTCCTGCTGCTCGCCGTGGGCGCGGGAGTGACCGTTCACATCCTCAAGATCAAGACATTCAGGAGGTGACGGTGAGGTTCAGTCCCTGAGGAAGTGGCAGGAGTAGCCCCCCGGGTTCTTCTGGAGGTAACGCTGGTGATAGTCCTCCGCCTTCCAGAACTGCCCTGCTTGGATGATCTCGGTGACGACAGGGCTCTTCCACTTGCGGGATCGATCCACCTCTGCCTTGACCCTCGCCGCGGTCTTTGCCTGCTGCTCCGAGTGGAAGAAGATTGCCGACCTGTACTGGGTGCCCAGGTCGTTGCCCTGGCGATTGGGGGTCGTCGGATCGTGCATGCGGAAGAAGAAAGACAGGAGACTCTCATAGGAGAGGACCTTGGGATCGAAGGTCACTCGGACTGCCTCTGCGTGTCCTGTCCTCCCACTCTTGACCTGTTCGTAGGTGGCAGAGGGAGTGGATCCGCCCGTGTAGCCCACCTCTGTCGCGAGAACTCCTGGTATCTTGCGCAGGATCTCCTCCATGCCCCAGAAGCAGCCCCCCGCGAAGGTGGCCTGCTCGGTTCCCTGCGAAGCCCCAGTCCTCTCGGCCCCCGTACTACCTCCAACCTTCCCGGAGAAGAGCGGGAGCAGCGCCCCGTATCCCTCGGCCTCCATGCGCCCGAGGGGCACGAACCTCAAGGCCGCCGAGTTCACGCAGTAGCGCAGGCCCGTGGGCGCGGGCCCGTCGGGAAAGACGTGGCCCAGGTGGGAGTCTCCCTTGCGCGAACGAATCTCTGTCCTGACCCCTCCCAGAGAGGCGTCCCGACGCTCGACGAGCAGGCCCTCGCCGAGCGGTCTCACGAAGCTCGGCCAGCCCGAGCCGGAGTCGTACTTGTCGAGAGAGCTGAAGAGGGCCACGCCAGTCACCACGTCCACGTATATCCCAGGGGCCTTGTTGTCCCAGTACGCGTTGTCGAAGGGAGGCTCGGTCCCGTTCTCCTGGGTCACACTCCACTGGAGCGGAGTGAGCCGCCTCCTGAGCTCATCAGAGCCTGAGTTTTGAACCTTGGTGGGCATGGGCCTCTCCTTTCCACAGCCTGCAAGACCGCCCGGCATCGAGGCAAAGGCGGCTAGTAGAAGAAACACTCTCTTCCTGATTCTCATGGTCGTCTCCAGTGGCCCGGGATCAGGAGTCCCAAATGGCCGTGAAGCTAACGCTGGGCCCGAAAGCGCGAATGTCAACTGCCGGGATGGCAGGGAGGAGGCCTGGGCTGGACAGGCAGGAGGAGACGGGCTCGCCCGTCAGGCCACAGCGAAGAGGGGACGGCGCATATTATGCCCGGCTCTGGCCAGGGAGCGACCCTGGACGTCGCGGATTGCCGCCAGCACCGTCTCGGGAGCCTCGAATATCGGCATGTGTCCGACTCCTGGGACTACCGTAACCCTCGCGTCCGGCATAGCCTTGACTGCCTCCAGGCCATCCGATGGAGGCAGGAGCCTGTCGTCTCCGCCCCAGACCATGTGGACCGGGAGACTCAGCTCGCCGAGACGACCCAGGAAGTGACGCCCCACCAGATCGGGCCTCAGGGAATGGGCCGCGAAAGCCATGTCGTCCAGGAACTTGTAGCCGCCCCTGAGCTTGGTGGCGGAGCGCCTGAACGCGCGCACCTCGGGCCGATCCGCCCGGCACACGTTCTTCAAGATCCAATACACGGAGCCAAAGAGGCTGGGCACGAGCACGGCGGGGTGGAGGACCACGCGGGATCCCTCCTGCATCCACCTGGGGAAGCGATGATATCCAGCGGGGTTCACGAGCACGATGGCGCGTACGCGCTCCGGGTGCTCCAGGGCGAGCTGGGTTGCAACTGCCCCTCCGAAGGAGTGACCCACAATTGTAGCCTTGGCGACTCCACGACGGTCCATGAAGGAGAGCACGGACTCTGCCATGAGATCGTAGCTGTAGGGGCCGTCGGGCCTCAGGGACTCACCGAACCCAGGCAGATCCAGGCCGAGCACCCGATGGCTTCGGGCCAGCTCGGGCGCAACGAACTGCCAGTGGGTCAGGTTTCCGCCCAGCCCGTGGACGAACACCAGGGGCTCCCCAGCGCCGGCGTCGAAGAACACTGTCCTGTGTGCGTCCTCGTCCCTGTACTGGGACAGGGGAAAGCCGCTCAGACGCCCAGGGTGGATGGGGCAGGCCGGCGAAGCGTGGGTGGTATTGGCCTGGTTGCCGACACCGTCCTCCTGCTCCTCCAAGGATGGGAGTCGAAGCCAGCGCCTTTCTCTCAATCGGGCTTGAACCATGGCTCTCTCCTTAGCAGCGAGCAAGTATCATTTAGTCATACGGAAGATCAATTGCATAATGTCATTCTGCACGAAAGAAAGTGCCGATTCATTTCCAGAAGCTCAGAAATGCTCCTCAATTGGCTACGGAAACAGCGCCGAGCCAACCGCAAGCAATGCTCATCCCAGGAAGAATATATTCAGATACTAAACAGTTAGCCGGTGGTCACCCTCCTTCGGGGGAAACCCTGCCAGGCTGACCAGCCTCAGTTGCTACCCTATCAAGGTGGGCTCATGTAGTCAAGAAAACCACTATGTGCGCCCAGTGGATACACCTGGGGCCAGGTGGACCCATCCCAATCCGGCTCCGGCTGCTACCCATATGCTGTGACAAATCGAGGCAGGCCACCAGGCCATTCACCGCGAGGCTACCCGCTAGGGTCCCTCGCGCATGGGCTCTACCCTCGGAGGACCATCGCGCATGGGCTCCACCCTCGGAGGACCATCGCGCATGGGCTCCTCACGAGGCTCCACCCGCATGGGCTCCTCACGAGGCTCCACCCGCATGGGCTCCTCACGAGGCTCCACCCGCATGGGCTCCTCACGAGGCTCCACCCGCATGGGCTCCTCACGAG
>JAVEWA010000066.1:0-16355 GCA_034004785.1 Polyangia bacterium
TGCCTCCGCCGCGCAGCGAAGGCGTGATCAGAGGAGCCGGGTGCGGTAGTCCCGCATGCCCGGATCTGCGGGGGGGGGGAGCGACCTGTCTCATTCCGGGGACGGGTCGCCTCCCCTATCCCAACTGCGCGCACACGAAGACCGCGTGGCCCCACGGCCGGGCATCCAGTATACTGCCCGCCGAGGAGGATCTTATGCAGAGTGAGCACCTGGTGGTTTTCGTCACCGCTCCCAACGGGGCAGGAGAAGCCGAGCTAGCCAGGGCCCTCGTCCGTGAGCGGCTGGCGGCCTGTGTGAACCTCGTCCCGTCCATCCGGTCCTTCTACGTGTGGGAGGACAAGCAGCAGGACGACTGCGAGGTCCTGCTAGTCATCAAGACCACCCGCGAGCGCTACGCCGCCCTCGAGGCCCGGGTTAGGGAGCTCCATCCCTACCAGGTCCCCGAGATCATCGCCCTGCCGATCGTCGCGGGGCAAGCCGACTACCTGTCCTGGGTCACCGCTGGGACCCAGGCACCACCCTAGGTCCATTCGGATCGACGGGAAGATGTGAGCCCTGTGGCCTTGGCTCCGCGCCTCTGGACTTCACGTCCGAGCCCGGCGCTTGGGAAGGATCGACATCCGAGTCTCCCGGCCCCCTCCCAACAGCAGCGCCCTTATTATCGTGCATGAGCGCGACGCCCCGCACCACCACGCCCATTCCGCTTGGATCCAGAAGGGTCAGCCGGATGCGTCGGCCCGCGAGACCATTCACGGGCGCGCGAAACACATCGAAGGCCTCCGAGAGATCGCACCTCTTGGCCACCCCATCTCCAGGGAGCTTCGTGAGCTCCACCTGCTCGAGGACGAGTGGGCTCTCGTCGAGCAAGACCTTGGGAGCCGCGCCCGCTCCGCGCTCGACCACGAGCCAAAGGCTCCCCTTCGCGCCAATGGTGGCCCCATCCAGGACGAGGCTCACTTTTGCCGCCTCCAGCCGGCAGCCCCTGCCAAGGAGACAAGCCCCGCCAGGCGCTTCCAGGCCCGGGCCATGAAGAGGCACGAAGGGCCAGACTTGACTCCAGGTATCCATGCGGCCTGCGGCAGACTCCAGCATGGAAAGAGCCCTCGCGATGATCCCCTCCTCGGGCTCCTCGGCCAGCCAATGACCCAGCCTGGAAAGGGAATCATGGGTCCCATGGCAGGCCAAGGCAGACAGGGCCTCCAGCCTGAGGCCGGGATGCTCCGGGCAGCGGCCGAGCACCCTGTGAATGTCCGGGACGGCGCGGCCGACGAGATCCTTGTCCCGGTGGCGCTCCGAGAGAGAGGCCAGGACCCTGAGCGCGGGCACGGTGAGCTCGAGGTCTCTCAGCGCCTCGGCGAGGCTGTCCACTCCCTCCGCGCGCATCTGGGGCAGCCGGCCCATCGCCCGCACGACGGCGAGCCTCTGATCCAGGCTCCTGAGCCTGTGGAGCAGGCCTGCCAGCACTGGCAGGGCCGCCTCGTGGCCCGACCTGGCCAGACCGAGACCTGCTGCCAGGCGGAGATCGCCTGGGAGATCCCACCTATTGACTAGCTGTTCGAGCTGCGCGGGCCCGGCGGCGCGCTCGTCGCCCACGAGGGCGACCGCGGCCATGGCTCGGTGCCTGACCTCGGGATCAGGATCCTTCTCTATCGCCCGAAGGAGCGCGATCCGGGCCGTGTCACCCAGCGCTCCCCTGAGCGCCTCTTGGAGCGCGATCCGGGCCGCGCCGCGCCTCCTCTCCGTGTCGGACGCCGAGAGGGCCACGGCCAGCGGCCCCACCTCCGGCGTTCTCCCGATCCGGCCCAGGCGCCCCATCTCCCGGATGCGCCGCTCGAGAAGGCCGAGGAGCCTCGATGCCAGACGGCGCGCCTCGCCGGGCGCGTCGATGTCGAGCGGCCTCTGCTCCCCAGGGTCCTTCTTCAGATCGTAGAGCGCGAAATAGTCCCGTCCCCTATCGTGGATGAGCTTGTGACTACCAAGGGCCAACATGCGTAGCTGATCCAGATCCGCCATCACCGCTTGAGCCTGCCGCTCTCCCTCCCCGAGCACGTCGATCAGATCGGGAGCATCTCCCAGGTGATGAGGCACCGGGGCTCCAAGCCAGGTGAGCAAGGTCGGAACCAGGGCAGTTGTCGACACCGGGGCCCACACCTCCTGATCCGGCAGACCCGGCCCCACGACGAGGAGCGGCACATTCACCTGCTCGTCGAAGAGCGTGCTCCCGTGGTTGGCCCCACCGTGCTCGCCGAACTCCTCACCGTGATCGGCGGTGAGCACGAATATCGCCCTGGGCCTGCGGCTCTTGATGGCCTCGACGAGGCGTCCGACCTGTTCGTCCACATAGGCGATCTCTGCCTCGTAGCGAGCGAGAGGAGTTGTTCCGAACCCCTCGAAGCCCTTGCGTACGACGTATGGCTCGTGGGGATCGAAGTAGTGGACCCACAGGAAGAGGGGCCCATCGCCTCCGCGGCCCTTGTCCAAGCCCCTTCTGTTTAGGTATCCGAGCACCTGATCGGTCCGCTTCTTGGCCGGAAGATCCTCGTCTTCGAACTGGAAATGCTTGAAGCCAAGGTGCTCGTTCCGGTATCGCGTGAACCTCTGACGGTCGATGCCGAAGATCGCCTCGGGGTAGAAACCAGCACTGGAGTAGCCTCCCCTCTCGCCGAGCAGCTCAGCGAGGGTGGGCCAGTGGCTCTCGACGCCTAGCTGGGCGAGGGTGTAGAGCGGGATGCCCGTAAGGAGCGACAGCAGCGAGTAGGAAGTGCGAGGCGTGGCGCAGTAGGCCCGGCGGAACCGGAGGCCACCGCCGAAAATGCGGTCTATGTTGGGTGTGATGCTGCGCGGTGCGCCTCCCACGAGGCGCCGGTGGCCCGCCAATCCCAGCCTGTCTGCGCGCAGGGCGTCCACGGTGATGATGACGAGGTCCGCGCCCCGCAGCCTGGAGGCGCTCGGCAAGCGCTGGCGCGGGCGCTTGCGCGGTTCACTCGCCGAGTAGGCTGCCTCCAGCGGCGCCGGAGAGGGGAGCACTCCGAGACGGGACGTGAGGATCATGGCCTTGCTCGCCAGGGCCGTGCGCTCGAAGAGCAGCCCCCGCATTCGGTAGGATGCGCCCACCGCGCGGTGCCCCATGAGCCCCGCTCCCAGGACAGCGGTGGAGATGACGAGGGCCCTTGCGGGCTGCGCCCACAGGCCCGTCCGGCGACGCATTCCCCGTCCCCAGGCGAGGTGCAGCGCGCCGAATCCCATCCAGGCCGATCCGAGGGCGCAGGCGGCGCCCATCCAGTGAAAGAAGGAGTACAGCCGCGGCAGCACCCGCAGGTCCGCAAGAAGGAAACACAGGGACAGGAGGAGCAGGATCGCAGGCGCCGCAATGCGTAGCGGCAGGGCTGCGTGTCCAGCCACCAGCCGATCTGCCTGGGGCACCACCAGCTTCGCGATGCCCCACACCCCAAGCAGCATCACCACCCCCGAACCGAGGGCGATCCAGGTGACGCCAGGCAAGCTGCTGATCCAAGGCCCCTTGAACCCATTTGCCACCGCAGCCGCCACAAGAGGGAGAGATAGCGCGACGTACAGGCGCACCTTCCACCCGGCCTCGAGGGACCGCTTGCCAGCGAGGCGCACGGAGCCGATGTGCACGAGAGATACGAGCGTGCCCAGGGTCAACCCGCAAATGGGCCCGAGCGCCAAGACCAATAGCCCGTGCAAAAGAGGCATGGCTCCCGGCGCCCCTGCCGGCCTGGGGCCCCCAAGGCCGAGGGCCAGGATGGCCACCTCCGCCAAGGCGAGCCACAGCGCGGCGAAGCTCCCGAGGAGCAGGCCTCCGAAAAGCAAACGCTTCGCGTGGTTGCGGCGATCATACATCGGTCACATTGGTAGCACAGACTCCAGGGTGCGCCCACAAGGTCCGCCTTTTCTGCCCTCGCGCGGGCAACCAGGGCCCGGATCCGCCGATAACCTCTGCATGCTCCCACCCAAGACCCGGATTCCCGCACCTCGAAATCAGGCCCTCGCTCGAATGCTCGCCGCCCTGGCGCTAGTGCTGTGCTGCGTCTGCCTGCGGGCGTGGAAGGCCGCGCCTTCTCTTCAGAAGCCGCCGGCGCCGGCCAGGTGCCCGAGGTGGCTCCAGGTGGGCGCGGCCGACTCTCCTATGGTGTGCGTACCCCTCGGCGAGGAGGCGCTCCTATACTGGGCGGGGCTGCCCTGGCCCTGCCTCTCTTGGCTAGCCATGGAGCCAGCCTCGCCTGGTGATCGTCTCGTCCTTGACAGGGGCCGCGCCCATGGTTGCCGTAGGGGGCGCGCGAGGCCGGGGCTCCTCGAGAGCCTTGGGGTGGCCGTGGCGGTGAACCGGGCCGATGAGGCCGAGCTGACCACGCTGCCAGGAGTGGGCCCGTCCCTTGCGAGGCGGATTGTCTCGGAGCGAAGGAGGGGGGGACCATTTGGCCAGGCCGGGGATCTCCAGAGGGTGCGAGGGATCGGCCCGCGCCTCGCCGCCCGCCTCAGGAGGCACTTGACCTTCTGAGCCCTGCGAGAGGGCGCCATGGGGCCTTGGCCTCGGCCTCAGTCCGAGTCTGCCTCGGCGCTGCTGGAGATGTGCAGCTCGGCGAGCTGACCAGGGGCCACCGGATCCGGCGCGCCCGTCATCAGGTCCGCGCCGTTGATGGTCTTCGGGAAGGCGATGACGTCCCGGATGGAGTCCGAGCCCACGAGGAGCATCACCAGGCGGTCTAGCCCCGCGGCTATGCCGCCATGGGGGGGCGGGCCAAAGCGGAAGGCCTCCAGCAAAAACCCGAACTTGGACCTTGCCTCCTCCTCTGAAAGGCCGAGGGCCGCGAAGACCTTGGCCTGCACCGCCGCGTCGTGGATCCTGATGGAGCCGCCCGCGATCTCGTTGCCGTTCAGCACCAGGTCGTAGGCCAGGGCGCGGACCGAGCCCGGATCGCTCTGGAGCCGGCCGAGATCCTCGGGGTCGGGCATGGTGAAGGGGTGGTGGCTCGCCACGAACCGCTTGGACTCCTCGCTCCATTCGAAGAGCGGGAACTCGGTGACCCAGAGGAAGCGCCAGGCATCCTTCCCGACCAGGCCCAGCTCCGCGCCGAGGTGGCGCCTGAGGGCGTCCATCGCCTTGTGTACTATGGCTGGCCGGTCGGCGATGGCGAGGAACAGATCGCCGGGCTCGAGATCCATCCGAGCCGAGATCGCCTCGCGCGCCTCGGCAGTGAGGGCCTTGCCGAGCGGCCCGGAGAAGGCGCCGTCCGGACCGATCTTGGCCACCGCTAGCCCCTTGGCCGGCCCCACCTCCTCCCGGCGCACGAAGTCGCTCAAGGCATCCAGACCCTTTCGGGAGAAGCGCTCTGCGCCGCCTGGCACCCGAATGGCCTTGACGAGGCCTCCCTCGGCCGCCACCGCCTCGAAGACGCCGAAGCCAGACGAGACCGCCAGGTCGGTGAGCACCACGTGGGGCAGCTCGAAGCGCAGATCCGGCTTGTCGCAGCCGTAGCGATCCATGGCCTCCCGCCAGGTCATTCGCGGGAAGGGGGTCTGGGGCAGGGCGCCGGTCACGGCCTCCCAGATCCGGGCCATCATGGCCTCGACGACCTCGAAGATCTCCTCCGGCGTCACGAAGGAGAGCTCGAGGTCTATCTGGGTGAACTCCACCTGCCGGTCCTGCCGCGGGTCCTCGTCCCGAAAGCAGCGGACGATCTGGTAGTAGCGGTCGAAGCCCGACACCATCAGGAGCTGCTTGAAGATCTGCGGGGACTCTGCGAGGGCGTAGAACCGCCCGGGGTGCAGGCGGGATGGTACGACGAAGTTGCGCGCTCCGCCCGGCGTGTACTTTATGAGCACCGGGGTTTCGAACTCCATGAACCCGCGGGCCGTGAGCTCCTCCCTGGCTGCCCTGGTGATCGCGGCGCGGGTGCGAAAGATGCGCTGCATTGGGCCGCGCCGAAGATCCAGGTATCGGTGCTTGAGCCTGAGGGGCTCCCCAGCGCCAGGGTCGTCCCGAACAGGGAACGGGAGAGTGTCCGCCGTGGACAGGACCTCTGCCCGAGCGACGTGGATCTCTATCTCTCCCGTGGCCTGCTCCGCGTTCACGTTCTCGCCCCGTCCGACCACTCGCCCCCGGACGGCGATGCAGTCCTCGGGGTGGAGCCCCTCGCAAAGGGCGAAGGCCTCCTCCCCATGTTCGGGGTGGAAGAAAAGCTGGGTCTCTCCCCCGCGGTCCCGCAGCACGACGAACTGTCCTGCCCTGCCGAGATCCCTCCTCCTGGACACCCACCCCATGAGGGTGACCTCCCGCCCGACGTCTTGGGCTCGCAGCGAACCGCAGTCGCAGGTCCTTGGATGCTTGCCAAAGATGAGTCCCATGATGCGCTCCTTGGGGAGAGCCGCACGCCCTCTTGGCGCGGGCCTCCTTTTCACGAGGGGCCTTTAGGGCGGATGCGTGCCCTGGCTCCTTCCTAGCGTCCCTTGTAAACCGGATCCCGCCGCTCGAGGAACGCGCCGATGGCCTCCTTGAGATCTTCCGACTGGAGGAAGGCGGCGTTCCAGGTCGCCACGTAGTTTAGCCCCTCGGCCACCCGCCTGGCCTCGCCAAAGCCGAGCACCTGCTTGATGCCGCGGGTCACCACGGGAGAGAGCTTCGCGATGGCGGCGGCCTCGGCCCTGGCGCAGGCCATGAGGGCGTCTCGGTCTTCGAGAACCTGGGACACAAGGCCGAGGGCGAGGGCCCGCTGTGCGCCGATGTCCTTCGCGGTGAAGGCCAGCTCCCTCGTGGCGGCGTCCCCGATGATCCGCGGGAGCCGCTGCAAGCTCCCGAGGTCCGCCACCATCGCCACGCGGGCCTCACGCAGGCTGAAGGTGGCGTCGGCGCTGCAGAGACGCAGGTCGCAGGCAGAAATGAGATCGAGCCCGCCACCGATGCAGTAGCCATGAACCGCGGCGATGACCGGCTTGCGGCACGCCGCTGGCGCGCCGCACTGGCGCTGGAGCTCCAGGATGAGCTGCCGCAAGGCGAGGCGCTCGAAGGCGAGGCCCTCCTCCAGGACGGGCGGGAAATCCACCGGGGCGGCCATCAGATCGAGGCCATAGCAGAAGGCCTTGCCCTCCCCCCTGAGGATCACCGCCCGCACCGAGTCATCGGCGTCGAGCTCGCCGAAGGCCCTCTCCAGCTCCGCAAAGAGCGCGGCGTTCATGGCGTTGCCCTTTTCGGGCCTGTAAAGCGCCACCTCTGCCACATTCCCGTCCCGCTCCACTCGAATGGTCTCGTAGCACTCGCTCATGGTCGCTCCTGGTCGCTCATGGTCGCTCCCGGTCGCTCCCGGTCGCTCCTCGGTCTGGTGCCCAAGCCCTACCTGCCCGGGCAGGCCGCCGCCACCTGGGCCTCGATCCCCTTGGTGCCATAGGCTTTCTCGAAGTGGGCTCCAAACTCTCCGGCCAGCTTGCGCGCCCTGGCCTCGAAGGCCGCGGTGTCCGACCAGGCGGTGCGAGGCTGCAGCATCCGCGGGTTGTCCACCCCCGGGCAGGCGAGGGGCACGAGCACCTTGAAGAGGGGATCGGGCTCGCAGGGCGCATCAGAGAGGGCCCCTGAGAGGGCCGCCTGAACGATCTCGCGGGTCAGGGTGATGTCGATGCGGTGGCCCGTCCCGTAGGCGCCGCCAGTCCACCCGGTGTTAATCAGGTACACCTTGGTGCCATGCTTGCGGAGCTTCTCACCGAGCATCTGGGAGTAGACGCCGGGGTTTCTAGGCATGAAGGGCTCCCCGAAGAACCGCGAGAACGTCGAGCGGGGCTCCACGATGCCCGTCTCGGTGCCGGCCAGCTTGCTCGTGTAGCCCAAGAGGAACCAGAGCTTGGCCTGCTCCTCGGTCAGCCGGGACACGGGGGGGAGCACTCCGTTGGCGTCGGCGGTCAAGAAGAGGATGGTCTTCGGGTGGCCCGAGGTAGAGTCGGCCTTGATGTTCGACAGGTAGGAGAGCAGGTAGGACGCCCTCGAGTTGGGAGTGAGCCGCTCGTCGTCGAGATCGAAGGTGCCGTCGGGGTACATCATGGCGTTTTCGATGATGGCCCCGTGCTCGAGGTATTCGGCCTCGTGAAACACCGCGTTGAAGATCTCCGGCTCCTTGTCCTTCCTCAGGTTGATCAGCTTGGCGTAGCAGCCGTTTTCGAAGTTGGCCACGCCGTGGTCGCTCCAGCCGTGCTCGTCGTCGCCTAGCAGCGCACGCCGGGGGTCCGCCGAGAGCGTCGTCTTGCCCGTGCCGGAGAGCCCGAGCAGCAGGGCGCAGTCTCCCTCGGGACCCTCGTTGGCCGAGCAGTGGAGCGGCAGGATGCCCTTGGCGGGCAGGTAGTAGTTCATCACCGAGAAGATGAGCTTCTTGATGCTTCCACCATAGGCCGAGCCGAACACCACGCCGATCCTCCGGTCGAGGTCCATGGCGATGGCCATGTCGGAGGCGCGGCCCGTCTTCTTGATGGTGCGCAGCCGCCCCTCGTACCGGAGGGGGTCCAGCTTGTCGTAGGGGGCGGCCACCAGGGTGAAGGGCTCTTTCGCAAAGACGCTCTGGGCGAGGTCAGCAGGCACCGGACGAAACATGTTGTCAGCGAAGAGCGCGCCCACGGCGATGGGAGACACGAGCCGCACCGGCAGGGCGAAGCGGCTATCGGCTCCAACCACCCTGTCGGTGACGTAGAGGGCCGGCTTCTTCGCTAGGACCGCGAGGGCGTCCTCGAGCAGCATGTCGAAGGTGCCTGGCGTGATGGAGAGGTTGTTGGGCGAGTCCCAATCGATCTCCTTCTCGCTCTCGGGCCGGCGCACTATCACCGTGTCCTGGGGCGACCGTCCCGTAGACTCTGGACGGGTCCACAGAGCCAGGGCGCCGCATGCCGACACCAGGGCCTCGCGGTTCTCCACCGTCTGGCGGATCATCTCCCGCCGCGGAATGTTCAGGCGCACCGAGCCGTGGCCTGCGATGAGCTTGTTTACCAGCTCCAGGGGATTGCTCATTGGGAAGTTCCTTTCCGTGGTTCATCCATCAGCGCTAGGACGTAACGCCGAAGCTCGGAGCAGATCAAGCCGAAATCGGCGCTCCAGGTTCGAAGGGCGCCGCCGGGCCTGGTGGACCAGGACTCCTCCACCGCGTTCGGGAGCTGCACCTCCAGGAGACCCAGCAGGCGCGAAGCCACCCTGGCCCCGTAAGACTGCCTTCCGAGGGCGTCCACCTCCAGGACCCGGGTCCTCGCGCGGCCCACCTTTGCGAGAAACTTCGCCCGCTCCGCGGGCCAGGCCTCGCGGAAGGCGGGGTCGGCGGCCCCCTTTCGGGCCAGCTCCCGCAGCTCTTTGAAGGCTCCCTCCACCAGTCCGACCACCTCGAGGAGCAGCGCCCTGCGCTCTCGATCGTAGGCCCGCTCCGCGGCCGTGGCCGGGGCCAGCCTCGGCGCCGCCAAGGACGCCGCGGCTCCCTTGCCGGGCCCTGCCTGGGCATCGCGGGCGGGCGGGCGGCGAGCGGTCACCCGCTCCTCGCGGCAGCCCGAAGGAAACAGCCCGAAGACCACGCCGATGCAAGAAATGGCGAGCAGACAGATCCTGCTCATGGGTTCCTCTCCTCTCCGGGCTCCCGCCTCGCCTTGAAGGTCAGATCCGCCACGAGCAGCGCCCCGTAGGCCGCGCTCCCGGCCCCGAGCAGGACGAGGATCCCCTCTGGCAATCCGAGGGCCGCCAGCACGAGGAAGATCAAGGTCAGGCTGTCGCGCCTGACGGCAAAGGACAGCCAGCCCCCAATGGACCTCTCGCCTCCCTGGGCCAGGCCTCCCCTGCCCATGAAGAACCAGGGGTAGCGGGCCGTGTCGATGGGCCCTCCGCTCTTCGCGAGCCATCGGTAGATGACTCCTTGCCCAGCGGAGACGAGCCCGAGGGTCACAAGCCCGAGCCAGAGCCACGGCGGGCCGAGCCCCACGCCGAGCCCCACCGCAAGGGCGACGTAGCCGAGATCGTCGGTGAGGCTGTCGAGCCACTGCCCGAGCCGCGAGGTGGAGAGGGTGATCCTGGCCAGGTCTCCGTCCACGCAGTCGATGAGGAGACCCGCGAAGAACAGGAGGGCCGCCCCGAGGCTCGCCCAGTAACCTCCCAGGGCGGCCACCAAGCCGGCCCCGATCCCCACGCCGAGCCCCGCCAGGGTCACCGCGTTGGCCGAGACGCCGAGACGCGCAAGCGCCCTGGTAAGCGGCCTGGACATGGGCCGGGCCAGGAAGAAGGACACCGGCCCATCGTGGGCCAGGCTCTTCCGGATGGAGCGGTAGATCTCCTCCTCGGCCCTCCTTCTGCCACTCCTGGTCCGAGCCTCGACGATCGGGCCGGGCGGCTCGGGAGACCTCCCTTCGGCCAGCTCCGCGACCCAGGCCGAGATGGCGCTGGGATCGTAGAGGGCGCCGCCGTCCAGGCAGGCTCCTTTGCAGACCCTCGCCTCCTCCACGGGCAGGCGACAGCCCGAGCGCTCGAGCAGCTCCCTCCACCTCTCTCCTCCCTGCGGCGTCACGATGAGCAGGCCCCCGGCGCCGCCCCTCTCGAGCTGCCTCGAGAGCCGCAGGATCATGGGCAGGCCGGCGACCTTCTGGCCCGGCGCCTCGTCCCCTGGCTCGATGGCCACGGGCGCCATCGGGCCGCGGCCCCGGGCGCCATCTGGCGCAGATCCGATAGGATCCGCTCTCGGGGCCTCTCCTGCTCTTTCTGCGTCTGGGAGCAAGCCGGACATGGGCCGCGCCTGGGGACCAGGGGCCCCTCTCACTTGTGGTTGTCTGCAAACAGCGCGCTCGCGCGCTCGAGATCCGAGGCATCGTCGATCTCGGACCAGGGCAGCCCCGTCACGTCCACCGCCCGGATGTCCGCCCCGCCCCGCTGGGCGATCCTGTGATAGGCGTCCTCGTAGTAGCCGTCCGTAAAGCCCTCGGCGTCCATGGCCCGCAGCTCGTCGAAGAGCGCCTTCGAAAAGCCCGCGGACACCACCTCCATCCCGATGGACTCGCCCACGCAGGCGGCCGGCAGGAGCTTCTTGGACACCCCGGTGACCAGGCCCGAGCCCTCGTCCACCTGGAGCTTCATCTCCTCCTCGCCAAGCGCCACCCCCGCGTCGCAGGCGACGGAGAGATCCGCCTGGGCCGAGAGGAGCCTGACCAGCACGCTCGGCAAAAAGACCAGGTCCGAGTCCACCTTGACGAAGGCCTCCCGGCCGACGGCCTCCTCGCAAAGGAGCAGCGAGTAGTAGTTGTTGGCCGTGTCGAACCGGGGGTTGTAGATCGTGCGGCAGGGGATGGACGCGCCCTGGAGGTGGGCCTCGATCTGCCCGTGCAGGTGCCCCGTGACCACCAGCACCTCACCGATGCCGGCCTTGTAGAAAGCCTCCAGGGCGTAGTCCAGGATCGGCCTGCCCGCCACGCGGACGAGCCCCTTGGGAGTGTGATCTGTAATTGGGCGGAGCCTGCTGCCCACGCCCGCGGCCAGGATGACAGCTTTCATAGCCTCCGCTCTTACACCAGTTCCAGCGCGGTGACAACGCGCCTTGGCCCTCGGGCGCAGTCGGTATAGAGGAAAGGTGCCTTCGGGTGCTTTGACCCTTCGCGCTCGAGGCGCCGGGCGGCGCGGCACGGGAAGCTCAGGGTTGGTACTCGAAGGCGCCCGAGTCGCAGCGGCCTACGCGAGCCTCGCCGCGCTGGTCCGTGCCCGGGCAGTCGTCGGAGACATCGATGGCCGGGCTGCCGGCGGAGAGGGCCATGGTCTCGGTGGGGCCGCCGTTGTCACCGAGGGGGAGAAGGAGGGGATCGGCAAAGAGGATGCCCTCCGCGCAGGGAGTGTCGGAGTTGCCGTTGTTCTTGACGTCGGGCCACTGCAGGTTGCCGCCCCCATCGCCAAAGGTCGCGTGACAGGCGAGGGCGCTGTAGGCGTTCTCGGTGCTGTTGCCGTCGAAGATCACGTTCGTCAGCGTCACCGTGCCGTCCTGCCCCTTGAAGATGGCGGGGCCGTAGTCGGCGCTGTTGTGGGCGAAGGTGACGTTCGTGACGGTGACCGTGCCGTTGCCCGCCCACAGGCCTCCGGCGTTCCCCTGGGTCTGGTTCCCTTCGAAGGTGCAGTTGACCACGTCGGCGTCCGATCCGCCTCCTAGGAACAACCCCGCGGCGTGATCAGCGGTGCTGTTTCCCGAAAAGGTCGATCCCGTCAGGACGAGGGGCACACCCTGGTGATAGACGGTGCCCGTTCCGCTGCCCTCCATGACGTTGTCCTTGAACTGGCACAGCTCGAAGCGCGCCTCTGAGCCCTCTAGGTTGTAGGAGAAAAACGCGCTGCCGTGCTGCCGGGCGCGGTTGCGCTCGAACACGCCGCCGCAGATCACGAAGTCCACCGGGAGGTCGAGCCACAGGCGATCGATGTAGAGCCCGCCGCCGTTGCCATACTGGCCGCTCTCGGCGTAGGTGGTGGCCACGTTCTCGATAAACACGGTATCGACCACCCGGAGGTTGGTGCTCCGGCTCAGCACGGCGCCCCCAATGGAGCCGCTGTTGCCCACGAAGACCGCGCCGGAGAGCACCGCGTGCGTCAGCCCACCGGCGTAGATCGCCCCGCCGCCGACGTCATGGTCCTGGCTGGCGGAGTGGTTGTTGATGAAGGTCGCGTCGATGACCTCCAGGGTGCCGAACCAGGGGTGAAGGAGTCCCGCTCCGCTCTCGTTGTCGCTACCTGCGGGCACGAAACCATCCCGGATCGTGATGCGCTGCAGCACGAAGCTCAGGTGGTGGTCCAGCTCGATGACCCGGACCGCGCCTCCGCCGCTCAGGGTGATGAGCCCATGACCGTCCACGATGGCGTCCTCGGTGAGGTAGATGGAGCTCGTCAGCTCGAAGGTGCGGGCCCCCCCGCAGTCGAAGCTCACAGTGCCGCCACCTGCGGTGGCGTTGATCAGGTCCACCGCCTCATGGAGCGCCTGCTCGGTGCAGCTCTCGGGGGCGCCATCCCCGACCACCGCCTCGCGCCCGGTGGGGGAGACCGGCTCCAGTCGGCCGGAGCACGTCGTGGTGGGAGGAACGATGGTGCCGGCATCGGCGCCGCTGGCGTCGGCGCCACCGGAGTCGGCGCCTCCGGTGGCATCCGTCCCTGCCCCGGAATCGCCGCCGGAGTTGCCGCTCTTGTGATCGCAACCGCCACAGGCAAATCCGGACAAGAGACAGGTCATAAGGAGAGAAAAGAGTGGTTCCCTCATCGCAGCCACCTCGCGTCAGGAGCAGGCAGACTCATCCGGCGCAATGGGGGCTCCCCCTCTCGCCGGCTCACGTCGCCGCGTCGTGACCTTACGAGTGTAGTGTCCCCCCGAAATAGCCGTCAACCGAAAGTCGCAGAGCGGACATCCCTCGAGCTTCATCCCAGGCCAACAACTGGAGCCAGGTTCCGATTTCGTCCCTACGCTTGCGACATGTTACCAGCGGTACACTCATGTTCGTCTTCTCGGCGCTCACCTGACAAACTTGGAGGCAGAGCCCGTGGGAGGCAGAGCCCGTGGGAGGCAGAGCCTTGACCCGTCTCGCCCGATAACCGATGATCGGGATGTGAACCCCTGTGACGACTGCGACCGAGTGAGCTGCGAATGAAGATGCACGGGCCGATATGCGTGGGCAAGATCTGCGAGCCAGGCGTGCAGATGGAATATCTTGGCGCCACTCGACGTTAGAAAGGCTGATGAACGATCCCTGTATCGCTAAGGAGTTGGTCCCGCCCTCTAAGGATCTAGCGGAGGCCGTCCACGCCGATTGGGACCTCGACGTTGCGCCGACGCCTCCGGTGCTGGCCAAGATTGTGCGGCGGGCGTGACCGCGAAGGGAGAACGTCGTCTAGGCCCGGAAGACCTGGCGGTCCTGACCGCCCTGCGGCGGGATCTGCACCGTCGCCCGGAGCTCGCCGGCCTCGAGGAACGCACCTCAGCGACGATAGCAGACGCCCTAGGACAAGCGGGCGCCGACCTGGTAGTTCGCGGCCTTGGCGGCCACGGTCTGCTCGGCCTGTTCCGCGGCGAGGCCCCCGGCGCCCGGGTGCTCGTGCGGTGCGAGCTGGACGCCCTGCCCATCTCGGAGCAGATCGAGATCGATCACGGTTCAGAGGTGGACGGCGTGGCCCACAAGTGCGGCCACGACGGGCACATGGCCATGGTAATGGGGGCAGCCCTTATGCTCGGGCGACGCCGACCCACCAGGGGGGAGATAGTCCTCATGTTCCAGCCCGCCGAGGAGACGGGCGAGGGCGCCCTCGCGGTGATTGGAGACAGCGCCTTCGCCTCTTTCGAGCCGGACTCGGCCCTGGCGGTTCACAACCTCCCTGGATTCCCCCTGGGCTGCGTGGTGCTTCGTCCCGGTCCCTTCGCTTCGGCGTCGAAGGGAGTCGTCATCGCTCTGGAAGGCGCCACGGCCCACGCCTCCGAGCCCAATCGCGGCCGCAGCCCCACCGCCGCCGTGGCCGCGCTGCTCACGGAACTCGAGGCCCTGCCCCAGCGTACGACCTCCCTGCACGAGGCGGCCCAGGTCACCGTGATCCACGCCCGCCTCGGCGAACGCGCCTTCGGAACCGCTCCGGGCACGGCCACGGTGCTTGCCACCCTACGCGCCCACGAGCAGGCGCTGGCGGAGGAGCTGGCCGCGAGGTGCTCTCGCCTGGCCATGGCCGTGGCCGCAGCCCATGGCCTACGCTGTCAGGTCTCGTTCTCCGAAGAGTTCCCAGCCACCTGGAACGATCACGGCGTCGTCGCGACGATCTCGCGGGTAGCCGACGAGCTCGGGCTCGAACGGGTGTTCCCGGCTCAGCCATTTCCCTGGTCTGAGGACTTCGGGCACATCGCGTCCCGCTGGCCGGGGGCCCTGTTCGGCCTTGGGAGCGGAGCGGAACACCCGGCGCTCCACTCGCCCGGCTACGACTTCCCAGACGATCTGATCGGGGTCGGAGCCTCCATTCTGTGCCGCACGGCGCTGCTACTCGCAAAGCAGGATCTGTGATGGCCTGCGCGTTCCAGCCATCTGTCATCGAGCTATGTGCGTCGGCCCTGAAGCACAACCTACGCTTCATCATGAGACATCTGCCGCCGAAGACGGTCTTCTCTTCGGTCATCAAAGGCAACGCCTACGGCCACGGGATCGACGTTTTCTTGCCATTGGCCGAGAGCTGTGGAGTGCGTCACTTCTCGGTCTTCGGCGCAGACGAGGCCCATACGGCCTGGCAATGTCGCACCGAGGACAGTGAGCTGATGGTAATGGGCTGGCTCGATGCCCCAGCCCTGGAGTGGGCGGTGGAAAAGGGGATCTCCTTCTGGGTCTTCGAGGCCGAGCGAGCCCGGCAGGCCCTCGACGCGGCGACACGCACGGGGAAACCGGCGCGAGTCCACCTCGAGGTTGAAACCGGGTTCAACCGCACGGGACTCGACGGCGCCGAGCTCGAGTCGGTGCTGACCCTGCTGGCCGAGCACCCGTCGCGCTTCGTCATCGAGGGCCTGTGCACCCACCTTGCTGGGGCCGAAAGCGCAGCCAACCATCAGCGGATACAGCAGCAGATCGAGAGGTTCGAGCGGATATCTGCCTCGCTAAACAAGCGGGGAGTGGCCATCGGTCGCCGACACGTGGCCTGCTCGTCCGCGATTTTCTCCTACCCCGAGGCGGTTCTAGACCTGGTCCGCTGCGGGATCGCGCAGTACGGTTTCTGGCCCAGCACCGAGATCCGGATGCGCTGGGCTCTCGAGCATGAGCCGAATCTCCCTCGAATGGGCGAGGACGCCCTGCGTAGGGTGATGAAGTGGCGCAGCCAGGTGATGTCGATCCAAACCGTCGCCCCCGGCGAGTTCGTTGGCTACGGCAACTCTTACCTGACAACCCGCCGCCAACGCATCGCAGCGGTCCCGGTGGGATACGCCCACGGTTTCTCCCGGAGCCTGAGCAACCTGGGGCATGTCCTGGTGCACGGGCGTCACGCCCAGGTGGTGGGCACAGTCAACATGAACATGATGTTGGTGGACGTGACAGACCTGCCACAAGTCAAGTCCGGCGACGAGGTGGTGATCATAGGCAAACAAGGGCGGCTGGCGATCTCGGTGTGTTCTTTTGGTGATCTGACCCGAAAACTCAACTACGAGGTCCTGGTGCGAATCCCCTCCGAGATCCGCCGAGTGGTGGTTCCGTAGGTCCAGCGATGCACCCCATCGATGCCTCGATTCAGCGTGCTGGACCTGATGCTGCACTCCTATGCCTTCATGGTCTCAGGGCTCTTCGTGCCTGTGTTGGGTGCCCTTTTCTGGAAGCGGGGCACGGCCCCTGCGGCCCTGGCGTCCATGGCGTCAGGC
>JAVEWA010000067.1:0-16332 GCA_034004785.1 Polyangia bacterium
CGAAGCGCCCCAGCGACTCCGCCAGGCGCTGCATCTCGTCGAGGTATCTCTGCTCGTCCGGGCGCTCGGCGAGGGCGCGCCCCCAGGCGTCGAGGGCGCGCGCGGGATCCTGGCGCTGCTGCTCGGCCAGCTCGGCGATGCGCTCGAGGAGCGCGGCGCGATCGAACCGGTCCTCCAGGAGCTCGAGTCGCTGCGTGGCCAGCCAGGCCAGCCTCTCGTTGTTGCCCGCCGACTCGTATACCGGCTCCAGGATGTCGAGCACCTGGCCCTTGCTCTCGACCTCCGAGAGCATGGACTCGAGGGCCTCCAAGGCCCCGGCGTGACCAGGGCTCCTCTCGAGCACGTCACGGTAGGCCTGGAGCGCGCCATCGTTGTCCCTGAACTGCTGGCGCCTCAAGGCTCCCAGGCGGAAGAGGAAGGCCGCCTGGGCATCCGGGTCGGAGATGGCGTCCACTTGTTTCTTCAAGACGTCCGCGAGGCCTTCCCAGTCTTGGGTGCGCTCGAGCAGCCGATCCAGGGCCGCGAGGGCGAACTCTTCATCACCGCCGTACTCATAGGCCTTGCGATACTTGGCGATGGCCTTGCCCGGGTCTCCGAGGGCCTCCTCGTAGAGGCGAGCCAGGGTGAGGGTGAGCCTCCTGCCCAGCTCGTCGTCGTAAACGTCCGCCAAAACCTTCTCGTAGAGGTCGGCCAAGTCTGCCCAGGCGCCGAGCGCCAGCGCGAGACGCTCCAGGTTGCCGGCCGTGGCGTCGTCGCCCGGCTCCTCTGCCAAAGCCCGGCTGTAGGCGTGGAAGGCAGCCCTCGCATCGGAGCGGCCCTCCTCGTTGAGCATCGCCACCTGGCGGAGCAGCTCGGCCTTTGCCGCGCGATCCGACTCGGCGCCGACCCTGAGCTCCAGCACTGCGATGAGGGGCTGCCAGTCTCCGGCGTGCCGGTAAAGGGGCTCGAGAACCCGCGAGGCGGCCTCGCGGCCGTCCTCGGTCCTGACGAGCTCCTCGAGGGCGAGACGCGCGTCGGCATAGGTCGGGTTGTCCCCGAGAACCCTCTCGTAACGCTCGATGGCCAGCTCCACCTCCTCCATCTCGTTCTGGAGCACCCAGCCTGCCCGATACTGCAGGTTGCAGCGCTCGACCTCGTCGGAAGAGATCTCGATCTGCTTGTCCAGCACCTCCAGGAGGTCCGGCCACTGCTTGCCGTTGGTGTAGAGCCGATTGAGCGCCATGAGGGCGTCCTTGTCCCCCGGGTCCTGATCAAGGATGGACCGGTAGGCACTGACGGCGTCGTAGGGCTCCTCCAGCTTGGCCTCCAAAACGTAGGCCATCTGGAACACTATGGTTCGACGTTCGGTGGCTCCGCTGATCGAGTCAATCTTGCGCCTGTAGATTTCCACCAGATCCTTCCAGGACTCGGCGCCCAGGTAGAGCCGCTCCAGGGAGGCGATGGCCACCTCGTCTGACTCGTCTATGGCGAGGACCTGTCGCAAGGTGGCGATTGCCTCGGCGGACTGCCCGAGGGTGTGCTCCTGTATCTCGGCTATCTTGTAGTAGCAGTCCTTCTGGTCGAAGGGCTCCGCGGAGAGCTCCGCCTTCTTTCGGAGGATCTTGATCAGGTCTTCCCACCTGGAGAGCGAGGGCAGCAGCCTCTCCAGGGCGCCGATGGCCTCCTCGCTGTCCTCCCGCACCTCCAGGAGCTTGTTGTAAGCCACCACCGCGGCCTCGGGGTTCCCCTCTGCCTCCTCGCGGATCCGCGCGATCTTCAGCCAGATGGAGGCCTGCAGCTCGTAGTCGTAGCTGTCCGCCACTCCCTGGGCCAAGACCTCGACGAGGCGACCCCAGTCCTGGATCTTGGAGGCCAGCACCTCCAATGCCTGGAGCACCGTCTGGTCCGTGATGTCCTCCCGCCAGGCCTTCGCCATGGCGTCGAAGGCTTGGCTCGCGTCGCCCGCTCTGTGCTCCTGGAGCATGGCCACATCACGCAAGATCTCCACGCGGCGCGCCTGATCGTCGATGGTCAGTAGCTGCGCCTCGTAGATCACGATCAGCTTTCGCCACTCGTCCAGGGCCTTGTAAACGGGCTCCAGGATCTGCGCGATCCGGAAGCGGTGATCCTCGGAGTTGATCAGGCGCTCCAGGGCAGCGATGGCGTCGGGGTTGCCCCCGTCCATGCCGAGGACCTCCTCGTAGGCGTCTATCGCGGAGGCAGGATCCTCCAGCCGCTCCTCGTAAAGGGCGCCGAGGCGGAGCTTGATCGGGATTATCTCGCCCGGCGCATGGAGCTGCTCGAGCTGCCGGTGCAGGAGTTCGACCAGGTCGGTCCAGCGCTTCTGCTGCACGAAGAGCCGATCGAGGGACGAGATCGCCCTGCGGTCGTTGTCGCCGAGCTCCAGGACGGCCCGGTAGGCGTCGATGGACTCGTCGAGGTTGCCGAGGGCCTCCTCCCAGATGGTACATATCTTGAAGAGCAGGCCCTTTCGTTCATCGGGTTCGAGCGCGCCGTCGGCGGCCTCTCTGTATACCGCCAAGAGGTCGTTCCATCGCTCGGCCCTTGTGAGGATGCGCTCCAGGGACTCGAACACCCTCGGGCGGCTCCGATCGGACTGCAGTACCCGGAGGTAGGACTCCTTGGCCTTGTCCACGTCGTCGAGGCGCTCGTCGTAGATCCTCGCGAGCTGCTCGCCAACCTCGAGAGAAGCGGGGGACTCGTCATAGACGTCCTTCAGGTGGTCGGCGAGGATCTCGGCCAAGGCGGCCCACTTCTCCTGGATGTTTGCCAGGCGCGTGAGCTGATCTCTCACCTGTTTCTCTTCTGGCGCCTCCTTGAACAGGTTGCCATACCAGGTGAAAGCCTGGTCCAAGTCCTCGAGCTGCTCCTCGTAGAGCATCGCGATCTTGCGGGTGATCTTGGGCCGCAGCTCGAGATCTTGGACGGCTTCTCTCCTGATCTTGTAGATCTCGATGAGCCGCGGCCAGTTCTGCCGCGCCGCGTAGATGGGCTCCAGGAGCTCCGCGGCCTCGCCGCGCCTGTCTGGATCGTCGAGGAAGCGTTCGATCGAGTCGATGGCCTCGGCGTGGAAGGGATCCCCGCCCAGGGCGGCCCGGTAGTTCTCGAGGGCCCGGTCGGGCTCGTCGAGCTGGTGTCTGAGGATCGTACCGAGCTGATAGCGCAGGGCCACTGCCTCGGCGAGCTCCTCGACATAGGGGAAGCGCCCCTCTATCAGGTCCGCGAGATCAGCCCAACGGGTGCCCTTGGCGTAGAGGCGCTCCAGCGCTGAAGTGGCCTCCCTGTCCTTCGGATCGAGCGAGATACACTGCTCCCAGCACCGGATGGCCTCCTCGGACCTGTCGAGGTACTCCTCGCAGAGGTGCGCCGCCCTGGCGAGGTAGCTGCGCCTGAGGGGAGGGTCGTCTCCGGCGAGGTCCGCCCGCGCCTCGTAAACCTGCAGGAGCGGCTCCCAGTCCTGGGTCTGGACATAGATGCCTTCCAAGGCGTCCAGGGCCCTCACGTTCTCGGGATCGGCGTCGAGCACTTGCTTGAAGAATGCCCGCGAGGTGTCCATGTCCCCGAGGTGCAGCCTCGATACCTCCGCAACCGTGACCCTGACCTGCTCCTGAAGCGACGCATCCAGGATCTCCCCGGCAACAGCCCGGTACAGGGCCACCAGATCGGCCCAGCGGCCGTTTTGCGAGGTGAGCCGCTCGTAGGCCTGCAGGATCTCCCTCAGCCCAGGCTCGGCCACTGCCTCCTTGATGGCGCGGCCGTAGTAGTCGAAGGCCGCCCCCGTGTTGCCCATGCCAGTCTCTTGGATCTCGGCGATCCGCACGTACTGGCGGACCTTCTCGGCGGGATCGGCTGTGTTCTCAGCCTTGAGATCGTAGATCGAGCAGAGCTTCTCCCAGTTGCTCTCGGTGGTGTAGATCGGCTCCAGGATCTCCGCGGCGGGCATGGCGAGGAGGCTGTCTCCGAGCATCTCCTCGAGGGCCCTTCGCGCCTCCGCGTGTCCGCGATCGATCTCCAACACCTGGTTGTAGCGGTAGATGGCGCGCTCGCTGTCGTCCAGCCTGTGCTGGAGCAGATCACCCAGGCGGTAGGTCAGAGCCACCCGCGCAGCGTCGTCGTCCAGCAGGTCCAGCTCTCTCTCCAGCATGCCGAGGAGGTCGTTCCAGCGAGAGGCCTGCTCGTAGAGCCTGGCTAGGGCGCGGATTGCCTCCAGGTCCGAAGGCTGCTCGTCGAGCACGGTCATCCAGGCGGAGGAAGCCTCCTCGGCGTTCTCGAGGGCCTCCTCGTAGAGCATCGCCACGCGGCCAAGGAGGGCTCTCCGCTCGCCCGCATCAGGCGACAGCTCCACGCGCCGCTTCAGAATCCCGATAAGATCGTTCCACTTCTCCCCCTGGAAGAATAGCCTCTCCAGGCTGTCCAGGGCGTGCTCCTCCTCGGGGTCGAAGTCCACCAGCTCCTGGAAGGTCTCGATTGCGGAGGCCGGGTTCTCGAGGGCCGTCTCTTGGATCTCGGCGATCCGATAGAGGAGGCTCTTGCGCAAGACTCCGTCTTCGGCCCACTCCACCTCCCTCCGCAGGATCCCAATCAGGCTCGACCAGTCACCGGCCGCCTCGTAGAGTCGGCCGAGCGCCTCGGCGGAGGGCTTGGCCATTTCGAGGTTCGAGGGATCCTTGTCGAGCAAGGTCCGATACCAATGGGTCGCCTGCGAGGCATCCATGAGCTGACGCTCATAGAGCTGGGCGAGCTTCAACATCAGCTCGTCCGCGAGAGCCGTGTCCGATGGGTCGGCGGCCGCGAGCCCCTCCTGCCACACCGCAGCGGCGTCCTCCCAGCGGCCCGAGGTCTCGATCAGCATAGACAGCGCCTCTCGCACCCGCTGGTTGCCGGGCTGCACCGAGAGGGCCCGGCGCCAGGTTGCGAAGGACGCGTCCGGGTCCATCAGGCTCGCGCCCTGGATCTCCGCGATGCGGGCGAGCAGCTCCACCTTGGCGTGCTCGTCGGGGGCGGCCTCGAGCTGCACCTCGAGCACCGCCACCAGCTTGGCCCAATCTCCAGCGCTCTCGTACCTGGGCTCCAATATCGAAGCCACCCGCTGGCGAAGCTCGGCGGTGGAGAGCATCTCCTCGAGAGCGCCGAGGGCTCCCCTGTGGCCCTCGTCGTGGGCCAGCACCTCCGTGAAGAGGTCCACCGCACCGTCGGCGTTTCCGAGCCTCCTGGCCAGGAGCTGACCGCGACGGAACTGCAGATCCGCGATCCGCGCCTCGTCCTCGACGAAACCGAGCTCCTGAGACAGCAAGGTCTCGAGCTCGGGCCACTGATCCGCCAGCTCGTAGAGCCGCTCGAGCGCCGCAAAGGCCTGCTGATTGCCCGGCTCGATCTCGAGCACGGAGCGATATGATTCAATCGCCGCTGTCACGTCCGCCAGCACGTCCTCGTTCAGCGCGCAGATTTGGAAGAGGAGCTCCTTGCGGGCCTCCTGATCCATTACGATCTGGACACGCCTGCCGAGCAACTCCCTGAGCTCCGTCCACTGCCCAGCTTCCCTCAGAATCTGGTTGAGGGCCCCAAAGGCTCCGTCGTGCCCCTCCTCCAAGGCGAGCACCTTCTCGTACCAGGGCCTGGCCTTCGCCGAATCGGCGAGGTTGACGTGGTGAGTAGAGGCGATCTCCCAGGCAAGGGTCCGCTGAAGCTCCGGCGACCGCTCCTCGAAGCCCTCGGCGTACAGGGCGATCAGGGCGTCGAAGTCCTGGAGCATGTCGGCGAGAGCGCGCAGCTCGCGCCTGTTCTCCTCGTCCTCCGGCGCGAGGGAGAAGATCCTCTTGGCGTTGGTGAAGGCCCCCTCGGCGTCACCGAGGCGTCGCCCATAGAGGGGCGAGAGGCGCTTCATCAGCTCGCGCCTCTCGACCTCGTCCTGTTCGACGCCGAGCAGGATCTCGAGAGCCTGGGCGAGGCGCGGCCAGTCCTCCGTAGTCTCGTAGAAGGGCGCCATCACGGCCGCCACCTCTGCCCGAAGCGGGTCCTCCGAGCCGAGGTACCCCTCGAGGGCGGCCACGGTGGCCCTGTGCAGGCCATCCTCGCCAAGGGCTCGCTTGTAGCAGTCCAGGGCGGCACGCCTGTCTGAGAGGTGCTCGGCGTGCAGCGTTCCGAGGCGATACTCCAAAGCGACGCGCTCGGCAGAGTCCCTCGCCAAGGTGAGCTGGCGCACGAGCACCCCGACCAGGGCTCGCCAGTCCTCCCTCTCGGTGTGCAGCTTCTCTAGAGCCCTCAAGGAACGCTGGTTCGAGGGCTCCAGCGCCAGGATCCGGTCGTATACCCCGACCGCGGAGTCGAGGTCCTTCAGGATCTCCTCCTGTATCATGCCCGCACGGAAGAGGATCTCGAGCTTGCGATCCAGGTCGGCGGCCAGCTCCACCTGACGGTCGTACACCTGGAGGAGTCGGGGCCAGTCCTCGAGGGCCTCGCTGATCTTCTGGAGGGCCCCTAGGGCGTCCTCGTCGTCCGGCTCCGCGGCGAGTATCGCTTCGTAGAACCCACGCGCGGCGGCGGGGTCGTTCTGCAGCTCCAGCGTGATCCGCGCGAGCTTCCTGTGCAGGGCAGTCTTCTCGGCCTCGTCCTGGAGCGCCTCGACCCTCCGGGTGTAGATCTCGGTGAGCTTCTCGTAGGCGTCAGCTTCCTTGGCGAGCCGCTCCAGCTCGGCCACGAGGCTCTCGTCCTCCGGGGAGATCGCGAAGGCCCTGGCGCACCAGTCGAAGGCCAGGATCTTTGAGCCGAGCTTCTGCTCGCAGAGCTCCCATATCTTCCGGTGGAGGTCCAGCTGCTCGGCCTTGCCCTCTGCGTACCCGAGGAGCACCTCGTAGGTGGCGAGGAGCCTCGGCCACTTCTGGGCGCCCTCGTAGATCGGGACGAGGGCCTGGGCGGCCTGCAAGTTGCCAGGCTCCACCGCGAGGATGCGCTCGAAGGCCTTGACGGCCCTGTCGGGCTTGCCGAGCTTGTCGGTCCAGATGCCGGCGACCTTGAAGTAGAGCGCCACCTTGTCATCGGGGGCCTCGGCCCGATCCGCGGCCTGCAGCAGCACCTCGATGAAGTCGGGCCAGGTGTTCTGCTCCTCGGCGAGGGTCTCCAGCGCCGTCCAGTCGGCCGCCGCGGCGTAGAGGTCTCTCAGCACCCTCAGGGCCTTGCTGTGCCCCGGGCGCAGCTGCAAGAGCCGCTTCCAGACGATGATCCCCCTCCTCGGGGCCTCTATGCGATCACTCCAGAGGGCGCCGAGGCGCTCCAGCAGAGGCACTGCCTCCTCGTCGGTGGCCATCGCCAGCCGGCGCTCGAGCATCTCCGCGAGGGCGGGATAGCGCTTCTCCCTGTCATAGAGGGCTATCAAGGCATCTATTGCCTCGGGATCGTGATCGTCCAGCTCGAGGAGCCGGTTCCAGGCGCCGATGGCTGCCTTGGGATCGCCGAGCCGCTTCTGACACAGCTCCGCCATCTCGAGCAGCTTGGGCCTCCGATCCGCGGGCGCGAGCTCTTCAATCTCACGCTCCACGAGCCCGAGCAGCCCCCGCCAGTTCCGGCGCCTCTCGTAGATGTCCTTTAGGAGTGAGAGCGCCTCGGGGTCCGTGGGGTCCACCTCGAGCATCTGCTCGAGGGGCTCGATGGCCTTGTTCGGGTTAGAAAACTTGTCCATCCACAGGTGCGCCACGCGGCGCAGAAGCTCACGGCGGGAGGCCTTGTCCTGGGTACCATCGGCCTTGCGGTGGAGCACCCCGATGAGGTCGTTCCACCTGTTCATGGCCTCGTACTTCTCGGCGAGGGCGTCCAGCGCCTCGCTGTTGCCGCCGTCCACGGCCAGGATGGCGTTGTAGGTGTTGATCACCATCACGTCGAGGTTCAGCCGATCGCGGTAGATCTCGACCATCTCGTGGAGCACCGACACCTTGCCCGCCACGTCCTCGGCAGTCAGAGAGGCCTCCTCCTCCTTCAGGATCTCCAGGAGGGCGTTCCACTTCTCGGCGGCCTTGAAGAGCCTCCGCAGGGCGGCCTTGGCCTCGGGATCTCCAGGGCGCTGCCTCGCGACTCCCTTCCACAGGTCGATGGCTTTCTCGGGGTTGCCCGCCTTGGTCTCGGCGATATCGGCCATCTCCACCGCGAGCTGGAGCTTCTCCTCGGGCTCGCGGGCGAGCCGCTGGGCCTGCAGGAGCTGCCTGAGGAGCTCCTCCCACTCTCCCCGCTGGGCGTGGTACTCCCTGAGGAAGTCGAGCGTGATGGTGTTGGCGGGCTGCGCCTGTCGAACGCGCTTGAAGTAGGGCGCCGCCTGCTCGAGGTCCCCCACCTTCTTCCACCAGAGCATGCCGATCTGGATGTGGAGGCCTAGATCGGGCTCGCCCCCTCGGGCTGCCAAGGACGCCTCGTAAATGAGGATCAGATCCTCCCAGGCCTCGTCCTCCTGGTAGGCGTCCGCAAGAGCGCTGAGGGCCAGCGGATGCGCGGGGCTCCGGTCCAGCACCTTCTGGAACTGCGCCTTCATCCCATCCCGGTCCCCAACCTCTGCCCCGAGCACACGGCCGAGGGTCATCCTGACGGAGTCCCGCACGGCCCCATCCTCGAGCCGCTCGATGCGTCCCTGGAGGAAGGCGACCAGGTCATCCCAGCGCTTGGCGCGCCTGAGGATGCGCTCGAGATGAGCGGCGCTCTTGCTGTTGGTGGGATCCACATCCAGGCTCCGGCGCAGGTAGGTCTCTACCTCTGCGGCGCCTGGCACGTTCTTCTGATAGATCTCCGCAACGCTGCGGTACAGGCTCGTCGTGAGGGCCTTGTCGGTGGAGGCCTGGGCTTCGTCCAGGTACTTCTGGACGATCTTCTCCCAGTTCTCACGCACGAGCCCTATGTGTGACATGCGCTCCTCGGCGCCGCCGTCTTCCGGGCGAAGGGCCAGGATACGCTGGTAGCAGGCGATGGCGCCCGATTCGTCGAGGAGCTCCTCCTCGAGGAGCCGCCCACGCCTGTAGAGCAGCTCCGCCCGCGCGTCATCCTCCGTGATGACCTGCTCCTCCAGATCCAGGAGCAGGAGGCTCGTCTCGGCGTGCCCCGCTGCGGTTATCCGCTCGGCGGCAGCGGCCAGGCCACGGGCGAGCCCGGGGCGATCCGCGCCGCTGTAGTCGGACACGAGCTTGGTGAGCTTCTCGAGGATCTCACGCCGCTCTGGTTCCTCTTCCAATCGTGCGAGATAGCCTTGGATTTGATCCTTCATCTGACCTGCTCGGCGCTTTGTTCACGTGGTGGTTCGGCTCTCTAGATCCCTCCCTTCGGCAGGGGATCCGAGAACCAAGTTCATAAAAGTTTCACGCCAATACGTCTGTAACTAGTTGAAAGGCAGGGTCGTATAGTAGCCTAGGGCCAGGGAGGGTTCAATCAAAATACAATGTAATATTACTCCGTCATTTCAACTGGTTATTTCACAAAGTCCCACTGGGGTCCCAGGGGCGCTCGAAGGCCAGCCAGGCCCGATGGAGAAGCCACGCTCCGCGGCAGTCAAAAGGGACCTGGCCACTGACTTCGCGCCTCGCGGCCCGCGGCCCACTTGCCCAGGGCACTCCCCTCCAGACCCCGCCGTGACTATGGATCAACCCCTCGGGCCGCCAGTGGATCCGAGCCCTCTCGATACGAGATCGGTCACCCGGCTGCCTGGAGTTATCTAGGGCGCGAGAAGCACTGCCTCGAGCTGCTCGTAGGCCCAGTCCACATCGGAGCGTTCGATCACCAGCGGCGGCGCGATTCGGATGACGTGATCGTGGGTTTCCTTACAAAGCATGCCCCGCTTCATCAGGGCCTCGCAGAACCTGCGCGCGCCACCTGATTCTGGCTTCAACACCACGCCGATCCACAGCCCGAGCCCCCTGACCAGCGCGATGTGCGGGCTCTTCATCCCCTTCAGGCGCTCGAGCAGGTAGGAGCCCAGCTCGGCGCTCCGCTCCGCGAGGCGCTCCTCCACGAGGACCTTCAGGGCCTCCCGGCCGACCGCCGCGGCGAGGGGATTGCCCCCGTAGGTGCTCCCGTGCTCACCCGGCTTGAAGAGCCCCATGAGGGCTCTGTCTGCGGCCACGGCGGAGACCGGGTAAAACCCACCGGACAGCGCCTTTCCGAGGATGTAGATGTCCGGCACGACTCCCTCGTGATCGCAGGCGAAGCGCCGGCCCGTGCGGCCGAACCCGCTCTGGATCTCGTCGGCCACGAGGAGAACGTTCCGCTCCTGGCAGAGCTTCCTTGCTCGCATGAGGAAACCAGGCGGTGGCACCACCACCCCTGCCTCCCCCTGCACCGGCTCCACGAGGAACGCGCAGGTCCTTTCCCCGAGGGCGGCCTCGAGGGCGGAGTCGTCGCCGTAGGGGATGACGACAAAGCCAGGGGTGAAGGGGCCAAAGGCGCGGCGATAGGCCTCCTCAGTGGAGAATCCCACGATGGTCGTGGTGCGGCCGTGGAAGTTGCCCGCGCAGACCACTATCTCGGCCTCGCCATCGGGTATGCCCTTGACGTCGTAGCCCCATCGCCTCGAGAGCTTGATGGCCGTCTCCACCGCCTCGGCGCCTGTGTTCATGGGCAGGATCTGATCCTTGCCGCAGAACTCGGCCAGCTCCTTGCAGAACCCCCCGAGCTGGTCGTTGTGGAAGGCCCTGGAGGTCAAGGTGCAGCGCGCGGCCTGCTCCGTGAGGGCCTTGACGATCCGTGGGTGGCAGTGCCCCTGGTTCACCGCGGAGTAGGCCGCAAGGCAGTCCATGTAGCGGCGCCCCTCCACGTCGTAGACCCAAACCCCCTCAGCCTTGGATATGACGACTGGGAGAGGGTGGTAGTTGTGGGCGCCGTAGGTTTCGTTCAGTTCGATATGCGCCTCTGTGCTGGACATGGCATCGTCTCCGTTTGTCTCCGCGAGGCCCTTTGGGGAGCCCTCGCTGGTGGTTTTACAACCTCGCTCGCGAGGCCCTCATAGCCGAGTCCCAGGCTCTTGTAAACCTGCATGGAGTCTCCCCGTTCGACCCACAGTCGACGCGCCGCCCGTAGCGCCTTATACTCCCCACGAGATGTTCCCTGGCTACCAAACGACCCCTCCGCCCTGGACCTCGGCCGCTCGAAGAAACACAGCCATCGTCCTGGTGTCGCTCTGCCTCGCAAGCGCCGCGGCAGTGACGGCCTACCGATTCCTCTCCGCTTCCACCTCGCGTAACTACAGCGTCGAGCCCAGGCAACCCCTGTCGGACGAGTCCGCCTACAGCCTGTCGGCGCTCCGCATCTTCTCGGACGTCCTGCAGCGCGTGCAGGACAGCTATGTGGATCCGGCCCGCATCATCCCTTCCCGCATGCTCTACTCGGCCCTCGAGTCCATGCAGGAGGAGGTGCCAGAAGTCATCATCCATGCCCAGGACGATCCGCAGACCGTGACGGTCCAGGTGGGCGGCTTCCAGAGGACCTTCCCCGTGGAGGACGTAGATTCCCTACACCTGCTCTACCGCCGGCTGAAGGAGGTGGTGGGGTTCGTCGAGCGTCACATGACGCGGACCACCGAGATCAGGGAGGTCGAGTACGCCTGCATTAGCGGAGCCCTGTCCACCCTCGATCCTCACTCGGTGCTCTGGGACCCACAGACCTATCGTGAGATGAAGGTCGGAACCCGTGGTTCCTTCGGGGGCCTCGGTATCGTCATCTCGGTTAGGGCTGGCGTGCTTACGGTGATCTCCCCGATAGATGGAACGCCCGCTGCCAAGGCCGGAATAAAGGCCGGGGATCGGATCGTGCGTATCGGCAGCGAGTCCACCGTCAACATGACCCTGAACGAGGCGGTGAACCGTCTTAGAGGGGAGCCCGGCACCAAGGTCGTGCTCCACGTGGAGCGGAACGGGGAGTCCCAGGTGCGCCGCTTCGAGCTCACGAGGGACGTGATCAAGTGGAAGACCGTCGATTCCCGAGTCCTCGAGGGGAACATCGGCTATCTGCGCGTCAAGCACTTCAGCCGCTCCACCGCCCTAGACCTGGAGACACACCTCGGAGATCTCAAGAAGAAACGCGTGGTGGGTCTGGTGCTGGACATGTACAACAACCCGGGCGGCCTGCTCGAACAGGCCATCCGGGTGGCGGACCTCTTCCTGGACTCCGGCGTGATCGTCACCACCGTCGGAAACGCTGGCAAACAGCGCGAGGAGAAGCGAGCCGGGCCGCTCAGCCTGGCGGGAGATCTGCCGCTGTGCGTGCTCGTGAACTCGGGGTCGGCAAGCGCCTCGGAGATAGTCGCCGGCGCCCTGAAGAACCTGGATCGCGCGGTGATCGTGGGGGAGAGCACCTTCGGAAAGGGCTCGGTACAGGTGCTCTACGACAACCGTGACGGCTCGGCCCTCAAGCTCACCGTCGCCCAGTACCTCACTCCTGGGGACCTGTCCATCCAGTCCACGGGGATCAGCCCCGACGTCCGGATGATCCCCGTCCAGGTAGGGCCACCGAGGGTGTCCTTCTACGCATTGAGCGGGCGTCGAAGGGAGCAGGACCTCGCCGACCACTTGGATCCATTCGCCCGGCAACGAACCGAGGATGCGCTGGCCGAGCTCCGCTACCTGGAGTCTGATCGGCCGCCCGACGTCTCCGAGCCCGACGATGCAGGGGGAGGAGCCGACGTACTGGTCGTGAACCTCGCGCGGGATCTCCTCTTGCAAGGCTATGGCCCGAAACGCAGCCGTGTGCTTCGGCTGGCCCGGGAGTTCCTCTCGACCAGGGCCGAGGTGGAGTACCGCAGGATCGCCGCAGCCCTGGAGAAGAACGGCATCGACTGGCGCGTAGGGCCCGCTGGCGCCGTGCCCATGCTGGAGGCGGACATCGAGACGGTTCCCCATGGGGGGCTCGCCACAGCCGGCGACTCCCTGAAGATCAGGGTGACGGTCTCCAACCTGGGGGTCGGCCCGGCCTACCGGGTCCGGGCCATCAGCAGCTCCTCCAGCCCCATCCTGCGTGACCAGGAGTTCCTCTTCGGCCGCATAGATCCCGGCACCAACCGAAGCGCCGAGGTGACTGTTGCGATTCCACCCGAGGCGCGCTCGGCGGTCTGGAGAATGCGCCTGGTCTTCGCGGAGGAATTTGGCCACCAGCCGCCGGATCAACACCTGCGGGTGCGCGTTCTCGGGAAGCCTCGGGCGATCTTCGCGGCGCAGTACCAGATCCTGGACGCCGCGCCGGGTGGCAATGGCGACGGTCTGGCGCAGTGGGGAGAGTCGCTCAGGCTGCGCCTCTCGGTGCGCAACATCGGCGCGGGACGCAGCGCCGAGACGGTCGGCACCCTCAAGAACCTCGGTGGCCCGGAAGTGTTTCTGCACCGGGGCCGCGGCCGGCTGAACCTGGGCCCGCTGGACCCTGGCAAGGAGGCCAATGGGGAGTTCCTGTTCGATCTCAAGCGAGCCAGCTCCACCCAGGCCGTGACCCTGCTGCTGACCGTGTTCGACAACATGCTCGGAGAGGGCGTCGAGCAGCGGCTGATCATCCCGGTCTCGGGGAGGGCCCGGAGCGTGCTCGACTCCGGAGGCGTCGTGGAGGTGGTCGGCGAGGACGCGCCCGTCACGGCGGGCACCGATCCGAAGAGCCCCCTTCTTGGAACCGCGCCAAGGGGAACGGTGCTTCAGGTCACCGGCCGCTCAGGGGATCGGCTGCGAGTCCTGCACGGCGCTGGCTGGCCGGGGTTTCTCTCCGTGGACGATGTACAGGCGCTCCCCGCGACGGCGGCGATCCCGCCTCCCGGTCGCCTCCGCCGGCTTTTTCACCTGACTCCTCCCATCATTGCGCTCGAGCGCTACCCGCTCTCCACCACGGAGCAGGAGGTCGTCATCCAGGGTTACGCCAAAGATGACAAGCGGATCTCGGACTTCTTCGTGCAGGTGCACAGCCCACAGGGCAGGCCCGCCACCCGAAAGGTCTTCTACCGGTCCAACCTCGGCAACGCCGATCCTCGCGTCCTTGGCTTCCGCACCACCGTTCCGCTCAGGGAGGGGCTCAACACCATCTCGCTGGTGGCCCGTGAGGATCACCACGTGCGCACCACTCAGACCATCGTCATCCTCAGGGAGGCCTCCTCGAGGCCCCTCACCGCCCTGGGGCCCCGCCCCTAGCATGGCCATCTCGATGCGAGCGGTCTTCGACCAGGTGCTCGGCCACTGGGGACTCTGGCAGGCCTCCCTGACTCCCATCAGCGCCGGCCTCATCAACCTGACCCTGCGGGTGGACTCGCCCATGGGCGCCTTCATCCTGCAGCGCCTCCACCCCATCTTCAGGGCCGAGCTGCACCTGGACATCGAGGCCATCACCGCCCACCTTTCCGAGGCCGGCCTCCCCACGCCGCGCCTGGTCCGAACCCTGAAGGGCGACCTCTGGGTCGAGCTGGAAGAGCCTCCAGAGCAGCCCGGCGAGCCTTCCAGGCTCGGGATATGGCGGCTCCAGACAGCCCTCGTGGGCCGCACCCTCACCAGGGTCGAGCTACCCGCCCTCGCCTGGGAGGCCGGCGCCCTGCTCGGCCGCTTCCATCTGGCACTCCAGAGCTGCGAGCACCGCTTCCGTTTCACGAGGCAGGCCCATGGCCTCGACCTCCACAGGCGCTCCCTCGAGCAGGCCATCGCGAATTGCGGAGGTCACCGCCTGGCCGAGAAAGTGCTGCCCCTTGCGGAGGAGCTCTTTGCCATGGTGGACCGTAGAGTCTCCCTCGAAGAGCTCCCCCAACGGATCACCCACGGAGATCCCAAAATCTCCAACGTGTTGTTTCACGAGCTGGAGGACCGTGCCCTGGCCTGGGTGGACCTAGACACCCTGGGCCGGCTCACCTTGCCGGTGGAGCTCGGAGACGCGCTGCGATCCTGGTGCAATCCCATGGGCGAGGACGGCCATGAGCCAGCTCTGGATCTCTCCCTCTTCGAAGCGGCCCTGACTGGCTACGCCCGGGAGGCGTCTGGGTTCGTCACCTCCGAGGAGAAGGGCCTCCTCGTCGAGGGGGTCGCCCAGATAGCCACGGAGCTCGCCTGCCGCTTCGCCGCCGACGCCCTCTCGGAGTCCTACTTCGGGTGGGACGCCTCGCGCTTCCCGGGGCGCGGAGAGCACAACCTGCACCGGGCCCTTGCGCAGCTCTCGCTGGCCCGCTCGGTCGAGCGGCGGCGGAGCGAGGCCGAGGCCGCGCTCTCCCGCGCCTTCTCCGCGGCTCCGTGAACCCGGGCCCCGGATGGTCGAGGCCCGCGTCGGTCGAGCCCGCCCTTCGCATGCCCCTACCTGTGACCGAGCACCCGCCGGACCAGGTCTGAGCGCGAGTGCACATCGAGCTTGCGATAGATCGACTTGATGTAACCCCGCAGGGTGGAGGTCTGTATGCCAAGCAAGCGGCGGAGCCCGGCGGTGTCGTGCCCTTCGGCCAGGAGGCGGGCGACCCTGGCCTCCTGTGGAGTCAAGCCCTGGAGAAGACCCGCGCGGCGATCTGGGAGCTCGCCACGGTCTGGGCTGGCGATGGCCGGTCCGAGCCCCAGCAGCACGAATGAGACCGCCACCGCCGCCTGGCCCTCCCAGGTGCAGGGCCCGGCCGACACCAGGGCAGCGACGCGGTTTCCAGAGACGTCCCTGAGGGTCCTCGGGATGTTCCTGATGACCTGGCCCGAGCCGAGGATGAGCTCGATGTTCCGCTCGGCCTCCTCCCGCTCCTCCAGGATGACAGCCATCAGGGAGTCCAGCTCTCCGAGGCGCTCCTTGCTCACCTCGAAGCCCAGGAACCCCAGCACCTCGATGGCCGCCTGGTTGCAGTGGGCTATCCTCCCCTGCAAGACTATCAGGATGGGCACCGGCGCATGCTCGAACACGTCGCTGAAATCCAAGGGGGCTCCTGGCCCGCCCATGCGGCGGGCAGCTCGTCTCCTCCACTCGACGCCCTCGGTGCAACGCCAACCGTATCACGAGGCCTCCCCGGGCCGCAATTCGTCTGCCCGGCAGGGAGACGTCCGGCCAGGTGCGCGACCCAGGACATGGACCGGGCCTCGTCCGGCAGGTGCGCGGCAGGGGGCTGACCGAATCTGGGGACCTGAGGGCCCGGGCGTACCAAGCTGGTTGGGCCCGGGCCCGACCCGGGGTACACTCTCGCCCGGAGGTGAGACATGAATGACAGCTTACTCGACGCGGCCCGAAACGCCCTCGGCGCCTGTTTGGCCCTGCAGCCCGGGGAGACGATGCTCGTCCTCACCGACTCGCAGATCCGCCCCATAGGAGAGGCCTTCTTCGAAGCCGCGCGGAGCCTCGGGGCCCTGGCCTGCATCATGGAGATCCCGGTGGCGGCCGCCTCGGGCGCCGAGC